>CAZBVC010000032.1:0-26186 GCA_964495255.1 uncultured Oscillospiraceae bacterium
GTCGTGAGGTCGCTCCCCCCGCGGGGAGCGTGGATTGAAATAACCACACCGGGAAGCAAAAAGGAAAATATCTGGTCGCTCCCCCCGCGGGGAGCGTGGATTGAAATAGTACGATTAAAGCGCGCAGCCATCGCGGAGACAGTCGCTCCCCCCGCGGGGAGCGTGGATTGAAATCAATCTGCACCGCAATTATCCGCTCCATAAGTCGGTCGCTCCCCCCGCGGGGAGCGTGGATTGAAATTCGATCATATCTCACCTCGAAACGAACCGTGTTTGTCGCTCCCCCCGCGGGGAGCGTGGATTGAAATATACCACACGTTGCATCGCAACAAAGCATATCCCCACTTGCTCTGTGCGCGCTGGCTTTTGGCGGATAAGGGATATTGATGATCAGTACGTTATATGGTACAGTAAAAGCATAGATGAAAAGCGCACCACCCCATACGCACATATACTGGTCGAACCAAAAGACGAGAGAAGGAGAGCATCATGATTTGTTGGAGCTTTTTCCCTCGCAACAGGGGAATCACCCCGTCGCTTAATAAGATAATTGATGTTTTCGAAAAGAACTATCCTTTGATTTCATCTGATGCTCACATGTTAGAGAGGAATGAAGTTTTGAAAACGATACGGGGTGGACCTGAGGAGATCGGATATACTGTTGAAAAAAGCAAACGTAACGATGACAAGATTCGTATACCAGTTCTATTTGGTGAACGAGGGAAAGTGGAGTTAGCTTTTGAAGCGGACGGGTATTCTGAATCAGATAAAACTGTTATCGAGGTCGAAGCAGGACGTGCGGTTGTAAATAACCAATTTCTTAAAGACTTTTTCCAGGCCTGTATGATGCTGGATGTTGAATATTTGTGTATTGCGGTTAGACAAAGTTATAGCAATAGGTATGATTATTCTAAGGTGTGTGATTTCTTTAATGCTATGTTCGCCAGCGGGAGAATAACGACATCTTTGAAAGGCATCCTTATAATAGAGTATTAATGCTTCCGCTTTATAAGCCGCCGAGGAAAGATATGCCCAGATCTCAGAATCAAAAGCTCAAGCTTTTGTATTTGATGCAGATACTGCTGGAAAAAACGGATGAGACCCATCCGATCTCCATGGAGCAGATCATAAAGGACCTTGCCACAAACGACATCTCCGCCGAACGCAAAAGCGTCTATGACGACATAGAGTCGCTGCGCCGGTTCGGGCTCGATATCAAAACGACGAAGTCAAAACCCGGCGGCTACTACATCGCCAGTCGGGATTTCGAGCTTCCCGAGTTGAGGCTGCTGGTGGACAGCGTGCAGGCAAGCCAGTTCATTACGGAGAAAAAGACGCTGCAGCTCATCAAGAAGCTGGAAAAGCTGTGCAGCGCCTACGAGGCCCGGCTCATGCAGCGACAGGTATACGTTTCCGGGCGCATCAAGCACATGAACGAGTCCATCTATTACAACGTGGACGCCATTCATAACGGCATCGCGAGCGACAAACAGATTACGTTCCGATATTTCGAATACACGCCCGACAAAAAGAAATCCTACCGCCACGACGGACAATTATACCAAATCAGCCCGTTTGCCCTGATGTGGGATAACGAAAACTACTATCTGATCGGCTTTGACAGCGCAGCAGGGTTCATCAAGCATTATCGCGTAGACCGAATGGAACGCATCGCGGTAGCGGACGCGGAACGCGACGGAAAAGAAGCGTTTGCCGCACACGACATGAGCGTTTATTCCAAACGCAATTTCTCCATGTACGGAGGCGAAGAGGTTCGCGTGGACTTGGAGTTTGAAAACCGTTTGGTGGGCGTCGTGCTGGATCGTTTCGGAAAGGACGCCGCCATTACGCGATCGGACGCGGAGCACTTTCGCATCCGCGCACCCGTTGCGGTCAGCCCGCAGTTCTATGCGTGGGTATTCGGCCTTGGCACGTCGGCTCGAATTCTTGGGCCGGAGAAGGTCGCAAAAGGATTCGCGGAACAGCTTATGCGCAGCTTGGAGCCGTACAAAAAATGAACGGCAAACGCGAACCCGACGACGAGACGTACACCGACGCCGTGATTCTCGCGCTGAAAATCGTTCAAAAGCTGGGAGCGCTTTATACGAAAAAGTGCTTGCACGGAGACGTCGACTTGCCCATAAAGCCCTGAATATCGTGCGATCCTCCTCTATGATGGGCGCGGCAACAGAGAGAGCTGCCCGAAGCCCAAAAGGACTTTTTTGACAGGCGGACACGGTTTACTTTGCGTACCTCCGACGATATAATATAGAAAAAAGCGGCGCGCGGCGCTGCGGCGGGAGAACGGCGCTTGTTTCGAGATTCGTTCAAATGGATTTTGATCGCTTTGGCGGTTGCTTGCTGCTTAACGGGCGTTTTCCTCGGCGTGCGGTTCGCGCCCGCGGATAAACCGCCCGTCGAAGCGGAGCCGCCGCGCCCGTCGCTTTCACCCGCCGCCGATTTGCCGAACGCAACCCCCGCGTCCATCGAAACTCCCGCGCCGACGGCAACGCCCGAACCCCAAACGGCGGAGGAATGGGCGGAAATCTATCTGCAAAGCATGCCGATCGAGGATAAGCTGGGTCAGCTCGTCATGTTCGGCTTTTCGGGCACGCAAAGCGTTTCCGACGCGTTTTCCGACCTGATGGAGCGCTATCATGTGGGGAACGCGATTCTGTACGGCGCAAACATCAAAAATACAAACGGTGACGGCGGCTTTACGCAATGTCAAAAGCTGACAAACAACGTCAGGTCGCATATTGCGCAGGTGGTTCCGCCGTTGATCGCCATAGACGTGGAGGGCGGCAGCGTTGTGCGCTTTCGCTGGCGGCCGAGCCTTTCCTCCGCGCGCACGCTGGGGCGGCGGGACGACACGCAAAAAGCGTATGAACAGTTCCTCTTGATCGGCACGCGGCTCATCGACGTTGGGATCAATTTGGATCTCGCGCCTGTTTTGGATGTATCCGAGGATCCGATGAAAACGATACTGCAAACGCGCATCATCAGCTCGGACGAGGCGGTCGCATCCCGTATCGGCGCCGCGATGATCGAGGGGCTTCACGCTGGCGGCTGTCTTTCCGCAGCGAAGCATTTCCCGGGTCACGGCGGAACGACGGCGGATTCCCATACGGGCACGCCGATCGTGAAGCGCAGCGCGGAAGATCTGGCGGCATACGACCTTGTTCCGTTTGCCGCAGCGATCGATGCGGGCGTGGACGCGATTATGACGGCGCATATCCTCTATCCCGCGCTGGACGAAACCGACGCGGCCTCCACATCGCATGCGATCATAACCGGGCTTTTGCGCGAACAGATGGGCTTTTCAGGAATCGTCATCAGCGACGATTTTCGCATGAACGGGCTGCTTAGGCAATATGACGCGGGCGAAGCGGCGGTTCGTTTCGTGCTTGCGGGCGGAGATCTGATCATCTGCGGCGCGGATTCCGATTTGCAGGCGGCGATTATGGCGGGCTTGCACGATGCGTATCGCGCGGGCAGGCTGACGGAAGCGCGCATCGACGAGAGCGTTCGGCGCATCCTGCAAAAGAAGCTCGCGGTCACGGATTGGGACGCCGAGACGGCGGCGCGGGCGCTGCTTTTGCCATAACGCGACGTGGCGAAACGCGCAAAGCGACACATTATTTGCGCGCAGACAAACGCGTTCCTTGACGCGTCGCCGTTTGCGCTATAAAATGTCTTTATGGAAAATACCGACCAATCGATCCAAAAGCGGGAGATGCCCGCTCCGCTTGTCGCCGCGTTCGCGGTGCTTTGCTGCGCGCTGACGCCCATACTGCCGGTGCTGCTGCTCGTTTCGCCTGCGCTCGGCGCATATGCGGCTTTGCGGACGAAGCCCCGGCTCTTCCTCGCGCTTGCGCTTGCGTCCGCCGCGCTTGCATATGGTATTTACGGCGCCGTTGCGACCGCGGGCATGACCCTTGCGTGCGTGGGCACGGGCGCGGTGATCCTGCTGATGCAAACGCGCAAGCTCGGCAACGGAAACACGGCGCTTTGCGCGGCGGGCGCGGCGCTGCTTGGGCTGTACGGCGTCGTCTGTATGCCGGGCGTGGTTGCGGGTACGGGCGCGTTTGAAACGGTGCAGACCTACGCAAACGAGATCATAAAAGCGTATCAGTCCGCCCTGCATGCGATGGAAGGGCTTCCCGCCGAAGCGCTTACCATGCTGGATGGCTATCTCGACGCGCTTTGTGCAAGCATTTCGTCCTACGTCGTTCCGGCGCTTTGCGCGGCGGCGGGCGTCATCGGGCTTTCCGGCACGCTGTTTTTCCGCCTGTTTGCGCAGAGGCGCCCAAAGGGGACGCTTGCGCCCATGCGCGCGTTCCGCTTCTGGGAGATGCCGCGCAGCATGATGTTCGGGCTCTTGGTGCTTCTGCTCGGCTCGCTGGTTCTCGAATGGACGGGCTGGGGCTACGCCGAGGGCTTAACGGGCGTGGTCAACGTGCTTGTGGCGATGCCGCTCATGCTGCAAGGGCTATGCGTTGTGGATTTCTTCCTCTGCCGCAATCCGCGCAGCCTGACGCTCAAACGGACGCTGGTCTATACGGCGATTGTTGTTTTATTCTCTGTTTTGCAAACGCCGCTCATGCTGACGGGCTGTATGGAACAGATCTTCCGCCTGCGCACGCGCGCTTCGACGCCGCCCCGCGCCGCGATTTAGAGGCGGCGATCCAACCGACCTTGCGCCGCGCGCGCTTGGGTTGACAGAAAGGAGCAAGGATGAAGAAAAACGGAGCCTGCTTGATTCCGTCCGCGGTTGTGATGACGCTCTTGTGCCTTGCCGTTCTGTTTTCCGATTGGTTCGCGCCGCATCGCATGATGGTCGCAGCCGCGTTGTTTGGCGTATGCGTTATCGTGCTGCTTTGCTCCGACGCGGTGTCCCGCCGCCGCGAAAAGGAGCGCACGCGCGTTATGGACGCCGTGTTCGAGGAGAACGCATCCATCGCCGCAAAGCTGATTCGGCAGGTAAACGTACCGTGCGCGATGGTGGATGAGCGCGGACGGATCGTTTGGCGCAACGAGATCTTCAAAAAGATTTTTGCCGACTGGGACATTCGCCGCATCCAGCCGCAGTTTGACGCAAGCGCGACGGTTGCGGCGGCGCCGCTTGCCATCTCGGGCGGCGAGTATCAGGTTATGACGATTCCCGTTCGGCGCAGCGCGGACGGACGCGCAATCGTGTTTCAATACTGGCTGGATCGAACCGAGGCGGCGCATTATCAGCGCTTGTTTGAAGAACAAATGCCCTACGTCGCGCTGATCTACATCGATAATTTCGAGGAGCTTGCCGCCAACCAGCAGTTTCACCGAACGAGCGTGCTCACGGACGTTGAAAAAATGGTCTCCGATCTGACGAAATCCATCGACGGCATCTATCGGCGCTATGAAAGCGGGCGGTTTGTCCTCGTGTTCGAGGCGAAGCATCTCGTTGAGATGGAAAACGTGCGCTTCCCCATATTGGAGCGCGCGCACGGCATCGATACGGGCACGAGCATGGCGGTCTCGCTGTCGATCTCCATCGGCGCGGCGGATCGCATCACGCTTTCCGACGAGAGCGCGCGGCAGGCGATGGAGCTTGCGCTCGGGCGCGGCGGCGATCAGGCGGTCGTCAAGCGCGGAGCAAACTATACGTTTTACGGCGGAAAGCGGCAGGTTGAGGCGATGCAGTCCCGCGTCAAGATGCGTCTGTTCAGCAAGGCCCTTCGGCAGCTTTTCGAGAACGCGGGCGACGTGTTCATCATGGGGCACGAACGCGCCGACATGGATTGCCTCGGCGCGGCGTTGGGTGTTTTTACCTGCGCGCGGTCGATCGGCTCGCGCGCGTATATCATCCTGCCCGAAAACAATTCCACCATCGAGCGCGCGATGGAGATGATGCAGCAGGATCGCGCATACGCGGACGCGGTCGTTACGCCCGAGCAGGCGGAGCGCCTGATTCGCCCGAACAGCGTGCTGGTCGTCGTGGATACGCAGCGCGCGTCCATCGTCGCCGCGCCGCAGCTTCTCACGCAGGTTTCGCGCCTGGTGCTGATCGATCACCATCGCAGAAATGCGGACCGAATCGAGAATGCGACGCTGCATTTTCTCGAATCGCGCGCGTCCTCGGCAAGCGAGCTTGTCGCAGAGCTGCTGCAATATTTCGACGACGATCTGCGGCCGTCCGCGTTCGTATGCGGCGCGCTTTTGGCGGGCATCACGATGGACACGAAGCATTTTGCGTTCAACGTCGGGTCGCGGACGTTTGACGCGGCGGCTTACCTGCGCAGAAACGGCGCGGATATCGCGCTGGTCAAGCAGATGTTTCAGGACGATATGGAGAGCTATGGCGACTGCGCGAACACCGTGCGCGGCGCGGATATCATGCAAGGCGGCATTGCGGTCGCCGCGGTGGAGGACGGCGTGAAGAACGCCAAGCTCATCGCGGCAAAAGCGGCGGACGAACTGGTTGGCATCCGCGGCATCGAGGCGGCGTTTGTCATCGGCAGGGAGGACGGCTCCATCGCCGTAAGCGGGCGCTCGATCGGCAACGTGAACGCGCAGGTTATCTGCGAAAGCATGGGCGGCGGCGGACATATGACCGTTGCGGGCGCGCAGCTTGGCGAGATCGATATCGAGGAGGCGGAGGCGCGCGTGCGTGCCGCCGTAGACGAATACATGCGGGAGGACAAAACAAAATGAAGGTGCTTTTGGAACAGGACGTCAAGGGAACGGGCAAAAAGGGCGAAATCGTCAACGTGTCGGACGGATACGCGCGCAATTATCTTTTGCCGCATAAGCTCGCGTCCCCGGCGGACGCTTCGGCGGTCAACGCGGCGAGCATACAAAAGAGCGCAGCGGCGCACAGGAAGTATCAGGCGGGCATGAGCGCGCGCGAAACGGCAAAGCAGCTCGAGGGCGTTTCCGTCACGCTTTCCGCCAACGTGGGCGCCAACGGGCGTATGTTCGGCACGATTACGGGTAAGGAGATCGCCGCGGCTCTGATGGAGCAGCACGGCGTGGAGGTGGATCGGAAAAAGATCTCGCTCAAGGAGCCGATCCGCGCGCCGGGCGAATATACCGCCCGCGTGAGCCTGTTTGAGAACACGTTTGCGATATTGAAGGTCTTGGTCGTTCAGGGCTAAATCCAACCATCGGAGGTCGCGACTATGGAAGAACGCATGGCGTCGGGCGGAGCGCCGCATGCCACGGACGCGGAGCGCTCGGTGCTCGGCAGCATGCTCATCGAGGCGAACGCGCTTGAAATCGCGCTCGAACAGCTGCACGCCGAGGATTTTTATACGCCCGCGCACACGGCGATCTTTTCCGCCATGCGGGATATCCGCGCGCTGGGCGGCGCGGTTGATTTGGTTACGCTTTCCGCGGAGCTGGAAAGGCACGGCTTATTGGAGCAGGCGGGCGGGCTGACCTATCTGACCGATCTTGTTACGTTCGTGCCGACTGCGGCAAACGTGACGAACTATATCGAAATCGTAGAAGCGAAGAGCGTGCAGCGGCAGTTAATTCACACGGGCGGCGAGATCATGCGCGACGGCATGGACGACGACAAGCCCCTCGAGGACTCGCTTGACGCCGCAGAGCGCCGCATCTACAACATCTCCATGCGCAAAACGGACGATTCGCTCGTTCCGATCGATCAGATCGTGCCGATTGCGTTCAACCAAATCGGCGAGCTCGCGCGCCGCCGCGGGAAGATCACGGGCGTTGCAAGCGGCTTTACGAGCCTTGACCGCATGATCAACGGCTTTCAGAAAAGCGACCTCGTCATCGTCGCCGCGCGTCCCGCGATGGGCAAAACCAGCTTTGCGCTGAACATCGCCCAATACGCCGCGCTGCATGACAACCGAACGGTCGCGTTTTTCAGCTTGGAGATGAGCCGCGACCAGCTCGTCATGCGCATGCTCTGCACGGAAGCGTCCGTGGACTCGCAGCGCATCAAGGAGGGGCTCGTCGGCAAAACCGAGATGGGTCAGCTCCTCGAGGTCATGGAGCCGATGAGCAACGCGAAGATCTACATCGACGATTCGGGCGGCGCAACCGTTCCGACCGTTCGCTCCAAGTGCCGCAGGCTGAAAGCGCGCTTCGGGCTGGACATGATCGTTATCGACTATATGCAGCTTATGCAGTCCGCCGGAACGGGCAAGCGAAGCGACAACCGTATGCAGGAAATATCCGAGATCACGCGTCAGTTTAAGCTGCTTGCGCGCGAATTGGAGGTTCCGATCCTGCTTTTGTCGCAGCTCAACCGCGGCCCCGAAACACGCCAGCCGCATACGCCGCTGATCTCCGACCTGCGCGAGAGCGGCTCCATCGAGCAGGACGCGGATATGGTCATACTGCTGTATCGGCCCGCCGCGTATCCCGACACGCCCGAGCATGAGGCGGGCGACAACACCAGCCAGGTAATCATCGCAAAGCATCGCCACGGCCCGACGGGGATCGTCTCTTTGGCGTGGCAGGGCGAGTATACGCGCTTCCGCGAGCTTGCTTCGAACGCTGCCGAGGCAAAGGGGCAGGGCTGAAAAACCCCATCAAATAACGGCGAGCTTGTTTCTTCTTTTCGCGAACCCGCCGTAACAACAAGGAAGGTATGGCGTTATCATGAAAAATACGGAACTGTTTTCGGATCTTTCCCGCACGGAGGCGGCGCGGCTGTTTACGGAAACGACCTATCCATGGGAGATTTTGCCGCGCATCAAGGCGTTTATTCTGGAGCTTGGCGAAACGCTTCCCGCAGACGAATACGATCATCCGCAGGCGGACGTTTGGATTCACAAGACCGCAAAGGTGTTTCCGTCCGCATATATTGCCGGCCCGGCGATCATCGGCGCGGAAACCGAGGTGCGGCATTGCGCGTTTATCCGCGGCAGCGCGCTCGTGGGCAAGGGCTGCGTGATCGGCAATTCGACGGAGCTGAAAAACTGCATCCTGTTCGACAAGGTGCAGGTTCCGCACTATAACTATGTCGGGGACAGCATACTCGGCGCTTACGCGCATATGGGCGCGGGCTCGATCTGCTCCAACGTGAAAAGCGATAAAACGCCCGTTGCCGTGCATGGCGCAGAAACGATCGAAACGGGGCTCAAGAAGTTCGGCGCGATTTTGGGCGATCATGCGGAAATCGGCTGCAACAGCGTCCTCTGCCCCGGCACGATCGTCGGCGCGAACGCTTCGGTGTATCCCCTTTCGCGCGTGCGCGGCACGGTTCCGAGCGGCTGCATCTATAAATCCGTGTCGGATATTGTTTTGCGCAAGCCGATGTAAGGGGAGACGGAACGGAACCGATCTTTTCATGCGCTTGGAAACGGAGCGAAGACGCCAACCCGAACGACGCTTTGTGGCGACCTCCGTTTCGCTTTCGCCGCCGATGCAAGAAAGAGGGATACACACCCCCGCGAATGCGCAAAAAATGTGAAAACCGTGCAAATTTTATACCATACTCCGCACAGGCGCTCGGCGCTTTGGTAAAATGAGGCTATGATTCAATTTCGGCACCATTCACGCCTGCTGTCGTATCGCCGCCCGCAGGGCGCGGCAATATGCGGCGACGTCGTACATCTCGAGGCGGACTGCCCCGACGCGTCTGTTTGCGTCTCCCTGCGCCTCTATTATGAGGACGGGACGGAGCGCTGTTTGGATATGCAGCGTCAGGGCGACCGCGTATCTCTGTCCATTGCGCTGCCGACGACCCCCTGCCTGGTTTGGTACAGCTTTCGGCTCGTCACGGCGGACGAGCAAACGCTTTTTTACGGTGCGGACGGCGGCGAGGGCGCGCTTTCGCTCGGCGAACCGCGCGCTTACCAGATCACGGTGTACGACGGCGCGTTTGAAACGCCGCAGCATTGGCGCGAGGGCGTCGTTTATCAGATTTTCCCCGACCGGTTCAAGCGCAGCAGCTGGGAGGATTTTCGCGCGCGCGCGCAGTACCATACGTCGCTCGGACGATTTTTGCGCATTCATGACCGCTGGTCGGACGAGGTTTGCTTTATGCCGTCGCCCGGCAAGACGGATTACGACCCCGACGACTTTTTCGGCGGCGACGTCAACGGCATCATCGAGAAGCTGGATGATTTGCATTCGCTCGGCGTAACGACAATTTACTGCAACCCCATGTTCGAGTCGGCGAGCAACCATCGCTACAACACGGCGGACTATCTGAAAATCGACCCGATCCTCGGCAGCGACGACGATTTTCGGGCGCTGTGCGAAGCAGCGAAGGCGCGCGGTATGCGCGTCATGCTGGACGGCGTGTTTTCGCACACGGGCGCGGACAGCCGCTATTTCGACAAGGATTCGCGCTATGCCGACGTGGGCGCGTTTGAAAGCGAGGCTTCGCCTTACCGCGATTGGTATTCGTTTTCGGACGACGGGAAGACATACGATTGCTGGTGGGGCTTTGACAGCCTGCCGAACGTATGCGAGACGAATCCCTCCTATGAGGCATTCATCCTTGGCGAAACGGGCGTTCTTTGCCATTGGGCGGAGCGCGGAGCCGTGGATTGGCGGCTGGACGTTGCGGACGAGTTGCCTGATTCGTTTATTCGGAAGCTGCGCGCGCGCGTCAAGCAAAACGACCCGTCGGCGGTGCTTTTGGGCGAGGTTTGGGACGATTGCTCCAACAAGTACGGGAATTCGGGCAGGCGCGGCTATGTTTCGGGCGACGAGCTGGACAGCGCCATGAACTATCCGTTCTTGGACGCGGTTGTCGCGTTTTTGACGGGCAAAAGCGACGCGTATGCGTTTTACCATTCGCTTGCGCTCCTGCGGGAGCATTATCCGCGCCCGTTTTACGAGGCTTGCCTCAACCTGCTCTCCTCGCATGACACCGTGCGCATCTTGACCGCGCTTGCGGGCGCGCCCGATCGCAGGGCGCTTTCGCGCGAAAGGCAGCGCCTCTATCGCCCGTCCGAAAAGGACGCCGCGCTCGGCAAAAAGCGGCTTGCGCTTGCCGTCGCCGTGCAGGCTGCGCTTCCGGGCGTGCCGTGCGTTTACTATGGAGACGAGGCGGGCATGACGGGTATGTCCGATCCGTTCAACCGCGGAACGTATCCATGGGGAAACGAGGATGCGGAGACGATGACGATATACAAACGGCTGCTCGGCGCGCGGCGCGACACCGCGGCGCTCAGGCACGGGCTTTGCCGCATGGGCGCGCTTTCTGCGGACGCATTCGCCATCGCGCGGTATCTGCCCGACGGATCGAGCTGCGCCCTATTGCTGATAAACCGGAGCGAGCGCGAGCAGACGATCCGCTTTGCCCCGAACAAGTTAAGCGAGGGCCCGGACGCCGAAACGCCGTTTGTTTGGCCCGAATCGCTTACGGAGGCGCTTACGGGAGCGCGGGTCGAACGGAAAAACGAAGAAAGCACCCGGACGCGGACGCTTTTGCCGATCACGGCGGAGCTCTGGATTGGATCATCAAGGAGGAATTCTTATGTTTGAACAACGGGGGCGCATGCTGGACGACCTCAACCGCATGCTGCTGATTACGGGTCTCGTGCTCTCGATTCTGGGTTCGCTCGTGTTTTCGCAGATGCGGATTGTGCGCATGATTTGCTCCGGCGTCGCCGCAATCCTGCTGATTCTCGTCGTGCTTCGGATGTTCTCGAAGAATACGCAGAAACGCAATCAGGAGAACATGAAGTACCTTACCGTCGTCACGGCGATCAAAACATGGTTCCAAACCACGTTTCGCGGTCAAAAAGCGGGCGGCGGCACGGCGCATGCTCGGCGCGCGAAAAAGGTTCGCAAGAACCCGACGTGGAGCGAGATCAAGCAATATAAGTATTTCATCTGCCCGCAATGCGCGCAGCGTTTGCGCGTGCCGCGCGGAAAGGGACGCATCCGCGTGACCTGTACGCACTGCGGAAACGTATTTGAAACAAAGAGCTGATTGTTGCGCTTTTGTGGTATACTGTTTTGGAACGACGACGCATGGCGATAACGCCGTGCATATCATACGAGAGGAGACGAAAACATGCAGGCAACGAAGGATATGCTGATTCAGCAGGTAATCGAGCTGGACGAGGGCACGGGCGCGATTCTGATGGACGCGGGTATGCACTGCCTCGGCTGCGCGATGGCGCATGGCGAGAGCGTTGAGCAGGCTTGCGCGGTGCATGGCATCGACGCCGACGCGCTGATTGAGAAGATCAACGCGTATTTGGCGGATCGATAAACGAACGGTCACGCGTTGAGGCGTCGGCGTTTTTGCGCGGCGCCTCGTTCGCGTTTTGGGGCTTGCGCCGCCCCGGAAATATGCGTACAATCAGACTATCGAATCAAGATGAGGCGAATGCTTGCCGCTTTGCATCCGAAATGCGCGCGGCATTGATATTGCGCCGACAAAAAAACAAAGCCGAGGTAACGCGATGCAGCCCGTTTTATCCTCCTTCCGTCTTTCCGCAGCGCCGATCTCCTGCGTCCTCTATGGCGAGGGGCATATCAACGAGACCTATCGCGTGATCTGTGAGGACGGCGGCTGGTATATTTTGCAGCGGGTGAATACGGACGTATTTCAAACGCCCAGACAGCTCATGCGCAACATCGAGCTCATCACGCGCCATGTTTCGGCGCGCGTCAAGGATCCGCGCGAAACGATGCAGCTCATCTACGCGCGAAACGGCGACGCCTTCGCGGAGGACGAAACGGGGTTTTGGCGGATGTTTGCGTTTACGCGCGAAAGCGTATGCTTCGAGCGCGCGGATACGCCCGAGCTGTTTGCCGAAAGCGCCGTCGCGTTCGGACGCTTTTTCAACTATTTGTCGGATTTTGACGCGGGTCTGCTCTATGAAACCATTCCGCATTTTCACGATACGCCCGTGCGCTTTGCCGCGCTGACGGACGCAATCCGAACCGACGCCGCAAGCCGCGTAAGGCTCGTTCGCCGCGAAATCGATGCGGCGCTTTCCTACGAGCAATTCGCGCATACGTTTGCCGAGATGCAGACGCGGGGCGAGCTGCCTCTGCGCGTGACGCACAACGATACAAAGATCAACAACGTGCTTTTCGACGCGCATACGCGAAAAGGGCTTTGCGTGGTTGATTTGGATACCGTGATGCCGGGTCTGATCGCGAACGATTTCGGCGACGCGATCCGTTTCGGCGCGAACACGGCGGCGGAGGACGAACCCGATTTGGACAAGGTGCATTTCAGCCTGCCCCTGTATCGGGCGTATTTGGGCGCATATTTGAACGCATGCGGCGAGCGCATGATCCCGATGGAGCGCGAAACGCTGCCGATCGGCGCGCGAATGATGACGTTTGAATGCGGCATTCGGTTTTTGACGGACTATCTTTCGGGCGACGTGTATTTCCGCGTATCCGATCCCGAGCAGAATCTGCGGCGCGCGCGCACGCAGCTCAAACTGCTTGGCGAAATGACGGCGCAGCTTGACGAGATGAACGCCGCCCTGCGCGATTGATGCGTTTTGCGAAACGAGAAAAGAGCGACCCGCCGAGCAAATCGGCGAGCCGTTTTTGTTTGACGCACCGCCCGATTGACAGGCTGTTTTATAATTCAAATACGCCCGTGGGTCTGTCGCGCTCCGCAACGGTCAAAAACACCTTGTCCGCGATGCCCGCGTCCGCCAAAATCGAGCGCACGGTGACGAGCGCCAGCTCGGGCGTGTTATTCTCCGCGGAAAGATGACCCAGTATGACGTTGCGCACGCCGCGCGCATACAGCTTTTGCAGCATAAGCCCCGCGTCCTCGTTGGAAAGATGGCCGCGCGGGGAAAGAATGCGCATTTTGAGCGCGTAGGGATAGCTGCCCGCTTTGAGCATATCCACGTCGTGATTCGCCTCCAACAGCAGAAGGTCGGAGGACGCCGCCTCATCCAGCATAGCGCTCGAAACGTGCCCGACGTCCGTCATGAGCGCGAGCTTTCGCCCGTTGCAGACGAACGTATAGCCAACGGGGTGCGCCGCGTCGTGCGGCGTGGAAAACGGATGCACGCAAAGCCCTTTCAGGTAGAAATCGTGGTCGGATTCGAACACGCGGACGTTTTTTTGCGCGATCTGCCCCAGCATGGGACGCATCTTTGCCCAGCAGTCCGCATT
The DNA here is from genome assembly GCA_964495255.1 of uncultured Oscillospiraceae bacterium. Taxonomy (GTDB): domain Bacteria; phylum Bacillota; class Clostridia; order Christensenellales; family CAG-138; genus UBA7703. The sequence goes on from CAZBVC010000032.1 coordinate 14,077, forward strand.
GGCGTAAACGGGGACGTCGTATCGGCGCGAAAGCACGCCGACGCCCGCGATATGGTCGGTATGCTCATGTGTGATCAGAATGGCGTCGATCGTCTGCATGGAAACGTCCAGCATATCGAGCAAAAGCGTCAGGCGCTTTGCGGTTAAGCCCGCGTCGACAAGCAGCCGCGTTCCGCCCGCCTCCAAATAGGAGGCGTTGCCCGACGAACCGCTGCAAAGGGGTGAAAACAACATGGCGTATCTCCTTCAATACCAAAGGGAGTATACCATAATCCGAGCGAATACGCCCTACTTTTCTGAACGAGAAAACGAGAAGATGAAACAAAAGAACTTCGCTTGCCACGCACATTTTGCTTCGCGCTTGTTACAAAACAAATATGCGGTTTGCTTCATGCGGCAAGTTGGTTTCCTTTGGTTCTTTCCTTTTCAAAAGGAAAGAACGGGAAAGACCGCCTCCCATTGCAGGGGATGGAATATGGAGGCATCATCTGCTATACTGATTCATATGAATAATGAAACAACGGAACGCGCATACGCCAAGCTGAATCTCTGCCTTGCGGTTTTGTACAAGCGTTCGGACGGATACCATGCGCTCTCCTCCGTGATGCAAACGATTGATCTGTACGACACGGTTTTGATCGAGCGCGCATCGGACGTTACCGTAACGAGCACGGGCATGCTTTTGCCGTATGATTCCACCGTGCGCCGCGCTGCGGAGCGCTATCGCGCGCTGACGGGAAACGGCGCGTTTATCCGCGTGGCAAAGCGTATTCCGGCGGAGGCGGGCATGGGCGGTGGCAGCGCGGACGCGGCGGCGACGCTGCGCGGTATGCAAAGGCTCTATGGGCGCGTGGACGAACGCACGCTGGACGAGATCGCGCTTTCCGTGGGCGCGGACGTGCCGTTTTGTATGCGCGGCGGAACGATGCGCGCCGAGGGGATCGGAGAGATTCTTTCGCCCGTCAGGAGCGGAAAGCTCGTGTTCCTCGTGGTCAAGCCGCAGGCGGGCGTCGGCACGAAGAAGCTCTTTTCCCTTTTGAAGCTGCCGCGCGTCAACCCGGACGTTTCCGCATGCGTGCGCGCGTTAAACGAGAGCGACCTTTCCGCGCTGGCAAACAGTATGCAAAACGCGCTCGAGGAAGCGGCCATCGAGCTTTGCCCCGAAATCTTACGCATCAAGCGTGCGCTTGCGGAAAACGGCGCGCTATCTGCAAGCATGACGGGCAGCGGCAGCGCGGTGTTCGGTCTGTTTGCTTCGAGAGAGGCCGCCGAGAGCGCGCTTCCGGCGTTTTCCGCGTATCCGTTTCGGCGCGTTTGCGAAACCGTGTAGGCGCGTAACGCCGCTGTGAACAATCCGCGAATATTCGACGAACACGCTATAAATGCGCGCCGTTATTTTGTACAATCACAGGGAACGGTCGGCACGGCGGGCAAAAAGCAGCGCGGCGCGCCGCGAATCCCGATCAAAGCGCGGCAGAGGCGAGAGCTTGCCGCCGCGAGAGGTGACGATGAAGAAATTACGCGTTAGCAAACTATGCGCGGCGCTGATGGCCTTGATATTGGTCGCTTTTGCGTTTCCGACGACGGCTATGACGGCGGGCGACGTGCAGTATGTTCGCGTATTGCTCTCGACGGACGGCGCAAAATCGCTTACCATACCCGTAACAGGCTCGTATACGCTGGTCGAATCGCAGCGCGCATTCACGGACGGAACGCTGACCGTCAGCGGCTCGGGCAGCACGGTAACCGTTTCGCATTCGCGCGAGGGTCAGCTTTACACGGGCAAAACGGCAACGATCGAACGCGCGTCGCTTTCGCGGGACGCGGGGGCGCTGAAAATCAAAACCGTCGCGGGAACCCATTTCTACTTGGGACATTTCGCGTTTACGGCGCAAAACAGCGCTCTGACGGTGGTTAACCGCGTGCCCATGTCGCATTATCTTTACGGCGTGGTCGGTTACGAAATGAGCAACACCTTCCCGCTCGAAGCGCTGAAAGCGCAGGCGATTGCGGCGAAGGGCTACGTTTTGTTGCGCAGGAAGTCGAGCGGCTCGTATGACATCGGCGACACCTCCTCGGATCAGGTGTATCGCGGCTATGATCAAACCGATACAAACGTTATTTCCGCCGTGGACGGCACGATTACGGACGTTTTGTACTATAACGGCGCCTACCTGCAATGCTACTATGCCGCGAGCAACGGCGGCTGGATGATCCTGCCGTCTGTGCGTTGGAGCTCGAAGGAGTTCGACGGCGCATACGCAAAGGGGCTCGACCCATACGACATGGCGAACCCGTCTGCGCCGCGGGAAACCGTTTTGATTTCGGGAAGTTACAGCGAGCGCGAGATGGGAACCAAGGCGTTTGCGTTTCTGGACGCGCGGCTGATGGCGGCGGTTGCCGCGGCGGGCGTAATCCCCGAGGACTTCGTATTCGGCGCGGTCAAATCCATCGACCGCGTGGAGGCGAGCGAATCGGCGGGCTACGCCTCGGATCGCAACTATGCGCGCGTGCGCGTTGACGCGACGGTGCGCGCCGACCTGTGCGACGACAGAATCCCGACGCCGACGCCAACGTTCGAGCCGACACCCTCGCCGACGCCTACGTTTGAGCCGACGCCCTCGCCAACGCCTACGCTCGAGCCGACGGAAACGCCCGAGGGAAGCGCGGATCCGACCGGCGAAACGCCTTCGCCAACGCCAACGTTCGAGCCGACCCCCTCGCCCACGCCTACGTTTGACCCGACGCCGTCGCCGACGCCCGAGTTCGAATTAACGCGGGACGTAAAGGTGTCCGTTTCGTTCTCGTTTGCGGATATGGTCGCGGCGGGGCTGTATACGGCAAAGACGCTCAAAGTTTATTATGCCGAGCCTGCGGCGAACGGCTGGAATCTTTTGCACGCCCGCTATGGGCACGGCGTCGGCATGAGCCAGCGCGGAGCGCAGCAGATGGCGAACCTCGGCATGAGCTATCGGGAGATACTCGGCTTCTATTATCCGGGCGCGACGCTCGGAACGATGGACTATACGTTCCCCGAAACCGTCGCGGGCAGCGTGGTTCCGGTTGCGCAAACCGTCGCTTCGACGGGTAAGATCGCAAGCAAAACGGTCAACCTGCGCGAGAAGGCAAGCGCCTCGTCCGCGTCGCTCGAAAAGCTCTCGCAGGATACGACGCTTACCCTGCTCGGCATGACGGGTGAGTGGTACTATGCGCTTGCGCCGAGCGGCAACAAGGGTTATGTGCGCTATGACTACGTTTTGCTTACGGGCGGAAATATGATTGCGCGCGGCGTGATCGACGGCAGCGCGGTGAACTATCGCACGGGGCCCGGCAAGAGCTACGCCGCCATCGGGCAGCTATCCGAAGGCACGCAGCTCGGCGTCTATGGCATGGTGGACGGCTGGTACAAGGTTCAGGCGATGACGACGGGCGGAATCGGCTTCGTATCGGGCGGCTATGTTAAAATTACTGAGCCGTTTGCCGAAAATCCCTCGCCAGACGCGATTGCGACCGAAGCGCCGACCGCTGTTCCGACAAACACGCCTGAGCCGACCGCAACGGCGATCGGGTCAACGCCTACGCCGATCGTGATTTCGTTTACGCCGACGCCGACGCTCGCCCCGACGATGTCCCCCACGCCCGTGCCGACGCCGTCAAACTATACCTCGCTGGGCTATATCAACGCGACGGGCGTGAACATCCGCGCAGGCTCCTCCACAAGCACGAAGAGCTACGGCAAGCTCATGAAGCAGACCGAGCTGGGCGTTTATAAAAAATCGGGAAGCTGGTATCGCGTTCGCGTGCTGGCGACGGGCCTTGACGGCTATGTCTACGCCAAATACGTTTCCCTCGGAAGCGCGCCGACGTCGACGCCCGAAAGCGCCCCCGAAGCGACCGCTGTGCCAACGCAGACGCTTTCAAAGGGCTATGTCAACGCCTCGGGCGTGAATCTGCGCGCGGGCGAAGGCACCGCCTATAAGAGCCTTGGAAAGCTCAGACGCAATACGACCGTGGAGATACTGGGGTCGGCGGGAAGCTGGTATCGCGTGCGCGTTTCGTCCGCGGACCGGGTCGGCTACATCTTTGCCAAGTATGTTACGATCAGCGCAAAAACGCAGGAGGAGAGCTTGACGGGCGTCATCGCGGGCAAGCTGAACCTGCGCAGCGTGCCGACCACGGGCAAGAGCTCCAAGGTGCTTTTGACCATGCCGCGCGGCGCGACCGTGACCGTTTTGACGATTTCAAACGGCTGGTGCTATGTCAATTACCAAGGAACGTGGGGCTATTGCGTATCGTCCTATGTTCGGGTGGATTAACGGCGCGGCGATTTTTGCGCGAATGAGGCGAGCGATGGATCAAAAGAAGCTGAACCGAATCTTCCTCTTATCCGCGGCGGGAGCGCTGCTGCTTTTGTGCGCCGCGGCGCTGATTCGCGCGATGAAGCCCGCGCCCGCGATTGCGCAGGAAGTCGTCGTATTGGAGAAAGAAAAGACGCAAATCGAAACAATCGAAGCGGTCGAGCTTACGCCTGCGCCAACGCAAGCGCCCGCTTTGCGGCAGGCGGTATCGCTGCTTGTCGATCGCGTGAGCGTGTTCACGCTGGAAAGCGAGGAAGCGGCAAAGCGGCTCTTATGGGACTATCTGACCCGATGCGCCGTCGCGCCCGCAAACGAACAATTCGTTTCCGCCGCGTATGACTGCGAGATCATGCTTGCGCCCGTCGAAACATACGACGAGCCCGTTCCCTATGACGCGGCGCTCGCCCTCCTCGTAAACCAACCCGAAACGATTCCCGTTCGGGTCGTAACCGAGCGCGTTTCGATGACCACGGGTGCTTCGGAGGTTACCGAAAGCGTCGATCCCGCGTTGGTCAAGAACGACCGCGTCATCACGCAGCTGGGCGCGGGCGCGGTGACAAGCGTCAAAACGCAGGTTGTATATCGCGCGGGCGAACTGCTTGCCGAGGAAACGCCGATGACGACCACTCTGCGCGTTTCGCGCGCAACAATCATCAAAACGGGCGGCTACACATCCGAGAAGCCAAACGGAACGGCGGAGCGCGGCGCAGGCAAACAGGGCAAGTCGGCGGGCGAGATCCGATTCGGCTACCCGATGCGCGGTTCGATCGCAGCGTATTTCGGCTTTACCGCGGGAAAAATGAACAACGGTCTCGACATCATCGCGGCGGCGGGTACGCAAGTCGTCGCGCCGGCGGAGGGCGTCGTGATCTATTGCGGCGAACGCGGCGCATACGGCTTTGTTGTGGACGTCGATCACGGAAACGGATTTGTTTCGCGCCTGACGCATTTGGAAAACGTACAGGTCGAGCGGAATCAGCGCGTGTTTTTGGGCGACGCAATCGGCACGCTTGCCGCAGGGGAGAACGCGAAGAAGTCCAAGCTGCATTACGAGCTTTTGATCGACGGCGTACCTTACGACCCGACGTTCTATTTGCCTTAACGCCTTCTTCTCCGAAAAGAGAGAAAGCAAGAGAGCTTTTATTTGCCGAGCAAGCGCATCATAATCAAGAGACTCCCGCAGGGGAGCCTCTTTTGGAACGATCGAAATTTATGAAAAAGTGCGTTTCCTTTGGTTCTTTCCGTTTCAAAGGAAAGAACGCAGCTTCGCCGCATATTGCGCCCTGCGACGGGCAGAATAGCGCGTATGGAACGCATGAAACCCGATCTCTTGCCCGCATACCGCATTCTGCGCCGCCGCCGCCGCACGCGCGCCGTTTTGCTCGTTTCCGCGCTGGCGCTTGTTCTTATTCCCGCCGTTTATCTTTGCCGCGTGGTCGCAAGCATCGAATGGAACGAGCTGGAAATGGAGCGCATACTGAACCTCGAACAGTCGGTCATCGTGTATGATCGAGATGGCGCCGAAGTCGTCACCCTGCATACGAGCGAGGACCGCATCCGCGTTTCGCTTTCGGACGTGCCGAAATACACGCGCGACGCGTTCGTTTCGGCGGAGGACGCTCGCTTTTACGAGCATTGCGGAATCGACGTCATTCGCATTTTCGGCGCGCTTTGGGCGGACGTAAAGGCGGGCGCGTTTGTGCAGGGTGCTTCGACGATCACGCAGCAGCTCATCAAGCTGAGTCACCTGACCTCGGAAAAGCAGCTTTCGCGCAAGATCGAGGAGGCGGTGCTCGCCTGCCGTCTGGAACAGCGCTGCGATAAGGACGAGATTCTGGAGATGTACCTGAACTACGTCTACTTCGGCGGCGGATACTACGGAATCGAGGCGGCGGCGCGCGGCTATTTCGGCGTTTCGGCAAAGCAGCTTACCGTGGCGCAGAGCGCGCTGCTTGCGGGCGTATTGAAGTCGCCGTCGCGGTTTGCGCCGCATTTGGACGCGGAGGCGAGCGTCGGCAGGCGCAACGTGGTGCTTTCGCTCATGGCGGAATACGGCTATATCGACGCGGCGGAATGCGCGCTTGCGCAGGCGGAGGAATTGACGCTTACGACGGGCGCGGGCGCGGGCAAGCGAGGGGCGTATGTGGATTTGGCGCTGACGGAAGCGTGCGAAAAGCTCGAGGTGAGCATGGACGCGCTGCTTTCGGGCGGCTACCGCGTGTATACGGCAATGGACTGCGGCCTGCAAAAGGCGTGCGACGCCGTGTTTGAAAACGACGCGTTCTTCCCGTCGGCAGATATGGCGGAAACCGAAGCGTCTGCGCCGCAGGCGGCGCTTGCGGTTGTGGACGTGAAGACGGGCGGGGTCGTATGCATTCGCGGCGGGCGGAATGACAGCGTGGCGCTGGGCTATAACCGAGCCGTGCGCATTCGCAGGCAGCCCGGTTCCGTAATCAAGCCGATTTTGGTGTATGCGCCCGCTTTGGAGCATGGGTTTACGGCGGCGACGATGCTGCTGGACGAGGAGACGGACTTTAACGGCTATCGCCCGAGCAATTCGAACGGCAACTACGCGGGCTGGGTGACGATGCGCGAGGCGGTCACGCGCTCGCTCAACATTCCCGCGGCGGCCGTATTGAACGAAATCGGCGTGGAGACGGGCAAGGCGTTTGCGCGGCGCGTGGGGATCTCGTTTGATATCCGCGATCAAAGCCTCGCGCTCGCGCTGGGCGGCTTTACCTACGGCGTTTCACCTTTGCAAATTGCCGCCGCTTACGCCGCATTCGGCAATGGCGGCGTTTTCAACGCGCCATACACGGTTGAAAAGGTGCTGGACGCAAGCGGAACCGTACTGTATCAACACAAGGCGGAACCCGTGCGCGTGATGCGGGAAGCGAACGCCTATGTGCTCACCAGTATGCTGCAAAGCGTGATCGCGGCGGGCACGGGCAAGCGGCTTTCGATGAAGGAGATTCCGCTCGCGGGCAAAACGGGCACGACGGGCGTCGGCGAAAAAAACCGCGACGCATGGATGGCGGCGTATAACCCCGGCTATGCCGCGGCGGTGTGGATCGGCTTTGACGACGACCATAACGGGCGCGCGCTGGATGAAAACGTTACGGGCGGAACCTTCCCCGCGCTGATTCTGAAAGAGCTGTTTCTGTATCTGTACGCCGAATCCGACGCGCCCGATTTCGTCATGCCGCAGGGCGTGCGCGAATACCGCATTGATCGGCGCACGCTTTCCGCCGAGCACGCCGCGGTGCTTGCCAACGCGCTGACGCCCGACGCGGAATCATACAGCGAGGTGTTCGTAGTGGGTACGGAGCCCGAGCAAATGACGAGCTATTGGCAAATTCCCGTGCCGCCGACGCGCATCACGGTGACCGCAAACGAAAAAACCGCGCTCGTTTACTTTGAAACGCCGAGCCGCTATATGCTGTATCGGCTGTATCGCGAAAACGAGGCGGGCATCGCGGTTTTGGTCGGCGAGTTTTCGGGCGAGGGCGGCAGCGTCGCGTTTACGGATGAAACGATTCCGTCCGCGGGCGCGTATGGGTATTACGTCATTCCCGTGCATCCCCGGCTCGAGGTCGCGGGGCAGCTCGTCGTCGGCGAGCCGTCGAGCGTCGTATCCGTTCGCATTTGGTGAGGGGCTTTCGGCAATCAAACCGTTTGGAAACGGTCGGAGAACGGGAACGGAAAAGCAAACAGGAGCTCGGCTTTGATAGCTGAACTCCTGTTTTGTTTGTTTACCGAAAGCAGGTTGCCGCATACGCCTTCTTCGCAAAAAAGGAGGTACGCTTTATTCGTTGCGAATGGCGGCAAGCGGCGAAAGACGCATGGCGCGCACGGCGGGATACAGCCCCGCGACAAGCGCGACGACGATGGAGAACGCGACGGCGCCGAGCGCGAGGTAAGGCGGAATTATGCTGCGCATGCCCGCATCCTGCAAAAACTTGTTGAGCAAAAGCGATATGCCATAGCTGATTCCGAGCCCGATCGCGCCGCCGAACAGCCCGATATAGGCGGATTCCGCGAGAAACAGCCCCGCGATGTTGCCGATGCGGCAGCCCAGCACCTTAATGATGCCGATCTCCTTCGTGCGCTCGAAGATGCTCATCATCATCGTGTTCATGATGCCGATGGCGGCGACGAGCAGCGCAACGCCGCCGATCGCGCCGAGCAAATACTGAACGCGCTGCGTGCTTTTCTCCGCCATTTCGACCGCGTCCTGCAAGCTGTATGTGCCGTAGCCCATCTGCTCGATGGCGGTCTTAACGGTTTTGACGTCCTCAATCTCGTTGACCTTGACGAGCACGGTGTTATACTTGCCCTCCGAAAAGCTCGTAAAGTCTTTGTTCGCCTTGGCGAGCTTTTCGAGCTGCGTAAGCTCCATCAGGCAATAATAGCCGAAATCGTTGTTTGTCTCGCTCATAATGCCGACGGGTTTGAGCTTGTAAAAGCCGCCGAGCGGAGTTTGGTCGGAGCCGTCGCCGCCGGAATTCTGATAGATGTTGCGATAGTCGAACGTTAATTCCATGCGCGACTTCAACGTGATCTTCGGGTTACCGTCCTTGTCCACGGCTTGGCGATAGTTTTCGGGATTGTAGAAGTTTTGCAGCGTCCAAGCGCCCAAAACGACCTCGAACGTGTTGGAATTGCCCGTGTTTTTGGGCAGCACGCCCTCGGAAAGCGTCAAGCCGAAATCGGCGGCGACGTCCGCGTCCACGCCGAGCAGCTGCATGTCGGTTACATATCGTCCGCTTTTCACCATGCCGTAGCTTTCGATCAGCGGCATAACCGCCTTCACGCCCGCGAGCTTTTTGAACGCAGCCACGCTCTTTTTGTTCAGCTCCGTTTGGCGCGAGGTTCCGTTTCCGTTGGCGTTCTGCACATACGACCAGGAGTTGACGCGAATCAGCGTCAGGCTGCCCGTGCCCGCAAAGCTCTCGATGGTCGCCTCGCGGATGCCGATGCCCAAGGACACCATAACCACAATGGACGCGACGCCGATGACCATGCCGAGCACGGTCAAAAACGCCCGCATTTTACGCCGCCACAGGTTCAAAAACGCCGAGACGAGCAGATCTCCTATCTTCATGCAGCCACCCTGCCGCGCCGATTCGCGCGCAACTTACAGATCCTCGAGCGCACGCTCGCGGTTTTTCTTGATTCGCCTGCCGAGCAAAATCGCGCCCGTCAGCGCCGCGCCGCCCGCAAACGCCCACCAATACCACGCAAAGCCGCCGCCCGCATCCGTCTTGATCGCGCCCACGTTGCCGCCGCTGGCGAGTTCGTCCGGCGTTGGCTCGAACATTTCGACGGGCGAATTCTCGTTGACGAACATGGCAAGGGCAAGCAGCGTTTCGGTGGGATTGCCGTAAACGTCCTCATAGGTCACGCGCACGGAGCCCGTCACGTCGCCGCCGACAAGCGGCGTCACGTTGAGATCCGCACGAAGCGTGCCGCCCGAGGCGATATTCCCGCCAAAATACGGTTCTTCGAGCGTGTAGTTGTCGCCGACCACGTCGATCATGCAGTTATAAAGCGGCGCTTTGCCCATGTTGTAGAGCGTAATACCGACGGAGACGGGGCTGTTCGCCCACGGGTCGTCGTATACGACGGGATCGTTGATTTTCACGCGCGCCTTCTGCTGCACGGGTATGCTCACGGAGGCGTTCTCCGTAAACTCCTGCTTGTTGCGCGTGCCTTCGTAGGCGAGCGTCACGGCGAGCATATGCGCCTTGGGATCCGCGTCGGGCGCGATTTGCAGGTTGATGCTCTGCAAATAGCTTTCGCCCTTCTTGATCTCGCCGATATAGATGCTGTTGCCCGCGCCGGAGGCGGGCAGGACGGAGCCGCTTTCATCCGCAAAATTCAGTTGCAGATTGCGCACGGCCTCCGTGGCGGAGGTGTTGCGAATCACGAGCGTCAAGGTCGTTGTTTCGCCCGCGTAAAGCACGTCCGAGGAGAAGCGGTACGATTCCACGATGACCTTCGGCTTGGAACGGAAGCCCGAGCCGCCCGAGGAAACATAGGGCGTCGGCGTCACGTTTGGCGCAAGCACGGACACGTCCACGTTGATATGCGCTTTTGCGGGGTTTGCGCCGCTGTCGGTATAGGATACGACAAAGTCCAAATGCTTTGTGCCGGGCGCGACGGACTCCAAAAACGTTGCGGTCAGGCGGAAATAGGCGCGTTCGTTGACGCCGAGCGCAGCGCCGTCCCAAGACACGAGCGCTTGATTGGTTTCGTCCCATTTTTGATAGGGGCGCGCTTCAAACTCGGTCGCCGCGCCGCTGGTATCCACAAAGGGGAAGGTATCGGGGTTGCCCGTGACCGCAACCTTCGCGCTCAGCTCCGTAACCGCTGCGTTCGCCGTGACGGGCACATAGATCGTCAGCGACTTGCCCGCATAGGCGGACGACGTCGTAAAGTAGGTTTTTTCGGTTTCGTCGGTTACGCCGCTTGCGGAAGCCTTGCCGACCTCGTCCGCCGCGTTCGCCGCCAAGGGCAGCATCGTCAGGATGCAAAGCGACGCGGCAAGCGCCGCGAAAAAGCGAAATGCGTTGTTATGCCTGCGCATGGGATATTTCCTCCGTTTCCTGCCCGTTCTCCGCGGGATCGGTCTTTTTCCGTTCGGTGATCTCGGTGATGCGCCCGTCCAGCAGGCGAATGATCTTCTCGCCGTAAGCCGCCATGTTCGGGTCATGCGTCACCATAATGAGCGTCTTTTTCTGCTCGCGCAGAATGCCGCAGATGACCTGCATCACCTCGTCGGACGTGTTGGAATCCAGGTTGCCCGTCGGTTCGTCCGCAAACACGATTTCGGGATTGGTCACGAGCGCGCGCGCGATACCGACGCGCTGCTGCTGACCGCCGCTCATCTCGGCGGGCTTGTGCTTTCGATGTGAGGAGAGCCCGACCAGTTCCAGCATTCTTTCGGCGCGTTTGTTCCGCATGCTGCGCGACATGCCGCGAAACGAGAGCGGCAGCGCGACGTTTTCAAGCGCCGTGTAATACGGCAACAGGTTGAACGACTGGAAAATGAAGCCGACGTGCCGCTGACGAAACACGATCAGCTCGCCCTGCGTCATGCGCTCCAAATGCTTCCCCGATATGACGATCTCGCCCGAGGTAACGGTTTCCAGCCCTGCCAAAACGTTCAGCAGCGTCGATTTGCCCGAACCGCTGCGCCCGATGATGCAGCACATATCGCCCGCGTCGATTTGCAGATCGACGCCGCGCAGCGCATGCACGTCCACCGTGCCAACGTGATAGGTCTTGGTCGCGTTCCGCACGTCGATCAACGCGTGATCCGCCATACTGCCTCCTCAAGTGTATTATCTGTACTAATACGCTCGTATATTACTATCATTCCATATTTCTGTCAACACACTTCGCCAAGTTTTAACAATTCCGTTGCTTCTTGTACGAAAATCGGGAACAAAGAGCAGCATTCGGGCGCGTCGAATTGCCGCGGCGGGATCAATCCGACACGCCGAAGCATTCTACGCCGTCAAACAGCAGATAGGCAAGCAACGGCGTCATGCCCTCGCCGGATGCAAGCAGGTCGATCTCTTCCTCGCTCAATCCGTGCGGGTCGAAACAAACGCCGCTTTCGCGCAGCAGGCTTTCGCCTTCCGCTTTGGTTTTGCAGCATTTCAGCCGCTCGATGCATTCGGGCGATGTGGCGAATTCACATAGCGTCATGGTTTTTGCCTCCTCGGATTGTTTTTATCAGCATAG
>CAZBVC010000033.1:0-26157 GCA_964495255.1 uncultured Oscillospiraceae bacterium
CTTGGACTGATTTTACGGCCATTTCCTGTTTATTACTGTTGTTTTCACGCTAAAACCTGTCGCAAATCATTCAAAACAAGTCGTTGCGAACGGTTAGTACGTATAAAATAGCTGGCTACAAAACGGCTACAAAATTCGTAAGGAACCTATGTACAGCCCGAAATACGTGGATTATTTGGACAAAATGCGTATCGAGAGTGCATTTTATAACCCTAAATCAAAGCCCAAGACTTGAGTGGGAGTAAGATTCGGAATCGCAACAAAGAGATCATTGGCAAAGGGCGGCGACGCAAGTTTCATACGACGCCGCCCTTCTTGTGCAGCCGCTTGCATATCGTCCAACACAAGCCGATACAAATAGATTGATCGGATTGTGCTTACTGTTTCGGCGCTGCGTACAGTTCGGCAACGCTCATGCCGAAGCGTTCTTGGGCATACTGCTCGAAATGGGCGAGCGATGCTTCGTAAAAATTGTCTCCCTGCGTACCCAGAGCGTCGTTGAACATCTCCCGCACGGTATCGGGGTCGGGACTGCATTCGTTGAACTTATCGTCGGGGTAGTATTCATAGGCGCAGCTTTCGCCGTCCTTTTCCAACGCTACATGCCATTTTTCTGCATCCGCATGATACCACATCAGCAGAGCATATCCGTTTACATCATAATCGGAAAGCTCGATATCCCACTCGTTAAACTCTCCCCACTCAGGTCGGTGTACAGCTATCGATGAATAATGTGGCTCATGTTCTTCATATACCCCCATGAAGCCCTCCTCGCCAAAGTCGAAGCCCATCGCGGCAAGCGAGCCCTCAGCGGCAGGCGTTACGCTTATTTCCGCATGAAGCTGATCGACGGTTATGGCTCCGCCCTCGGTGTCGAATGTCAGCTTGCTGTCCACGCCGTCGTACATAAACGCCGTCTGCGTCATGCCGTTCCACTCCCACCAATTCGCATTGCCATTTGCCTGCATTTCCTGCATCACGGTTTCAACATCGGGTAGATAAAAAACCGCATAGGCTCGGGCTTCATCCTTATACACGCTGACGTTTATGCCACACTCGGCAAAGCCGGTGTTTGTATCAAAGAAATCTGCAATAGGCAGAAGAGCGTCAACGCTGTAATTATCACGGACAAGCTGCGTATATTTCTCAAGCTCGGCATCGGGAACATAATATGTCAGATCAATGACGCAGCCGCCGCCCGTAAAGCCCTGGTTGCCGTCGGACTTCACATACTCATAGCGGTCATCGTCGGGATTCGCCTGCCGAATGGTAACTATGCGCCCGTCCGCACCGGTAAACTCCAGAAACTCGCCGTTGTTGCGATACTCTTCAACGAGCGCGCTCTTTCCGCCCTCGTCAAGCCCGAGTCCGGATGTATCCGCCAAATAAGCGATGCAGGCACATACGCCGCTGCCGGTCATAGAGAGAACGAATGGATTTTTCCCCTCAAGCTTCGCCGAACCCTTATCGAATGACGCCTGAAAAACAGTGAATGGGCCGTCCGTACCGAACGGATTGAACTCGTCGCCAAATATGTCCATGGGCGTATACTTCTCCCGCTCCGGCGTAGGTTCGGGTGTGGGTTCCGGCGTGGGCTCGGGCGTGAGCTCCGACGCTGCGGGTTCCTGCGGCGGCTGCGACAAGTTTGACGGCGCTGCGAGTTGGCTTGCGCAGGCTACAAGCGAAGCGACAAGCGCAAAAAAGAATATGATTCCAACGATTCGTTTCATACTGCTTTCTCCTCCCAATGTTGTGCGTATACTTATTATTAATGTATCAAAGCCGAAACGCAAAAAGGTGAACTGCCAGCTCACCTTTTCACATTTTGTTCCTACTCATATTTAACTTCAAACGGAGGGCTTCCGAGCGCCTCCGCCGCGGCTCGCATCGGCTCGTCAAGCGTGATCTTTTGCAGGCTTTGAAGGGAAAGAAGCGGCGATAGATCCGTAAACTCCGACCGGCACAGATCGAGCTCTTCCAATTGCGCATATCTGTTTATTCCGTCAAGCGATGGAATCTGCGTCTGCCGCAAGGAAAGGAATTTCAAGTCGGGAATGTCAGGCAGCGCATCCAAAGAGGTAAGCGGCGTATTGCCGACGTCGAGCGAGAACAGCGCGGGACAAAAGCCGAGAGGAGACATATCCGAAATACAAGTATCAAACAGGCATAAGGCGCTTAACCTATCCATGTTTGACAAGGCGGAAATGTCCTCTACATAGGTGCTGCGCAGGGAGACGGTGGTCAGATGCTTCAACTCCGCCAAAGGCGATATTTCGGCTAGCGTCTGATAGTTGATATACAGAACTTCAAGGTTGGGGAGCAGTTTAACATCTTCAAGCTTCATAAGATCGCCGCGCGGCGTATCGCGAAGCCGTCCGCCAAGCCCTTCGGAGAACGGTTCATCCGTTTTGGATACCTCGCCTCCAAATATGTATATCTCACGGACGGCAAGCAAGTCCTCGGCGGTAATGTCTTCGGTTTCATCCTTTCCAAGCTGAACACGCACGGCCTGTTCTATCAGCGGTTCTGCAAAACGCACGCCTTCCACGATAGGGCGAGACGTAAAAAGCTTTGTATATCTGCCCACGGTAAAGCCCACGCAGAGCGCAAGCAGAACAACAGCCGTGATGCATAGTATATGCACCATTCGTTTCTCTCTGTGACCGTCGCTGTTGTTCAGCGCATTTTTCACGGCGGCTGCATTTGGGAATCGTTCCTCTGGAGAAAATGCCGTGCAGCGGCAAACAATGCGGGAAAGGCGCTTGTTGGCTATTTCCGACTTTTTTGCGTCCTCATTGCCCGTAAGCAGAAAGCGAAGCAAAACGCCGAGGGAATAGACGTCCGTGCGGCAGTCGGTTTGCGAAAAACCGTATTGCTCCGGCGGCGCATAGGTTCTTGTGCCGACGAACTGCGTGTCGGTTTTCGCCTCGGCATCGTAAGTGCGGGCAATGTCGAAGTCAATCAGGCAAATTTCGCCGTTGTCTCTTACAATAATGTTTTGCGGCTTGACGTCGCGGTGAATTATGGGCGGGGCAAATCCGTGTAAATAGATCAAAATATCGCAAAGCTTTATACAAAGTGTAACAGCCTGCGTGTGCGTCAGTTTTCGCCCGTCCGTATATCGGTCAAGAGGCGTTCCTTCAACGTATTCCCGAACAATGCAAACGAAATCGTCGTTTTGGAATTCATCCATGAAAACGGGCAACCCTTTGTGGGAAAGCGTTTTCAAGATGTCGCCCTCTTTGACGGTTCTGCATACTGCTTTATCATAGCATTTTGCGATACAAAGCCTGGCAGAGCATTTTTGTTGCGCAAGGTAGGTTTCCGTCCCGTGGCTGCGGGACAGACATTCAAGAAGATCGTAGCAATCGAGAAAAGCACGGGGTAACACGGTTTCATTCAGCACGGCGGACAGCTCTTTGACCGCATCTTGGATAGAATTCACTTTCTTTCGCCTCCGATCAGGGGCAAGCCAAGCTCCGAGAGAATGTGTTGCGCGTCTACGAAAGGAATACGACGATGCAGGCAATAGCCGATCACGGCGTCTCTCGGCACGCGCGGATAAAGCGCGCTGTGACCGGCGTGTTTCAGCAGGGATTGCGCCAACTCTACATCCGCATCCAAGCCAAACGCAAGTTGCAATACGGTGTTGCGGGATGGATTGCGGTCTCCGCGAAAAATCGCATGACCAAAGGCACGTTCAATATTGGCTTTTTTGATGATCCGTTCGGGAACCTCGCCGCGCTGTTTGCACAAAGAAGATAGGTATTCGCAAAACGGAGGAAGCTCAATTTCGGTTGAATATTGGCGATAGATCTGCGCAACCGATGAAGCCCTGAAAATTTGCTCCCACAAGGCGGTTGTCGAAAGCGGCTTGTTCGTCTCGCGCATCAGTCATCGCCCCTTTTCTATGAGAAGCATCCCTTTTCGGGGGCGCTTTTACATCATGCGGCGTCATCGGTTGCCGTACATTCGCTCGTAATAGGTTTGATATTCGCCGCTGATAATGCTCTCCCACCAAGCGCGATTCGCCAAATACCAGTCGATGGTCTTTTGTATGCCGTCGGCAAACATCGTCTCGGGTTCCCAGCCAAGCTCGTTTCGGATCTTCGTCGCGTCGATCGCATAGCGCATATCATGCCCCGCCCGATCCGTCACAAACGATATTAACGCCTCGCTTTTGCCCAAGGCATACACGATACGCCTTACAATTTCGATGTTTTTCATCTCGTTATACCCGCCGATGTTGTACGTTTCACCGTCGCGTCCGCCATGCAGAATAAGGTCGATGGCGCGGCAATGATCCTCCACATACAGCCAGTCGCGAACGTTCTCGCCCTTGCCGTAAACGGGCAGCGGCTTGTCGGAAAGCGCGTTTGCAATCATGAGCGGAATCAGCTTTTCGGGGAATTGATACGGCCCGTAATTATTGGAACAGCGCGAAATCGTCACAGGCAAAGAAAACGTTCTGTGATAGGACAGCGCAAGCAGATCCGCCGCCGCCTTGCTGGCCGAATACGGGCTGCTCGTATGCAGCGGCGTTTCCTCGGTAAACAGCAGATCCGGACGATCCGTCGGCAAATCGCCGTAAACCTCATCCGTTGATACCTGATGGAAGCGCACGACGCCGAACTTGCGGCAAGCGTCCATAACGACCTGCGTGCCCAGAACGTTGGTTTCCAGAAACACGCCCGGATTCTCGATCGAACGATCCACATGGCTTTCCGCGGCGAAGTTCACAACATAATCGGGGCGCTCGTCGCGAAACAGGGAGAACACCGCATCCCGATCCGTTATGGACGCCTTGACGAACCGAAAGCGCGGATGCTTTATCACGTCGTCGAGCGTAGAGAGATTGCCCGCGTAGGTGAGCGCATCCAGGCAAACGATACGCGCCTCGGGATGCGCATCCAGCATATGGAAAATGAAGTTACTGCCGATAAACCCAGCGCCGCCCGTAATCAGATAGGTCGTCATTTACGCCTCCGTCAATACAAGATTTTGCCCTCGGCAACGCGCCGAAGATGCGCGCCGTAGGGCGAATTGCCATAGCGCTTTGCGGACGCCGCAAGCTGCGCTTGATCGATCCAGCCGTTGATATAGGCGATCTCCTCGGGCGCGGAAATTTTGATCCCCTGCCGCGTTTCGATCATGCGTACAAAGTCGGACGCGTCGTTCAAGCTGTCGAACGTGCCCGTGTCGAGCCATGCAAAGCCGCGGCCGAACAATTCCGAGCAGAGCGTTCGATCCCGCAGATAGAAGTTGGTCAGATCGGTGATTTCGAGCTCGCCGCGCGCGGACGGACGAACCTGCTTTGCGTAGGAAACGACGCGCTTATCGTAGAAATACAGACCTGTAATCGCAAAGTCGGATTTCGGTTGCTTCGGCTTTTCCGCGAGGGATAACACGTTTCCGTCCGCATCAACCTCCATCACGCCGAAACGCTCGGGGTCGGGAACCTGATAGCCGAAAATGGTCGCCTTGCCCGCCTCAGCGTTCTGTGTTGCGCGAAGCAGCGTTTTGCGAAAGCCGTTGCCGTAAAACAGATTGTCGCCCAGCGCCATCGCGCAGCAATCGCCGCCTATAAAGCTCTCTCCGATCAAAAACGCCTGCACCAACCCGTCGGGCGAAGGCTGTTCGCGATAGGACAGACGGATGCCGAATTGACTTCCGTCGCCAAGCAGCCGCTCAAAGTTCGGCAGGTCGGTCGGCGTGCTGATAATCAAAATGTCTCTGATATCCGCAAGCATGAGCGTGGACAGCGGATAATAGATCATCGGCTTGTCGTAAATCGGCAAAAGCTGCTTGCTCGTAATCATGGTCAGAGGGTATAAGCGCGTGCCCGAACCGCCCGCAAGAATGATGCCCTTCATAAAAGATCCTCTTTTCGAATGCTTTCGTTCGCGTTGGAGCCAAAGATTGCGACCGATGAACCATCGGGAGACAATGGCATTTTACCAAATTACAGCTGCGGTTGCAATCCGAATCGAATCATGCAAAAAAAGAACGCGCGGTCGCAACGCCGCGCGCACATATTGGGGCGACCGTTCGCCGCCGTATATCGAATATCAGGCGCCGAAAAAGAGCGCAAGCATTGACAAGAAGCGCACCGAAAGCGCGTTACTCGCCGCGGAACACGAAGCCGTTCTCGTCCGCCCGCTCGATGATTGCAAGCGACACGAGGTTCACGCCCTTTGCGCGCAGGTTCGCGCCGCCCGGCTGGAATCCCTTTTCCACCGCAACGCCGATGCCGATCAACTCCGCGCCCGCCTCGTCTACGATCTCGACCAGACCGCGCAGCGCTTCGCCGTTGGCAAGGAAATCGTCGATGATGAGCACCTTGTCGTCCTTGCTCAGCCATTGGCTCGCAACGATGAGCGTGACATGCTTTTTATAAGTATAGGAATAAATGTCGCTGTGGTAAAGACCGCCCTCGATGTTGTCGGACTTCGCCTTTTTGGCGAACACGAGCGGCACGCCGAATTCCTCGGCGCAGATCGTCGCAAGCGCGATGCCGGACGCTTCAACCGTCAGCACCGCCGTCAAATCGGTCAAATCAAAACGGCTCTTGAATTCCTTCGCCATCTGCCGCATCAATGCGGTGTCCACGCGATGATTCAAAAAGCCGTCAACTTTGATGATGTTGCCCGGAAGGACGCGTCCCTCCGCGCGAATACGATCCTGAAGGAGTTTCATGTCGCACCACCGCCTTGTTACAAGATATTGTGACCATTATGCCGCAAAAGCACAACCGAATCAAGAGGAAACGCAAAAAAAGACGAACTGTTTGCTTTCATAAACTTTTTTGCAGAAAAAGGCCCGCTTGCGCGAACCCTTTTCTTAGATGCTGCCCAATCAAATCACAGGAGCTTTGCCGCCGCTTCGTCCAAATAGACCGTTACGTTCGGATGAAGCTGTAAAACCGACGCGGGCACGCTTTCCGTCACCTTGCCCAAAATCGTGTCGCGTATGATCTCCGCCTTGGATTCGCCCAGCGCAATCAGGATGATCGCGCGGGACTGCATAACGGTTTTCACGCCCATCGTGACGGCGTGCGTCGGAACCTCGTCAAGCGAGGCGAAAAAGCGCGCGTTCGCGTCGCGTGTGGAGGGCGTAAGCTCGACCTTATGCGTAATCGACCCAAACGGCGTGTTCGGCTCGTTAAAGCCGATATGCCCGTTCCGTCCGATGCCCAAAAGCTGCAAATCGACGCCGCCCGCCGCCAGAATCGCTTCGTCATACGCGGCGATCTTCGCGTCGTCCAAATCCGTTCCGCTCGGTACAAACGTGCGTTCGATCGGAATGTCGATCCGTTCAAAGAGATTATGGTTCATAAAGTAGCGGTAGGATTGGTCATGCGTGCCGTCAAGCCCGACGTACTCGTCCAAATTGAACGACGATGCGTCTTGAAAGGTAATCTCCCCCGCCCGATTCAGCCGCGCCAGCTCGGCATACAGCCCAAGCGGCGTAGAGCCCGTGGCAAGCCCAAGCACGGCGTTCGGTTTATCCCTCAGCAACGCGACGTATTGCTGCGCCGCCGCTTGCGCGACTTCCCGTTCGCTTCCGATTACGATCTTCATATGTTATGCTCCTTTTTCGGATTCGGATTTCTTTCACTTTATGCTTTGCCGCCGCAGCTGTCAAGAAGAAAAGTCAGAAGCGTTCGTTTTGAAGAAAAACGCCCAAATCCGTTTCCTGCGCGCCGCCCATTGAGAACAGCCGCTCGCAAAGCGAGGCCGCGTCATACGGCGTTCCCGCGAACGCTCCTTCGACGCGTTTGGCAAGCGAGGCGTCCATCCGCGTCCGTAATCTTCCGAGAACTTCTGCTTGATCTTTCAATGCGAAGGGTATTTTTTGCGCATTCTGCCGAAATCGGGATTGACATTTGCTTTCCGATTTGCTTTAATGAGTATCGGTTTAGTAACCCTAAACTTTTGGTTTAGAAAGGATTGACACGGTGGAGATCGGCGAAAAGGTCAAGCAACTGCGCTTACAGCGCGGATTAACCCAGGAGGAGCTTGCCGCGCGCACCGAGCTGACAAAGGGGTTTATCTCCCAGCTCGAGCGCGACATCACCTCCCCTTCCATCGCCACGCTCATGGACATCCTTGAGGCGCTCGGCACGGACGTTGCGCATTTCTTCGGCGAGGCGGAGCCCGAAACGATCGTTTACGGCGAGGACGACATGTTCGTCAAGGAAGAAACGGACGGTTCCTCCGTGCGCTGGCTCGTCACAAACGCGCAAAAAAACGCGCTGGAGCCCATTCTCGTCACCCTGCCCGCAGGAACGGGCGTGCAGGAGGACGACCCTCACGACGGCGAGGAATTCGGCTATGTGCTTTCGGGCAGCGTAATCTTGCTGCTTGGCGAAAAGAAATACCGCGTTCGCAGGGGCGACAGCTTTTACTTTCGCGCGAACGCCGCGCATTCCATCCGCAACAACGGGAAAACCGAGGCGCGCGTACTCTGGATCAGCACGCCGCCCAGCTTTTAAGGAGCATCCATGAACGATAAGCACTTGATCGAACTCATCGGCGTTTCAAAGTCCTACGGCGGGGACGTTGCGCTTTCGCACGTTGACCTGTACATCAAGGACGGCGAGTTTTTAACGCTGCTCGGGCCTTCCGGCTGCGGCAAAACGACCATGCTGCGTCTTATCGCGGGCTTCATCCTGCCCGACGAGGGGCGCATCGAGATGGACGGCACGGACATTGCCGCCGTTCCGCCCTATAAGCGCCGCGTCAACACCGTATTTCAAAAATACGCGCTGTTTCCGCACCTGAACGTGTTCGACAACATTGCGTTCGGTTTGAAGATCAAGGGCATGGACAAGGCGCTCATCGCCGAAAAAGTCGAGATGATGCTCGAGCTTGTGAACCTGAAGGGCTACGGCAAGCGCTATGTCGATCAGCTTTCGGGCGGGCAGCAGCAGCGCGTTGCAATCGCGCGCGCGCTGGTCAACGAGCCGCAGGTGCTCCTGTTGGACGAGCCGCTCGGCGCGCTGGATCTGAAACTGCGCAAGGAGATGCAGGTTGAGCTGAAAAATATGCAGCAGCGCCTCGGCATCACGTTTGTCTACGTCACGCACGATCAAGAGGAAGCGCTGACCATGAGCGACACGATCGTCGTCATGAAGGACGGCGTCATTCAGCAGATCGGCTCGCCGACCGACGTTTACAACGAGCCGAAAAACCCGTTTGTCGCCGACTTTATCGGGGAAAGCAACATTCTGCCCGCCATCATGCTGGACGACTACAAGGTTCGCATGAACGGCGTCGTATACGAATGCGTGGACAAGGGCTTCGGCAAAAACATCGAGGTGGACGTCGTCGTTCGCCCCGAGGATATCGACATCATCCCCGCCAAGGGCGCGCGCGTAATCGGCGCGGTCGTCTCCGTGATCTTCATGGGCGTGCATTACGAGGTCGATGTGGACTGCGGCGGCTACGAATGGGTCATTCAGACCACGGACTTCGTCGAACGCGGCGAGATCGTCGGCATCTCGATTCCGCCCGACGCGATCCATGTCATGAAAAAGACGCGCTCCATGAACATATTCGACGCGATCGTCTATCCCGACGACGGCGAGGTGGAGTTTTGCGAGCATCGCTTTGCATGCGACATGCCCGAGGGCTATGAAACGAAGGACGAGGCGCTCGTCACGTTCGCGCCGGCAGACGTCAAGCTCGTCGCCCCGCAGGACGGAGACTTTACGGGCTTCGTCAAGGCCTGTATGTTCCTGGGCACGCACTATGAGGTTACGATCACCTGCGCCGAGGAGGATTGGATCGCCTATTCGGACGACTTCATGGAGGACGGCGAGGAGATCGGCCTGACCGTGCCCGCAGACAAACTATCGGTGAGCCGCAAATGAGAACTTCGAAGCAATCGGCAGTAAAGGAGGTGAGCGCATGAAGCGGAGCTTTTTTTCCTACCCATACATCGTATGGATGGCGCTGTTTATCCTGTCCCCCATGCTGCTCATCCTATATTATGCGTTCACGAGCGGCGGCGCGTTCACGCTTCAAAACATACTTGGCGCGGTAAGCTGGGACAATCTGCGCGTGCTGCTGGATTCCATTCGCCTCGCGCTGTATACCACGGTGATCTGCCTGCTGCTCGGCTACCCGATCGCCTACCTGCTTTCGCGCATGAATAAGTCCGTCGCGGCGCTTTTGTCCGTGTTCTTTATCGTCCCGATGTGGATGAATTTTCTCTTGCGCACCTACGCATGGAAGGTTCTGCTCGGCGCGTTTACGAACATCCTGTATACGGAGGGCGCGGTTTTGCTCGGCATGGTATATAACTTCCTGCCGTTTATGATCCTGCCCATCTATACGACGCTCATCAAGCTCGACAAAAGTTATATCGAGGCGGCGAACGACCTCGGCGCGAACAACGTTACGACGTTTGTCAAGGTTGTGCTTCCGCTCTCCGTTCCCGGCGTGATCTCGGGCGTTACGATGGTGTTCATACCGTCCACGACGACGTTTGCCATCTCGCAGCTGCTCGGCGGCGGCATGACGATGCTCTACGGCGACCTCATTTACATGAAGTTTATCACGGAGCAGTCTTGGAGCGCGGGCAGCGCGCTCTCGATCATATTGCTCGTATTCGTCATGATCTCCATGGCGGTCATGAAGCGCGCCGATCGCGGCACGCAGGATGAAGGGGGGCGCATTTGGTGAAGGGTCGCCTCAAAAAGTTTTTTGCGGGAACGTATCTCGGGCTCATGCTCGTGTTCCTGTACGCCCCCATCCTTCTGCTCATCCTGTTCTCGTTCAACGAAAGCAAGACGCTCGGCAACTGGACGGGCTTCTCGTTCAAATGGTACGCGCAGCTCTTTCGCACGCGCGAGATCACGGACGCGATCGGCGTTACGCTTTCCGTTGCGGCGATCTCCGCCGTCGTATCCACGGCGCTCGGTACGTTTGCCGCGATCGGTCTGCACGCCATGAAGAAGCGCCGCCGCATCGTCATCGAGAATATCTCCCAGCTTCCGATGGTGAATCCCGACCTGGTAACGGGCATCTCGCTCATGCTGCTGTTTCTGTTCGTCGGCTTGCGGGACGGATACACGCGCTTGATCATTGCGCATATCACGTTCAACCTGCCGTATGTCATATTCTCCGTTTTGCCGAAGCTGCGGCAAAGCTCAGATATGCTGTATGAGGCGGCGCTCGACCTTGGCTGCACGCCCATGCAGGCGATCCGCAAGGTCGTTATCCCCGACATCATGCCGGGCATCGTATCGGGCGGCATTCTCGCCTTTACGCTGTCCATCGACGATTTTGTCGTCAGCTTTTTCGCGGGCAACGGCGTGGACAACCTCTCCATGTATATCTACGCCTCCGCGCGCCGCGGCGTCAACCCCGCGCTTTCAACGATCATATTCGTTCCCGTCGTCACGCTTTTGCTGATTGTCAACCTGCGCGGGATCCGCGAGGAGAAAAGCGCCGCGATTCAGAACAAAAAAGTCGGCTTGAAACGATAGCCGAACATTACCGCCGACAAGGAGAGAAACCCAATGAAAACGTTCACCAAAGCACTTTGTCTCGCACTCGTCCTTCTTCTTGCGTTCTCGCTTTGCGCCTGCGCCGGCAAAGCGAAAGTAACCATCAACGTGCTCAACTGGGGCGACTATATCGACCCCGAGCTGCTGATCAAGTTCGAAAAGGAAACGGGCGTCGCCGTCAAGTATACGACCATGACCAGCAACGAGGAAATGCTCGTCAAGCTGTCCTCCGCGGACTGCATTTACGACATGTGCTTCCCGTCGGACTACGTCATCGAAAAGCTGATCGCGCAGGATCTGCTCTATGCGATCAACAAGGATAACATCCCGAATATGCGGCATATCGACGCACGTTTTCTGGATCTCTCCTTCGACCCCGACAACACCTATTCCATCCCGTACATGTGGGGAACGGTCGGTATTCTCTACAACAAAACCATGGTAACCGAGCCCGTTGACAGCTGGAAAATCCTTTGGGATGAACGGTATGCGGGTCAGATTCTCATGTATGACAGCGTGCGCGACACCATCGGCGTCACGCTCAAAATGCTTGGCTTCGGTCTGAATACCCGCAACGAGGGCGACGTGCGCGCCGCGATGGACGCGCTCATCAAGCAAAAGCCGCTTGTTCGCGCCTATCTGACGGACGACATCAAGATGGAGATGATCAACGGCAGCGCCGCGCTCGGCATCGTCTATTCGGGCGACGCGGTGGCTTGTATGTATGAAAACGAGGATCTCGCCTACGCCGTGCCGAAAGAGGGCAGCAACGTTTGGTTTGACAACGTCGTCATTCCGAAATCCTCCGCGCATCAAGCCGAAGCAGAAGCGTTCATCAACTTCCTCTGCGACCCCGAAAACGCCGCGCAGAACTCGGAATACATCGGCTATTCCACGCCGAACGCCGACGCGCTGCAAATCATGGGCGAGACGTATATCGACGACCCGACCTACAACCCCCCGCAGGACGTGCTGGATCGCTGCGAGATCTTCCACGACCTCGGAGACTTTATCACTGTATTCACCGACGCCTGGACGCGCATCAAAGCCGCGTAAGCATCACCCGGGCAAAATCAACAAGCCCTCGCTTAAAGAGCCGCGCGCTGCGGTTCTTCTTTTTTCGCACAAGTCTGTTTGATAACAAAGTTTCAAGAACATCCGTTTTTCAGAAAAGAACCGCCTGCACACTGCAAGCGGTTCTTTTAAATGTCACCTGAATTCGATTTCTCAGTTGAGCGAATCCTTCAGCGCCTTGCCGGCCTTGAACGTAGGCAACTTGGAAGCGGGGATGTCGATCTCTTTGCCGGTCTGCGGGTTGTGACCCTTGCGGGCGGGACGAACCTTCGCTTCAAACGAACCGAACCCGACGATCGAAACCTTCTCGCCGGCTTTCAGAGCGTCTTCAATCGCGCCAACGAACGCGGCAACCGCCTTCTCGGCGTCCTTCTTGGAAAGCTCGCCCTTCGCAGCGACTGCAGAAATCAGATCAGTTTTATTCATTCTATTATCCTCCGTTTGTTTTTGGTTTGCTCGAACATTGTACCAATGATTCGATAGCTTGGCAAGCCCTAAAATGTAAATTTATTGCCTATTTGGGGACTTTTTCACGCTTTCCCAAAGCTCGTCCATTTCGACAAACGACATTTTGTCCAGCGTTGTCCCCTTTTTCGACGCCGAACGTTCCATTTGCTCGAAACGCGCGATAAACTTGTCCGTCGCGCGCGCGAGCAGAAATTCCGGCTCCAAATGCAACAGACGAATGACGTTCACGACGGCGAACAGCAGATCCCCCGCCTCCTCCTCGACATTCCCGTTCGTTTGCATGGCGAGGTGAAGCTCCTCCGTCTCCTCGGCGATCTTCGGAAACGCTTCCTCCGCGCTTGCCCAGTCAAACCCGACCGCCGCCGCCTTCTTTTGTACCTTGCGGCTGCGCACGAGCGCGGGAAAGCTGCGCGGGATGCTCCGCATAACCTCCGTCTGCGTCTGCTCGTGACGCTCCGCTTTTTTCAGCGCGTCCCAGTTTTTCAGCACCTCGTCGGCGCCGGAAACATGGACGTCCGAAAACACATGCGGATGACGGTAAACGAGCTTATCGACCAGCTGCGTGCAGGCGTCGCGCTCCGTAAAGGCGCGCTGCTCCTCGGAGATCACGGCGTGCAGCGCGAATTGCAGCAGCACGTCGCCAAGCTCCTCGCAGATATGCGTTTCGTCGGCTTCGTCGATCGCGTCAAGCAGCTCGTAACACTCCTCCAACAGGGACATTTTCAGCGATTCATGCGTCTGCTCGCGATCCCAAGGACAGCCGTTCGGCGCGCGCAGGCGGCGCACAACGTTCATTACGTCGTCGTAGCCATGGCGCACGCGCTTTGCAAACGGCACGCACGGAACGAACAGAACCGTCGTAGCATCGTACTTTTTTTGTCGATCGAGTTCGGCAAGCGGCAGCGAAACAGCGGAAAACGCGCCGTTTTCATCCGCGCGGGCAAGGTATACCGTCCAATCGGCGGGCGCATATTCGCCAAACACGAGCTTGACGTTCCCCGCCGTCAGTGCGGAATCCACCTCCGTTACGGCATAGGAAAGCCCGATATCGAGCGTTTGCGGCAGGTCGGCGGCGGCAAAGCACGCATCCGCACGGCGATCCGGGAAGGCGGCGATCTCGGGGGGAACATAGGCAAGCGCGCTCACGCTGCCGCCCGCAGCGGAAAACGCGCGCTCGATAGCGGGAATTTGGCTGTTTCGCACGTCGCCCGTCATAACGTAAACGCTCTCGCCCGCCGCAAGCAGCCGCAAAGCAATCGCGTCGTTCAGCGCGTCAAAATCCGCGCAGCTTTCGTAAAGATCGTCCATCGCGGTAAAAGGCTTTCCCGTATCCGTAACGACGCGCGCGGCGGGATGCAGACGCGTTTGCAAAAATAGCTTGTCCGCGGCGGATATAACGTCCAACGCGGCTTTCGTCGCCGTTTGAACGGAAACGACGGAAACCAATATAACGTGCGGATTCAAAGAGCGCACCTCCTTATGATAGAGGATCGAACGCGGTCATTCGGCAATTCATGCGCCGCGAACGCGCGAAAACAGCCGTGCGAGCTTTGCGCCGCCCGGGATAAACCGCAAATCCTCGTTCGTAAACATGCGCATGGCGACCGCAAGCGAAAGGTAGATCACCATGCCGACGAGAATCGCGCCGAACGTTGCGATTGTGTTGGACGAGATGCGGACGATCAGAAATTGGTAGGAGAAATATACGCCGCAGCCCATCAGCGCCGAAGCGACAAGGGGCTTCATCAGCATATCCATCAGCGCAATGCGCATACCCGTATAACGCACCAATGCGACCGCGTCCAAGACGGCGGCGACAAAATAGCACGCGACCGTGGAGATCGCCGCGCCCTGAATCTCGATTTCGGGATTACGCATCAGCGTCAGCATCAAAATTACCTTCAACACGCCGCCGAGCATCAGGTTGATTACGGGGATATGCTGCTTGCCCGCGCCTTGCAGAATGCCCGTGAGCGTTTGCACAAGCGAAAGGAACACCACGCCGATCGCGCTCGTTTTCATGAGCGCCGCGGCGATTTCCAGACGCTCGGCGTCGATTGTGTACAGCAGATCGATCACGGGCGCGGACAAAACAAACAGCCCGACCGCGCACGGCATGCCGATCAGCATGGCGAGCTTCACGCCCATTGCGGATGCGGAGACGACGCCGTATTTATCCTTGCGCGTGCGCGCCGCAGAGATCGCCGGAACGAGGCTCATAGCAAGCGCGCTGGTCAGCACCGCGGGCATATTGATGATGTTTGTTACGTTGGAGCGCAGCGCGACATAGCGCATGGAAGCCGCTTCCTCGGAAAAACCGATCTCGATCAGCGTGCTTTTGATCATGGACGCGTCCACGATGCCCGTCAGCGGCATGATCGACGCGCCGATCGTCACGGGTACGGCAATGGCGAGCAAGCCGCGAATCACGCCCTTGCCGCTCGCGTTGACGGGAACGGACGCGGCGGGAAGAAACTCTTTTTTATGGAACAGATAAAACAGCGCGACGGCGACCAGCGCGATCAGCTCCGATGCGGTTACGCCGACGATCGCGCCCATCGCGCCGAATTCGTAATCGCGCGACACCCATTTCGCCGCGAGAAACAGCCCGATGCCGAGCTTTCCCGCCTGCTCGATGACCTGTGAAACGGCGGTTCCCGTCATGAGCTGCATGCCTTGCAGGTAGCCGCGGTACGCGCACATGAGCGAAACGATCAACAGCGCGGGCGACATCGCGCGAAACGAGTACGACGCCTTGATGCCGACCGTCGAAAGAGCGAGATAGTCCGCGCCGAAATACATGAGCGCGGTGGTGACAAGCCCGATCCCGAGCAGCAAAAGCTGCGCCTTGCGGAAAATGCGCTTTGCGCCGAAATAGTCGCCTATGGAAACACGCTCCGCGACCATGCGCGAAATCGCGGTCGGAAGTCCCGTTGAGCTTACGACCAAAAGCGTCGAGTAAAACGGGTATACCGCCTCGTAATACTGCATCCCGTCCCCAAGCAGGTTGTAGAGCGGAATGCGGAAAAAGGCGCCGATGACCTTACAGATCAGCCCTGCGACGCCGAGGATAAACGCACCCTTCACAAACGATCTTTTGTCACTCTTTTCCATGCCGATTAGTATACCATCTTTTTTGCTTCCGCACCATCCATCCTTAACGTTTCTTTTTGGCGCGTTCGCGGCTTTTTCGGCGTTCGCGCGGATTCGAGCTTCTTTTCTAGGCGAGTGAAAGCCCGAGCGTCATAATCGGCTCGTTCGCGCGATACATCGCGGGAAACGCGGAAAGCGGCAGCGGGTTTTGCCCGAGCCCCGCCTCAACCGTATAGCTCGGCAGCACATACGTTTGGATAAACCAGTCCTTATAGCCCGCAAACCCGCTTGCATAGGGCGTATTTTCCGCCGTATAGCCGCTTGCCTGCTCAAACGCACGGACGATCTGCTCCGCATTCGGCACGTCGTAATCCAGGTATTTCCAGAATATGACCTCGCCCTGCGTATGGTACGAAATCGAAAGCCGAAAATTATGTCGCCGCGTAAAGGCGTACATTCCCTTGTTTTCCGGCTCGGCAAGCGGCGCCCTGCCGACGTAATCTCTCGGGCCCGGGCGCGTGTAGCCTGCGGCAAACTTGATCTTGCGCGCCTCCTCCCAGCCCGCGGGATAACCGAGGTTTAGATCCACGCCGAGAATATTCGCCTTCCAGCCGCTCGGAAACGGTATATCGGGGTAATTGTCCGCAAGCGCCTCCGCTTGGCGATAGTAGCCGTCTGTCAGCGGCAATGCGCCCGTAACCAGATCGACCCCGTCGGGATTGACAAGCGAAGTCACGTACAGCGCGGTTTTCTCAAACAGCTCGCGCGCGCCGACGCCGAAGATCGATCCCCCCTGCGCATACGCCTCGGCATACCGCTCCAAAAAGCGCAGAACGAGCGGGCAGGTGATCCATTCGTTCGCATGATGCGCGGCGTTGTAAAAAACCTCCGTCTGCCCCGTGCCGAGATAAAGCGCGTCGATCGGTCTGCCCATGACGCTTGCGCCCACGCGCTCGCGGCCGATAAACGGATAGCGCGACAATAGCCCGTCCGCAACGATCGCGTTGATCGCATACGACCAGCGCACGTTGTCGGGCACGACGGGGAACGAAAGCGGGATCACGAGTTTTTCGCCGATCGGTATGTTCTCGGGCGCAATCTTCGGGTTTGCCGTCTCAATCGCCGAAACGCGCGTGCCGTATCGCTTCGCCAGCGTGAAAAACGTGTCGCCCTGCCGCGCAACATGCATCGTGTAGCCCGACAGATACGGATACAGGCGCGTCCACGTCTCGCGCCCCGCAACGCCGTCCGTATTCAGTCCGTTCGCCTTTTGAAAGCGTGTCAGGGCGTCCAGCGTGCGCGTTCCGAACCTGCCGTCGATCGCGCCCGCGTCGAAGCCCGCGCGCCTTAACGCGAGTTGCAGGTATTCCACCATGGGCCCCGTGTCTCCGTATCTCAGCGTCTCCATGCCTTCCTCCGTCGTTGCATCAAGATTTCGCGCGTTTTCCGTTTTTCTCGACAAACGGATTCCGCGTTGTTATAATATAGATATCAAATACGGAGGTTAGAACGATGGGTTTGATTTCTGCCGTCACGGGTGCGGCAAGCGGGGTGCTTGCCGACCAATGGAGAGAGTATTTTTACTGTGAATCGCTTGGCGCCGATATTTTGGTCAGCAAGGGTCAAAAGCGCGTCAACGCAAAGCGCAGCTCCAACACGAAGGGTTCGGATAACATCATCACCAACGGCTCCATCGTCGCGGTCAACGACGGTCAGTTCATGATGATCGTCGAGCAGGGAAAGGTCGTCGAATTTACCGATCAAACGGGCGAGTTCCTTTACGACACGTCCACGGAGCCGACGCTGTTTTACGGCGGGTTCGGCAAGGGCTTGCTCGCCTCCTTGCAGCTCATCGCAAAGCGCATCACGTTTGGCGGCGATACGGCGAAGGATCAGCGCGTTTACTATTTCAACAAGAAGGAGATCATCGGCAACAAATACGGAACGCCGAACCCCGTCCCCTTCCGTATCGTGGATAAAAACATCGGGCTGGACATCGACATCGGCATTCGCTGCTTCGGCGAATACTCCTACAAATTCTCCGATCCGCTCCTGTTCTATGCGAACGTCTGCGGCAACGTGGAATCCACATACGCGCGCGAACAGATTGACTCCCAGCTCAAAAGCGAGCTTTTGACCGCGCTTCAGCCAGCGTTTGCGAAGATCTCCGAAATGGGTATTCGTTACAGCGCGCTGCCGGGTCACACCATGGAGCTTGCCGACGCCCTCAACGAGGTGCTTTCCGAAAAGTGGGGCAATCTGCGCGGCATCAAAATCGCGTCGTTTGCCGTCAGCTCCGTCACCGCGAACGAGGACGACGAGGAGCGTATCAAGCAGCTTCAACAGGCGGCGGCGCTTCGCGACCCCACGATGGCGGCGGCCGTGCTCACAAGCGCGCAGGCGCAAGCAATGCAGGACGCGGCAAAGAACGAGGGTGCAGGCGCGTTTATGGCGTTTGCGGGCATGAACGCGGCGTCCGGCGCTGCGGGCTCTACCGCCTCAACGTTGTTCGGCATGGGTCAGCAGCAGCAAGCCGCGGCAAACGGATGGACCTGCGCTTGCGGCGCCGCCAATACCGGCAACTTCTGCGCTTCCTGCGGCAAGGCGAAACCCGTTGCGGGCGGATGGACCTGCGCTTGCGGCGCGGTCAACACGGGCAATTTCTGCTCGTCCTGCGGCAAGGCCAAGCCCGCCGCTGCTGCCTGCCCCAAGTGCGGTCATGCGTTTGCGGACGAACAGCTTCCGAAATTCTGCCCCGAGTGCGGCGAGAAGCTCGTTTAACCCATTCGCTTTCTCAAACAAACGATTTAGGGACAAACCGTTTCATACGATTCAAAAAGGAGTTAAGCGCTTATGCTTAGCTCCTTTTCGCATACTCGAAAAAGGTTCTCCGATTCTTTTTATTCTTCGGTCTTTTTGGACGCCGGCTTGGGCGCCGGTGCGCTTGCTGCCGCAGTTTTGGCGGCGGCTGCTGCCGCTGCTGCGGTGCGCTTTGCCTCGGCTTCCGCGGCGGCCTTTTTGCGATCCTCCTCGATCAAAGCGCGCAGCTTGGTTTCGAGCTCGTTGGCGAACTCGGGGTTGTCTTTCAGGAACAGCCGCGTGTTTTCGCGCCCCTGCGCGATACGCATGTCGCCATAGGCATACCACGCGCCCGATTTTTGAATCAGCTTGCGCTCCGTCGCCATATCGATAATCGACGCTTCGCGCGAGATGCCCTCGCCGTAAATCATATCGAACTCGGCGGTCTTGAACGGCGGCGCAACCTTGTTTTTGACGACCTTGACGCGCGTGCGGTTGCCGACAAAATCCGTTCCGCTTTTGAGCGCGTCGATGCGGCGCACGTCCAGGCGAACGGATGCGTAGAATTTGAGCGCTTTTCCGCCCGGCGTCGTTTCGGGATTGCCGAACATCACGCCGATCTTTTCGCGCAGCTGGTTGATAAAGATCAAAACCGTATTGGACTTGCTGATCGCGCCCGTCAGCTTGCGCAGCGCCTGCGACATCAGCCGTGCCTGCAAGCCAACATGCGCCTCGCCCATATCGCCCTCGATCTCCGCCTTTGGCACGAGTGCCGCGACGGAGTCCACAACGATCACGTCGATTGCGCCGCTGCGAACGAGCGCTTCGGCGATTTCGAGCGCCTGCTCGCCCGTGTCGGGCTGAGAAACGTATAAATCCTCGACCTTTACGCCCAAGTTCTCGGCATACACGGGATCGAGCGCATGCTCCGCGTCGATAAACGCAGCCGTTCCGCCCAGCTTTTGCGCCTGCGCCACGATATGCAGCGCAATCGTCGTTTTGCCCGAGGATTCGGGCCCGAATATCTCAACGATCCTGCCGCGCGGCACGCCGCCCACGCCAAGCGCATAATCCAGCTCGATCGAACCCGTCGGAATGACAGAGACGGGCACGCGCGAGCTCGCATCGCCCAGCTTCATGATCGCGCCCTTGCCGAATTGCTTCTCGATTTGACCCAGCGCGATCTCCAATGCTTTTTCTTTTTCTACCATGCTTCTCTTCCTCTCATTCCGTTGCGTTTGGATTCGTTTCTTTTCGCGCGGCACAAAATATGGTATGCCGATGCAATCAGTATATCAAAATATTGCCTTCAAGTACAGAGCTTTCTTCTGAGCATATCAAACGCGTTCATCGAAGCGAGCATACGGATGCGCGCGCGGTCGCCATGCAGCGTCAGCCGTTTGACGACGGTCATCCTCCTGTCGGCAAGCGCGAGGAACACCGTGCCGACGGGACAAGCCTGCGTGCCGCCGTCGGGGCCCGCGTAGCCCGTCGTCGCAAGCGCTATCTCCGCCCCCGAGGAGCGCAGCATGCCCTCCGCCATCTCGATGGCGCATGGTTCGCTGACCGCCGTATGTCGTTTCAGCGTATCGAACGAAACGTTGAGGCGGCGCATCTTCGCCTCGTCGGAATAGGTGACGCACGCTTCCTTTAAGAAGCGCGAGCAGCCCGCAACGTCAACGAGCATGCTTGCGATCATGCCGCCCGTGCAGCTTTCCGCCGCGGCAAGCGTCAAATCCGACTCGACGAGCAGCCGCGCGCAGGTTTCGGGCAGGGATTCGCCGTTCGTGGAATACACCGCGTCGCCCAGCCGCTCTACGATGTCCCCGATCATGGGACGCATGAGCCGCTCCCCCTCCTCGCGGGTTTGGCACTTTGCCGTAACGCGCAGGGTGACCTCGCCCGGCTTGATATACGGCGCGACGGTGGGATTCGTCTGCCCCGATATAATATCGCGGATGCGATAGGTCAGATCCGCCTCGCCGACGCCGAAGCTGCGCAGCTCGCGCGAAACGAGCAGAAAGCCGCTCATCTTCCCGAGCTGCGGCACGACGTGGTTTACAAACATCGGCTGCAATTCGCGCGGCGGGCCGGGCAGCAGAATCGCCGTTTTACCGTCCTTTTGCATCATGCAGCCGGGCGCGGTTCCGTTCGGGTTCGGCAGGATCACCGCGTTTTCGGGGAAGCACGCCTGCTTTCGATTGTTCGGCGTCATCTGCCGTCCCTTTTGCGTAAAGTACTGTTCGAGCCGCTCCATCTCCTCCGCGATCGGCACAAGCGGCAGAGAAAGCGCGTCCGCGACGGTCTCCTTGGTCAAATCGTCGTCCGTAGGCCCCAATCCGCCCGTAAACAAGACCACGTCGGAGCGTTCGAGCGCGCGCCTTGTCGCCTCCTTCAAGCGGTCGCGGTTATCTCCCACGGTCGTATGGTAATACACCTGAAACCCGAGCGGGGCAAGATAGGTTGCGATAAACTGCGCGTCCGTATTGACGACCTGCCCCATCAGCAATTCCGTGCCGACGGAAACGATTTCAGCGATCATATACCGCCATCTCCTTTTGTTCTCTCTTGTTCTTCGTCAATCCCAACGCACCGCGCCGCGATTGCGAATCATATAATCCAGCGCCGACCAAACCGTTGCCGCCGCAGAGGCATACATCATGATGGCGTCAAACGGGATGCTCCATAAGCGAAAGATCGGGTTGCCCAGCAGCGTCCACAGCACCGCGATCACTTGAAGCGTCGCTTTAAGCTTGCCCAGCCAGCTTGCGGCAATAATCGTTCCGCTCGTCGCCGTCACGAGGCGGAAGCCCGATATGACGAACTCGCGCCCGACAAACAGCAGGCACAAGAGCGGCGAAAGCATTCCCTTCCACGTCAGCATGATGAACGCCGAACAGAACAGCAGCTTATCCGCCATGGGATCCATCAGCTTGCCGAAGTTCGTAATCAGGTTTTGCGAGCGCGCGATGTATCCGTCCGCGATGTCCGTCATGTCCGCGATGAAAAAAATCGCCGCCGCAAGAATGTTCCACCAGGAGATCACCCGATCCAAATAAAAGCACGCCACAAACAGCGGCACCATCGCCGTGCGGACAAGCGTCAGCCGATTGGGCAGGTTCATCTTTTTCATGCTTGCATCCTCCCCGACATGTCGTAATCCGCCGCCTGCGTCAAAAGAACGGGAACGTATTCGCCCGCCTTGGGATGCGCCGAACCGACGTCAAACAGGATGCGCCCGTCCGCGTCCGGCGCTTCGGCATACGATCTGCCGTATGCGCGCCCCTGCGTATAGCCCTCAACCAGCGTTTCAACCGTCTTTCCGACGCGCGCTTCTCCCCGCATACGGGAAACACGGCGCTGCGTTTCCATCAGCGCGTCAAAACGCGCCGCCTTGACGTTTTCGGGAACCTGATTCGGCAGGTCTGCGGCGGTCGTCCCCTCCTCGGCCGAAAAAGCGAACGCGCCCACGCGGTCAAACGGATGCTCGACGAGGAAAGCGCGCATCCGTTCAAACTGCGCGTCGGTTTCCCCGGGAAATCCGACCATAAGCGTTGTGCGCAGCATAAAGTCGGGCGCGTGCTGCGCGACGTAATCTAAAACGTCGATGATATGCCGCCTGTCGCCGCGGCGATGCATACGAGAGAGAATCTCGTCCTCCGTATGCTGCAAAGGCATGTCGAGATAGCTCGCAATTTTGTCGTTGCCCGAGATGCGGTCGATCAAAGCGGGCGTCACCGTGTCGGGATAGGTGTATAAAACGCGCACCCAATGCACGCCGTCGATCCGCGACACACGCTCCAACAGCTCGCACAGGCGCGGCTGCCCGTAACGATCAACCCCATAGCCCGACGTATCCTGCGCAATCAGCGTCAGCTCCGTCACGCCCGCGTCGGCAAGGCGCTTTGCCTCGTCCAAAATCGCTTCTATCGGCTCGCTGACAAGTTTCCCGCGGATCAGCGGGATGGCGCAATAGGCGCAGCGGTTGTTGCAGCCGTCCGCAATGCGCAGATAGGCGCGGTACGGCGGCGTGGTCAAAACGCGCTTCGTATACGGCGAGCAGGGCGCCGGTTCGTTTGCCGTTTCGTCCAGCAGGCGGGGCAGCTTTTCATACTCGCGCACGCCCAGCAGCGCGTCGATCTCCGGCATCGCCTCCGTCAGCTCCGCGCGGTATCGCTCGGCAAGGCAGCCCGTGACAATCAATTTTTGGCAGCGTCCCGTTTTCTTATACCGCGCCATCTCGAGAATCGTGTCGATCGACTCCTGCTTGGCAGGCTCGATGAACCCGCAGGTATTGACGATCAGCGCATCCGCGCGCGCAGGGCTTGAAACGATCGTATGACCCGCAGCCTTGACAAGCCCGAGCATCCGCTCCGTATCAACCAGATTTTTCGCGCATCCGAGCGAAATCACGCCAACGTTCGCCATCGATCAATCCGCCTCGTCGTCGCCGCCGGCAAGCGGCGTTTCGTCGCCGAAAACATCCATGTATTGCGCGCGCGTAATAATCATCTCGCGCGGCTTGGGGCCGTTATAGCCCGAGATATAGCCCGCGCTTTCCATGATATCAATCAGCCGCGACGCGCGCGTATACCCAACGCGCAGTCTGCGCTGGATCATGCTCGTGCTGATCTGACCATGCTCGAGCCCGACGCGAACGGCGGGGCCCAACAGATCGTCCTCCTGCTTGCCCTCCCCGAACGCATCGCCTGTCGCGCCCGTTTTCTCAATCGTCGCCATCTCGTCCATGACAGCGTTGTCGTATGCGCTCGCGTCCGCCTCCCGTCCGAAATGCCCGATCACGCGCTCGACCTCCTCATCGGAGATAAAGGAGCATTGCAGGCGAACGGGCTTTGCCGACCCGTCGGGATGGAACAGCATATCGCCGTTGCCGCGCAGCTTTTCCGCGCCCGTCATATCGAGAATAATGCGCGAGTTGGTCGCGGAGCTGACGGCGAACGCGCATCGAGAAGGAATGTTCGCCTTGATCGTGCCCGTGATGACCGTTGCGTCGGGTCGCTGCGTCGCAAGGATTAAGTGAATGCCCGCCGCGCGCCCGAGCTGCGCGATACGCTGCACGCTCTCCTCCACGTCGTCCGGAGCGACCATCATGAGATCGGCAAATTCGTCGATGACGACGACGATGCGCGGCAGCCTGTCCGCAGGCGATTTGACCTCCTCGTTATAACGGTCGATGTTGCGCGCCTTGACGCCCGCGAACACGCGATAGCGGCGCTCCATCTCCTGAACCGACCAGCGGAGCGCGCTTGCAGCCTTTTTGGCGTCCGTGACCACGGGAATCAGCAGATGCGGAAGCGCGGCGTACATCGTCATTTCGACCATCTTTGGGTCGATCAAAACGAAGCGCACATCCTCGGGCGAGGATTTGTACACGAGCGAAATAATGATGTCGTTGATGCACACGCTCTTGCCCGAACCGGTTGCGCCCGCGATGAGCAGATGCGGCATTTTGGCAAGGTCGGCGACGATAATCTTGCCGCTCGCGTCCTTGCCGAACGCCATCGTGATCGGCGACGCGGCGGAGCGAAACTCGCGCGAATCCACAACGTCGCGCAGCGCGACAAGCACGGAGTTCTTGTTCGGAATCTCGATGCCGACGGCGTTTTTGCCCGGAACAGGCGCTTCCATGCGCAAGCGGGGCGCGGAGAGCGCCATGGTGATATTGTCCGTCAGCGACGTGATGCGCGAAAGCCGCACGCCCGCCGCGGGCTGAATCTCGATGCGCGTAAGCGCGGGCCCGACGATGATCTCCGTCACCTTTGCCGCGATGCCAAAGCTGTCCAGCGTGTCGATCAGGATGCGAGCCTTCTCCTCGGGCGACTCGTTCGCCTCGGTCTTCTTTGCGCCGGGTTTGTCCAAAAGCTCGATGGAAGGCGGCACATACGCGCCCGGTACGCGCGTTTCCGTGCGCGAGCGCTTGTCCGTTTTCTCCTCCTGCGCGCCGAACAGCGGCGTCGGATCGGGCAGCAAAGCGGGTTTCTTCTCGGCGTCCGTTTTTCCCTTCTTCACGGGCAGCGGCACGTCGTCCACAGGCTCGAAATCCACGTTGGCAAACGGATCGAGCTTGACCGGTTCCGGCGTCGCGCCCGATGGCTTCTTCCCCGTTTTTGTTTTCACGGGCCCGCTCGGCGGCATATAGTCGAGCGCGGCGTCCATCCGTTCCTCCAGCGTCGGCGCTTTCGCGCGCTTCTGCTTTTTCGGTTTCGGTTCGCGCGGCGGGTTTGCCTCGTCCGCAAGCGTGATCGAATACATCTCCGTCTGCGCGGCTTCCTTCCTGATACGCGGTTCGTCGGGTTCTTCCTCGACGTCGTCCGACGCGGAGAGCTTGTCCCCCGCCTTGTCGAGCAGGTCGCGAATCGATACGCCCGTGACCGCGATCGTACAGATAATCGTCAAAACGATCGTAACCGTGTAGGCAAGCGCGCCGCCGCCGAGTTTGAGCATCGGATAGGCGAGCGTCGCGCCGAGAAACCCGCCGCCAAGATGCGTTGTTTTGCCCGCATTGAGCGCGGAATCGATATATTCCATCCATTTGACGTCGCTGATCTTTGGCGCATGGATGGTTTGAATCAAGGATACCAACGCAAAAAGCCCGAGCAGCAGAAACCAGCCCGAACCGTCCAATCGTTCGTTTGCGCCGCCGCGAATGTTGATAACGCCGACCGCGATCAGAATAAACGGCAACGCGTAGGAGGTGACGCCGATCAGCCCGAACAGCGCCGCGGACGTCCATTCGCCAAGCGTCCCCGCCGCGGAAAAGAACAGATACGCCGCCATCAAAACGCCGAGCGCGATCAGCGCCACGCCCTGAATCTCGCGTGTGCGCGTTTCTCGCCGCTTCTTTTGGGAGCGTGCCGCCGCCGCCTTCTTCGCACCGTTCTTTGCGCCTTTTTTTGCCGCCAATGTACACCGTTCCTTTCCCCGTCGCATCGACGCGAACGCTTTTTTTGACGCGTCGCCGCATCAAAGCGCCGCAGTCTATACGATTGCCATGCTATTATACAACATTTGGTGTTTCTCGGCAACGCCAACACACAAAAAATGCCAAACGTGCGGCCGCACTTGCCGTTTGTTCGGTTTTCGGGTATACTATTCGAACCGAGAAACGTTTTCGCGCGAACGCGGCTTGCCGATGAACCGTTCGTGAATCGCTTGTATGCGAAAGGATCGAAAGGATCAAAAGGATT
>CAZBVC010000034.1:0-25425 GCA_964495255.1 uncultured Oscillospiraceae bacterium
AAACCTTTACGATACGCAGCGTTGCCTGGGTAACCGGCTCGGAAATGTCTCCGCCGGGAGGTGAAACGGCTCCGATAGCGGACAGCGCGCCGCGGCGTTCCCCCGATCCCAGAGTGACGACCTTTCCCGCGCGCTCATAAAACTGAGCCAGACGGGATGACAGGTATGCGGGATAGCCTTCCTCGCCCGGCATCTCTTCCAAACGGCCGCTCATCTCGCGCAGCGCTTCCGCCCAGCGGGAGGTCGAGTCCGCCATGATGGCGACCTTGTACCCCATGTCGCGGAAATACTCGGCGATCGTGATGCCGGTGTAGATGGACGCTTCGCGGGCCGCAACCGGCATGTCGGAGGTGTTCGCGATCAACACGGTGCGCTTCATCAGAGACTCGCCGGTACGCGGATCCTTCAGCTCCGGGAACTCCATCAGCACGTCCGTCATCTCGTTGCCGCGCTCGCCGCAGCCGACGTAAACGATGATGTCGGCGTCCGCCCACTTTGCAAGCTGATGCTGAACGACCGTCTTGCCGCTGCCGAACGGGCCGGGAACCGCCGCCACGCCGCCCTTTGCGACGGGAAACAACGTGTCTATGACGCGCTGACCCGTGATCATCGGTTCGGACGGCGCGAGCTTTTGCTTATAGGGGCGACCCCGTCTGACGGGCCACTTTTGCAGCATCGGCAGCTCGATGATTTCGCCGTTCTCCGTTTCGAGCTTGGCAATCGGCTGAACGATGTTCGCTTCGCCCTCGAATATCCAAACGAGCTTTCCGCTCTTGGTCGGCGGCACCATGACGCGATGCTCGACCGCCTCCGTCTCCTGCACAACGCCCAATATGTCGCCCGCCGTCAGCAAATCGCCAACCTTTGCGACGGGCGAGAAGGACCATAGCTTTTCATGATCGAGCGCGTCGACCATAACGCCGCGCGTGATGCGGTCGCCCGTGCGCGCGCGCAGCGCGGTCAGCGGACGCTGGATGCCGTCGTAGATCGCCTCGATCAGACCCGGCGCAAGCTCTACGGACAGCGGCGCGCCCGTGGACTCCACGGGTTCGCCGGGGCCTATGCCGCTCGTTTCCTCATAAACCTGAATGGACGCCTTGTCTCCGCGCAGTTCGATAACTTCGCCGATCAGCTTCTTTTCCGAGACGCGCACCACGTCGTACATCTGTACGTCCGCCATGCCGTCGGCAACGATGAGCGGCCCCGAGACCTTGATGATCGTTCCTTGCATGTTTCTTGCCCTTTCGTTCGTCGTGAATCGTATCGTAAAACCTATAATGCGATATCCTTATTGGTTGGCGAGAATGTCCACGCCCACCGCTTTTTCCACGTTCTTTTTGAGCTGCTCCGCACCAACCCCACGCGAACCGGAGTTGTCTGGAATCGGTATAACGGCGGGGTAAGCCTCCGCGGCGTATTCCGTGATCGTCTCCCCGCAGGCGGCATACAGCTTCTCGGTAACGAACACGATCGCGTATCCCTCGCGGGCGAGCTTTTTTAACCGGCGGTTCGCCGCCTCGCCCTCCTCCTCGAAGAACACGTCCAGTCCGACCGCCTTGAACAACAGCGCGGAATCGCGGTCTCCTATCACGCCGATCTTAGCCATAGAGCTTCCTCAACCTTTCCTGAATCACGCTGTCGTCCAAGCCGTTGCGTTTGACCGTTAAAATCAACCGCACTGCGCTTGCTTCGCGCTGCCGCGCAAGATAGTAGCCGATCAACGGAAATATCGTGAGCACGTCGTGCCGATGCGAGTTGACCAGCGAAAGCAGATCATCGTCCCGCGCCTTTTCAAGCAGCGAAATGCTGCCCGACGCGAGCATGGCGGAAAGACCCGTAAGCAGAGCGTCCTTCTCCTCGCAGCCCGACAGCGCGCGCATGAGCGAATCGCCCGAAAGCTCATATGCGCCGATCAGCGCAGCTTTCGAAATGCTCCCCGCGGGCAGCATAACATCCTTCAAGTCCTCCTGCTGCGCGCCCATGGCACGCATTCGAAGGAACGTGATGACGTTGTCAAAATCGCACAAAGCGGTAAAATAGCGCTTTGCAAATGGTTCGCGGCAGTCGTTCGCCGCATCCACACAATGCGACAAATACCCGAAATC
The DNA here is from genome assembly GCA_964495255.1 of uncultured Oscillospiraceae bacterium. GTDB lineage: Bacteria > Bacillota > Clostridia > Christensenellales > CAG-138 > UBA7703. The sequence goes on from CAZBVC010000034.1 coordinate 2,106, forward strand.
CGTCATAACGCTCACAAGCTGCGGCTCTGTATGGATTTTCAGCTTGTGTTCCAGCGCTTCCATCGCTTCGCCGAACAGCTTCGGCAACGCGGCGTACTTTTGCTCGGCGACCATCGCGCTTAGCTGCTCGCGTGAATAGAGCCCGCCCTCCTGCCAAAGCGAATCCGTCTGCCCAAGCAGCCGCGCCTTGATTAAAACCTTGAGGTTCTGCGCGTCCGTTTGCAACAGAAACAGATCCGTCAGCGCGGGATCGGGCGAAAGCTCGCGAACGGTCTCGGCGGCATGCCGCAGTTCGCGCTCGATCATCCGCTCGCAGTCCGCCGCGGTCGCGTCGGGCATCTGCCCGTAGCGCGCTTCCATCAGCATGCGCATACAATCGTCCAAGCTGCTCTCGGACATACGACGGATCATATTCGCGTTGAGAAGCCCCTTTTCGAGCGCGCTGATCCGCGCGCAAGCGTAAGGGTAACTCGATTGCGGCATATCTTCCCTCCTCCGATCAGTCGAACAGCAGCTTGGCGACCTGCGTCTCCTCGCCTTCGCGCACCTCATTCAAAAGCGACGCAAACGAACAATCCTTGTCATAGCCCTTGCCACGCAGCAGGAACCCGCCGTCAATCTTCGCGTCCTCGTTCGAAAGCGTCAACTCGGCGAATCCGCCCTTTGCAAAAAGCGCCGATATGCCCGCACGATCCGCTTTGGACGGAAGCACGATCTCCCCCGCCTCCGCGCGCGATGAAAGCATATTCTCGCAAATCAACGTCCGCTTACGCTCGTCCAAGGCGAGCATGGCTGTGTACGCGCGAAGAAACACGTCGTCGATCACGCTGCGCTTTTTGGTCAAAGCGGTCTTTCGCGCGTCCAGCGAGGCGCGCGTCCTTCCGCCGTCAAGCAGCGCGCAAACCGCCGCATCGCGTTTCTTCGCGTAATCTTCCATTTTCGATGCGATCGTTTTCTCGCTCGCAAGCCGAATCTCGGCGATCGTCTCCCCGCTCTCTGCGAGAATGCGCGCTCTGTCGGCTTCCGCATTCGAAACGATACGCTCCGCCAGCTTGTTCGCGCCCGAAATGGTTTCGGTCATGGCATAAGCTCCTCTTGTCGTGTTGCTCAAAAAAGCGCGTTAACCTTACGCCTTGACGCCGTTTACGAGCAGGAAGGAAATCAGCAGCGCCAGAACGGCGTAGGTTTCGACCATAACCGTCATCAAAAGCGCCTTGCCCTGTTCCTCGGGCTTCTTTGCAATCATGTTGATGCCGGCGCACGCAACCTTACCCTGCGCAATGGCGGAAAGCAGACCGCCGAACGCGATGGGCAGCGCGGCGAGCAAAAGCGTAAAGCCGTTCGTTGCAGAAATTGTTGAAGCGCCCGTCAGAAGCCCCGCCTTGCCCGCGATGACGAAAGCGATGAGCAAGCCGTAGATGCCCTGCGTACCGGGAAGCAGCTGCAACAACAGGCAGGAGCCGAAACGATCCGGATCCTCGGATACGACGCCCGCCGCCGCCTGACCCGCCAAGCCTACGCCCAGCGCGCTGCCGATGCCCGCAAGCAATGCCGCCAACGCCGCGCCTGCCGCCGCAAAGATTGTTCCCCATTGAAGTTCCATACTGTGTTTCCTCCTTCTTGCAATGCAAGCAAATGATTGTTTGTTTCCGTAAACCGCAGTTGTATCCGTTAAGCCGTTTCTTTTATGGATCCGTCCGTTACGCGGACATGCTTGGTCTTGTAGCCGAGAGGCTTAAACTGTCTGCCGCCAGGCTCGTAGAACTTGCCGTAAAATTCCACATACTGCAACCTTGCGCAATGTACAAACGCGCCAAGCGTGTTGATCGCGAGATTGAACAGATGCAGCGCGACCAAAAGCGCGCACGCGACAAGAATGCCCAATATGCGCAGCGGCAGAATCGGGGACGTCATGAGCATACCGCAAAGGTCGTTGAACACCTGCGCGATAACGCCCGTGGCGATGCCGAGCGCGAACAGGCGCGCGTAGGAAAGGATGTCCGAAAGATAGCTCGTGATCTGATACAGCTCGCCGAGCCCTGACGCGGTGCGCGAGAATACGTTTTTCTTCGCGCGTCCCTTAAAGAGCAGGATCATCAAAACGCCCGCAAGCGTCATCACAAGCCCGATCGGCTTTAACACGCTCGGCAGGGAGGGAACCATCGGCGCGCCCGCAAAAAGGATCAGCCCCACAACGATCAGTATCCAGGAAAAATTATCGAATATGGCGGTTTGCCAATCCCCCCGTGCAAAGGACATCTTCATTTTGAGCGCAACGCCGAAGAGAATATGCAGGATGCCGAGCCCAAAGCAGAGAATCAGCATACTGATGGGATCCGCCATCGGATCGACGATGAGCGGAAACACGTTCGTCGTGCCAAAGATCGTGTCGAAATCGAGCCCGAAGCACGTCCCGACCAGCACGCCCCAAACGATCGTCGAAATGCCGCCCCAGAACAGCACGCGCGCCAAGCCGCCCATCATGCCCGTCGGCTTTTTAAGCCTTGTAAAGATCCAGCATCCGAACGCGAGAATCAGCCCATAGCCCGAATCGCTGAGCATCAGCCCGAACAGCAGCACATAGAACGGCGCCATGTAGGGCGTGGGATCCATGCCGTATGGGTCGGGCGGCGAATAGAGGTTCGTCACCTGCTCGAACGGCGTGGCGAATTTGTTGTTTTCAACGTAGGAAGGCGGCGTTTCATCCTCGTTCGGGTCGCGCACGTCGAGAAAGTATGCGTCCGTGACCGATGCAATCGCCGCATTCAGAGCTTCAACCTTGTCGCACGGTGTCCAGCCTTCAAGGCGGAACGTCGCTTTGGTTTTGGACATCTCCGCTGCTGCAAGCGCGCGATCGCGCGAAATGCACGAAGCGTCATACGCGTCGGCAACGAGCGAACCGCTGCCGGCGGCGTCCTCGGCAAGACGGGAAGCGAGCTCGTCGCGCTTGTCCGCAAGCTCGCGGTCGCGCGTTTCGAGCGCATCCATCGCCTTAGCGGGCGTTCCCGACATCTTGGGGAAGGCGAAGTCCGTCCAATCGAGCGATTTTAAGAAGTTCGCGACGGATTTCTGCTCCGCGTTCGGGCAGGCGACCACGCAGGTGCGAACCGCGCCCTCGTTGAAGAGCTGATACTCGGAAAGCTCCTCGATGGCGTGCAGCTTTTCAACGTCCGCGGCGGCGATCAGCCCGAGGAAATACTTCACCTGACGCGAGGACGCGTAGGTTTGCATATCCGCCGGAAACGCTCTCCATTCGCGCAGCGAATCGATCGTCGCTTCGTTCTTCTCGATCTCCGCCTTCGTCGCGTTCAAATCGCGCGCGACGCGTTGCAGCTCGTCGGAAAACGTCAGCGCACGCGGCACGGACGCGTTCAGCTCGGAAAGCGGCCGTTCGGGCAGCGGCGTGAGCAGACCTTGCTTCGGCGCGTAAGGCTTCAGAACCTCCAGCGCGCCGCCAAGCTTTACAACGGTCTCCTCCGCGCGCATAAGCGCCTCGTCCTCGGACGGGGCGTCCCGCGAATCAATAATCTGTACGATCTGCTTGGCTTGCAGCGCTTTGAGGATGCGCGCTTCGTCGTCCTTATGGGCAACGAGCGTCACGCGTTTCATGGAGATAATCATTTCGTTTCCAGCACCTTATTCAGCAGATAGATCACGGCGTCCTCCACGCGTTCCCGCGCTTTTTCGCAAACGGCGTCCGCCTCTTGACCCATCGCGTTCGTGACGTCCGCGGAAATCGTTTCCGAATCGAGCTGCGCCTGACGCAGCGCTGCGGCGGTATTCTCCCGCTCCCGCTCGTCCAGCGTCTTCCATGCGCGCTCCGCCGCCTCGTGCGCCGCAGCGATCTTTTCGCGCGACGTTTGCGCCGCCTCGGCGCGGATCTCGTCGGCGCGCGCTTCTGCCGCGCTGATCTCCTCGATGATGGATCGCATGTTCGAATTCCTCCGAATCTTTGTTTGCGCATTCTCGCGTTTTGCCGCATGCGCCGAATGCCGTCTCATGCGCGTTGTTCACGCATAATAGCGGATTATATCATATCGCGTTTCACAAGGAAACCACAAAAGTGATAAATCCTTCAAACGCTCGCTTCAAACTTATTTCGTTCCGAACAGGCGATCGCCCGCGTCGCCCAGACCGGGTACGATATAGCCATGCTCGTTGAGCTTCTCGTCGATGTGTCCGACGTAAATATCAACGTCGTTATGCGCCTTTTGCATCGCCTCAACGCCCTCGGGCGCCGCGATCAGGCTGACGAAACGAATGCTCTTGCATCCCGCTTTTTTCAAAATGCTGATCGCCTCGATGCCCGAATTGCCCGTTGCCAGCATCGGATCAACGATAATGACCTCGCGCTCGGCGATGTCCTCGGGCAGTTTGCAGTAATAGCCCGTCGGCATGAGCGTATCGGGATTGCGATATAGACCGATATGCCCCATCTTCGCGTTCGGAATCAGGCTCATGATGCCGTCCGCCATGCCGAGACCCGCGCGCAGGATCGGTGTTACAGCGATGCGCTCGTTTGCAAGAACGCGGAACCGCGCCTTGCAGATCGGCGTTTCGATTTCGGTCTCGACGGTTTCCAAATCGCGCGTGACCTCATACGCCATCAGCATGGCAAGCTCGGAAACGAGTTCGCGAAACGCTTTGCAGCCGGTTTCTTTGTCGCGCAGAAGGGAGAGCTTGTGCTGTACGAGCGGATGATCGATGGTTGTTACTTTGGACATGAGACGCCTCCTTGATGATGTATGCTTTGAATCTTGCGGAACAAAAAGGTTCAGCGCATATGCGCTTCTTCGTATTGCGTGATTTTGCCGATGCGGCGCGCGTGCCTTTCGCCGTCAAACGGCTCGCTTAGCCAGACGGAAACGATCTCCTTCGCCGTTTCCTCGCTGACCAGCCCCGCGCCGACGGCGAGTACGTTCGTATCGTTATGATGGCGCGTCATATAGGCGGTGTGCGCGTCCGTACATAAAGCGCAGCGCACGCCAAACACCTTGTTTGCGCACATGCTCATGCCGATACCCGTCGTGCAAATGAGGATCCCGCGGTCAAATTCGCCGCGCGCGACCGCCTCCGCCAAGGGGAACGCAACGTCGGGATAGTCGTCTCTGCTTTCTGCGGAGAGACCGCCAAAGTCCTTGCACGCGTAGCCGCATTCGAGTAAATAAGAAAGAAGCGCCGTTTTCAAAGCGTATCCGCCATGATCGCACCCAATCGCCAGTTTCAGCATTTCGTTTCTCCTGTTCGTTCACGCGTCCAGAACGTGAAAACCCGCCGCGCGCAGCAGTCTGTTCATGTAAGCAAGACCCGCTTCGTTTGTAGAAATTCCCTCCGCAAAAATCTGTTCCGCGCGCGTATCCATGTCGCGCAGCGCGGAAAAAAGGTTAGCACACAGCGTTTCGGGGAAATCCCTGTCCCCGAGTATAACATATCTTTTCCCTTTGTAAAAGTGTTTTGTTTGCTCCGTGGCGGCAATTTCACAAGCTATACCCTGAATTTCTGCCTGCCTGTACAACATGTTGATCTTTTTGGCCGTGTTTTCGGGCGTTCCGACGACGACGACGACCTCCGCCTTTGGCGCGTAATGCTTATACTTCATGCCGGGCGACGCGGCGACTTCGCCCTCGCGCAGAGGGGAAAGCACGCTTTTGGCGACGGCGATTTCCCCGATCACCGCCGCGAGCATCTCGCGCGTGACCGCGCCGGGACGCAGAATCGTCGGTTCGCCCACGAGCGAAACCACCGTGGACTCCACGCCGTATTTGCATGCGCCGCCGTCTAAAATCAACGGAATGCGCCCGTCCATATCGAGGAGGACGTGCTTGGCGGTCGTCGGACTCGGTCTGCCCGAACGATTCGCGCTCGGCGCGGCGATCGGCACGCCCGATTTGGAAATCAGCATACGCGCGGTTTTGTCCGAAGGCATACGAACGGCTACGGTGTCCAGCCCCGCCGTCGCTTCAAGCGGTACGGCGTCGCTTTTTTGCGCGATCAGCGTGAGCGGGCCGGGCCAAAACGCGTCCATCAGCTCGCGCGCGTATTTCGGCATACGCATCCAAAGCTCGCGTACGTCGCTCTTTTTCGCAACGTGCTCGATGAGCGGATTGTCCGCGGGTCGTCCCTTTGCCGCGAAAATACGCAAAACAGCCGCGCCGTCCAACCCGTTCGCGCCAAGCCCGTATACGGTCTCGGTCGGAAACGCGACCAGCTCGCCCTTTTTGATCAGCTCGGCGCCAAGAGTCGTTCCGCCCTCCGCCTGCCGCTCCACGTTAATCACGCGGGTCGTGTATTCGGGCTCGCTTGCAGTCGCGCCGTCGGGATGCTCGGTTTCGTCAATGGTTTGTCGTTTCATGTTCGGTTTGCTTCTTACTCGCTTTTTTGCGAAAGCTGCGCGCTGCGCTCCGCCAAAATCAACGCGTCGATCATTTCGTTCATATCGCCGTCCAAAAACGCTTCCAGCCGATAGAGCGTAAGCCCGATGCGGTGATCCGTAACGCGCCCCTGCGGAAAGTTATAGGTTCGGATCCGTTCGGATCGGTCGCCCGAGCCGATTTGGCTCTTTCTTGCGCCCGCGCGCTCCGCGTCCGCCTGCGATTGGTAATATTCGTACAGGCGGCTTTTCAGCACGCGCATCGCCTGCTCGCGGTTCTTGTGCTGGGATTTCTCATCCTGACAGGAAACGACCATACCCGTCGGCAAATGCGTAATGCGAATGGCGGACTCGGTTTTGTTGACGTGCTGTCCGCCCGCGCCGCTGCTGCGATAGGTGTCGATGCGCAGATCGCTTTCCTTGATATCAACGGAAACGTCGTCCACCTCGGGCAAAACGGCAACGGTTGCCGCGCTCGTATGGATTCGCCCCTGCGACTCGGTTTCGGGCACGCGCTGCACGCGATGCACGCCGCTTTCAAACTTTAATCGGCTGTATGCGCCGCGACGCTTACCGATCGAAAGCACGACCTCCTTTACGCCGCCCATATCGGTCATGTTCTCCGAAAGGAACTCCGTCTGATAGCCGTTGCGCTCCGCAAAGCGCAAATACATGCGCAGCAGATCCGCGCCGAAAAGCGACGCCTCGTCCCCGCCCGTGCCCGCGCGAATCTCCAAAATCACGTCGCGCTCGTCGTTCGGATCCTTGGGCAGAAGCAGCTCGTGCAGCCTTGCGTCCAGCTCGGCGATCTGCTTTTCCAGCTCGGCGATCTCGGAATGAACCAGCTCCTTCATCTCGGCGTCGAGCTTTTGCGTCAGCATGGCGCGGCAGTCGGCAACCTGCGTGTTCGCCGCCTCGTACGCGTCAAACGTTTGCACAAGCTCTTCCAGCGAAGCGTGCTCCTTGACCATTTCGCGCCAAGCGTCCTTATCCGCCATCGCGTCCGGCTCGGAAAGCTGCGCGGAGAGCTGTTCGTATCGCGCCTTTACGGATTTGAGTTTATCCAGCATGAATCCTCCATAACGGGTATTGCGTTCGTGGTGCAAACGTCGATCACATGCGCGCGCGCTTCCAGCGCCTCCGCCGTCTGCGCCGCCGTCAGCTCCGAAAACGAGCGTATCAGCGACGGGTCGGATAACGCGGGCACGACCTGATGCACATATTGCTTCTCGATCGTTCGATAGAAGCAGTAGGTCGGCATATAGCTCGCTTCCTTGAGCGTGACCGTCCCGTCCGCCGCCTTTTCGAGCGTAAGCTGCACATACAGCCCGAAATTCAGCGGCGACGGATACATATTGGAGATAAAGTTCCCCATGGAATAGACCACAAGCCCCGTATACGGCGCGCCGTCTCTGTCCACCGTAACGTATTCGATCGGCTGAACAACGTGCGGATGCGAGCCAAGGATGCAGTCCACGCCGCTTTCCAGCAGCAGCTTTGCCTCCGCCTCCGTCGTCTTATTATAGTGGTTACGCTTTTCCTTATCCCAATGCGGATAGGCGATGATAAACTCCGCACCCGCCTCGCGCGTCGCTTTGATCTTTTCAAGCAGCGCGTCCTGCTGCAAATACAGGCGGAATATGGCGTATTCCTTTTGCTCGGTATTCATCTTGCGGTCGTTTTTATTGATGATGTCCGTTGCGGAAACGATCCCGATTTTCACGCCGTTGACGTCGATGATGAGCGGCTCGTCGCGTTCCTCGATCGAACGCGCCGTTCCCGTATGGAAAACGCCCTTTTCGTCGAGTATCTCCTGCGTGCGGATCAGCCCGTCCATGCCGCGATCGAGACAATGGTTGTTCGCCGTGGACAGAAAATCGAACCCGACGTCCTTGAGCGTATCAATGAACGAATCCGGCACATTGAACGAGTCCGCCCGCTCGTCGTCGGTCTTTTTCTTGGAATAGCCCGCGTCCGCGCCCGAAAGCGTGCTTTCGAAATTGCCGCACATCAAATCGACCGAGCGGAACATATCCTTTACGCCGACGAAGCTGCGGGAAAAATCGTAGGTGTTTGTCGCTTCGACGTATGCGCCCGTCACCTGCGTCGCCATGGTCATGATGTCCCCCACCGCGCCGATTGTGACCGTGTACGGCGTGGGCTCGGGCGTGGGCGTCGGCTCGGGCGTTGGCGTCGGTTCGGAAGTCGACGTCGGCGTGACGATCTGCGTCAAGGCGGGTGCGGGCGTTTCCGCGCTTTCCATCGGAAAAGCGGTTTGCGTTGCGGCGCACGCGAGCAAAAGCGGCAAAAGCATTGCGATTATTCCGAAAAGCACAAGTCGCTTCATTTCGTGTCCCCTTCCAAAACCAGCACACGCGGCTGCCCGTTATAATCGTTCAGAACGCGCGTCTCAACCGAGAACAATTCCGAAACGCGCTCCTTTTGCGTCGCGCCGATCTCCAAAAGCATCGCGCCGCCGCGTTTGAGAAACGGCGCGTATTCGCGCGCAATGCGGCGATAAAAGTCCAATCCGTCCGCGCCGCCGTAGAGCGCCTCGCGCGGCTCGAATTTCAGCTCGGCTTGCATCTCGTCCATGTCGTGGCGATCCAGATACGGCGGATTGCAAACGATCAAATCAAACGTTTCGCGCACGCAGGCAAACAAATCGCCCTGCCGAAACGAAACCGATACGTCGTTCAGCGCGGCGTTCTCCGCGGCGAGCATAAGCGCCGCTTCGCTCATATCCGTCGCCGTTACGCGTATGTTCGTCAGCTTTGCGAGCGATATCGCGATGCAGCCGCTGCCCGTGCAAAGATCCAATGCGGAGGCGTATCCCCGTTCTCGAATCAAACGAATCGCTTCCTCGCAGAGCGTTTCGGTATCCTGCCGCGGGATGAGCGCGCGCGCGTCCGTGTAAAACGGCAAGCCCATAAACGACCATCCGCCAAGAATGTATTGAAGCGGCTCGCCCTCGCGCCTGCGCGAGATCAGTTCGCCAAGCGTTTCGATCTGCTCGCGCGTGACCTCCATGCTTCCGTGCAGCGCCAAGACCGACGGCTCCAAGTTTAACACCGCAGCGACAAGCTCCTTCGCCTGTTGCAGGGCTTCCTCCTTGGCGCGCGGCTCGATCTCGAATCGGCAAATCCGAATGGTTTCCGCTACGGTCATGCTTTCTTCTCCGTCGGAACGCCTTCGGTCGATTCCGCTTGCTCGGCTGTTTTTCGGATGCTTGCTCCGTTGCTGATCGCGATTTCGAACGCGCGGATCGCGACCTCGATCATGTCGCTTGTGGGCTCGCGGGTGGTCAAATATTGCAAGCCGAGCCCGGGCGCGCGAATCACCCGCGCCCACCATGCGTCGGACGCCGCCGCGAGTTTGAGCAGCTCGTATGCCACGCCCGCAACGAGCGGAATGAACACGATGCGCGTCAAGAAGCGCAGGAAGAAGTTTTCGCTGTATGGCAGAATCGCAAAAATCAGAATGGATACCGCCATGACGAGAAAGAGATAATTCGTGCCGCAGCGCGGATGCAGACGGGAATACCCTTGGGCGTTCTCGGGCGTCAGCTCCGCCTCATGCTCATAGCACGCGATGGTCTTATGCTCCGCACCGTGATACATATAGATGCGCTTGATATCCTTCATCAGCGAGATCGCCGTGATATAACCGAGAAAAATAAGGAGACGCACCACGCCTTCCGTCAAACTTTTCCAAATGGTCGGCGTGTTTTCCTTCCAGGGGATGAGCTGAGAGGCAAGCGACGGCAGGAAAACGAACAGCCCGAGTGCAAGCGCCACGGCAAGCACGACCGCGACGACGATGGCGATATCCATGGCGGACTTGCCCGTTTTCTTCGCGAGCCATAATTCAAACCTGGTCGGCTCCTCGTCGATTTCCTCGCCAAACAGCTCCGCCGAATGCGTGGTCATCTTCAAGCCTGTGGAAAGCGAATCGATAAACGCGTAAACGCCGCGCACAACGGGCAGCTTCTCAAACGCGCTCTTTTTTTTATTGGGATCCTTCGGGAAAAACTCCTCGGCAATCGTTCCGTCGGACTTGCGCACCGCAAGCGCGCACCCGCCCTCGGGCGTTCGCATCATCACGCCCTCCATAACCGCCTGTCCGCCGACCGTACAACGCTTCATATCCGATTCCTCCTTGCGTCACAACGCTGCAACCGACAAAGCGCGGCGTTTTGACGCGATAACGCTATCATAGCATATCTTGACACATCGGACAACCGAAAAAAGACCGGCCCCGTTTCAAGCGAGGTCGGCTTTTCGCGTTTTCTTCCCTTCGGAACCGTCTTTTTTGAGAATGCGCATATCCCCAAAGGGAGCTTTCTATGGTTCTTTCTTTATAAAAGAAAGAACGCGTCTCTTCCCCCTAGCTGATCTTCACGCAGGAGATCTTCGCCGCCTTGCCCGCGCCGCCCTTTCCGCGCGTGCCGACGACGAGCATATCGTTGAACACGGCGGGCGTAGAGTCGATGCGGCTGCCCAGATCGAGGGTGTTATACTGCGTGCCGTCGGACGCGTCATACAGCGTTATGATCCCGCTTCTGTCGCACATCAGGAGATACGCCTTGCCGAGCGCATCGTATACCACGACGGGGCTTGCCCAATAGTTTGCGGATTGCTCCTTATACCAAACAATCTCGCCCGTGTTCTTGTCCAATGCGACGATGCGCCCGCCGAGCGTATACGCGCCCGTTGTGTCCGGCACGGGAACCGCTTGGCTCTCAAGCGCCGCATCGCCTGATGCGGACGGCGTAACGGATGCGTCCGCCGTTCCCGAAAGCGCGGCAAGGCTGATGGAATAGATCACAAGGTTGTCGATTTGTCCCTTGCCGACGTGCGCTGTGGATACGATGCCGCCGCCGGAATTTGCGTCGCCCGTCGAGCAGATCCATTTCTTTTCCCACGCGATTCCGCCCGTCAAGCCGTTGATCTTACGCATATACGCATAGCCGTATGCGCCGCCGATATCGCCGTTCGGCACGCGCACCTGCGAGCCCGTATAAAGATAGAATGTGTTATCCTCGTAGCATTCCTCGATGACCGCCGTCGCGTCGCTTTCGTCCACAAGATCGACGACGTATTTGATCTCCATTTTGTTGAGATCGACGCATACGAGCCTGCCGCCGTTATCCGAGAAGAAGGCGTAATTGCGAAACGCGGCGACCGAGCTTTCGATGCCGAACCAGCGGCTGCCAACGGCGTCCGTGCGCGAATAGCCCGTCCCCTCATAGCGCAGCTTGACGGGCCGATTCGGGTTCACCGTCACCGTGCCCGCGGCAAGGTCGAACGCGGCGTTGAGCTTGACGGTGTACAACACGCCGTTTTCCCCGCCGTAGACCATCGTATCGTTCGCAATGATCGGGCTTCCGTCATACGCCTGCCACGTTCGGCGCGCAAACCAGTCAAACCCGCCCACGCGCGCAAGCTCCGCGCCGCTGATGAGCGAGTATATGCGCACATAGGCGGCGTTGTTCCCCTCGTCGTTCGCAACGGGTATGCTCTGGCCGACGTACAGAAGCGGATAGCCGCGCGGATCGATGCACGAGGTTCCCTTTTGCACGACGCCCGTTTGAATGGGATCGCGCGTGTTCGAGCCCGTCGCAAGGTCGATAAAGTAAATCGCGCCGTCCATTGCGGGATAGATCACCTCGACAAGCGACGTTTGCGCTTCCTTAAACGAATCCTTGACGTTCATGACCGCGACCGTTTCCGCGGGCCATTCCACGATGAGCGGCTGCCCCGTCCAGCCCGTCCCCGACCAGCTTCCGATCGCGCCGATGGACTTGTTCCATAGTTCGCGCAGGCGCTTCTCGCTGACCGATACGCTGCCAAAGGCGAAGCTGTTGCGATAGTTGTTGCCGCCGAACGTCAATACGCCGTTGATTTGCGCATATTCGCCGTCGCGCCCGAAGGAGAGCTTGTCGCTTCTCGTATAGCTTTTGACCGAATCGCCCTCGTTGACGATATCCGACGTAAAGCCGAACTTGCTCGGGTTCGCGCTGTCCGCGCGCGAAACGGACAGGTCGGACGGGAGCGGCGGATCGGGCGTAGCGGTCGGGGCGGGCGTCGCGGTCGGAACGGGCGTAGGCGTGACCTCCGGATCCGCATTTTTTTCACCGAGCTTTTTCACGATCAGAAGCACGCACAGAATCACCGCAAGGAGGATGAGCAGCACGAAAAAAAACCGCGGCTGCATCCGAAAACGGCGTTTGCGTTTCTTCTTTGCCAAGTGATTCCCTCCTTTGCGCTTGCTCTTGAACCGATTGCTCTGCCGCACGACTCAGGTGATGTTGATCGCCCAGATTTTCATGCCGCGCGTGCCGAATACGATCGTGTTGCCGTATACCGCGGGCGACGCTTCGATGTTTTTCTCCGCGTCGAACGTGTTTAGCAGCGACCCCGTCTTGCCGTCCAGCAAAAACACCTTGCCGCCCGTGTCGCTGCCCTCGCAGACGACGATATACGCGTTTCCGTTCGTATCGTAAATGGCAACGGGCGACGACCAGGTGTATTTCTCCATCGGAAACGACCAGCGCACGCTTGCGTCGGATTTATCCAGCGCCACAAGAACGCCGCCGTCCTCGTTGGGCGTGCGCGCAAACGGTATGATTACGAGGTCGGATATGCTGTTTTTGCCGAGCAAAGCCGTCGCTTGGATGCCGCCCGACACGCCCGATTTCGTATAGACCGTTTGCTCATACTTCCAAACGATCTCGCCCGTGATGGCGTTGACCTTCATAAACGGGATCACGCCCTGTTTGTTCGAATCCTGCGTAAAATGCAGCGAGCTTCCGATATATAAATACGCCGTTCGGTTCTCGAAGTCCGTTTCCAGCACGGGCGAACCGTTCGTATCGTCCTTCGTATCCTGCGCCCAAACAAGCGACATGGTATTCAAGTTGATACATTGCAAAAAGCCGTCGTTCGTGCCCAAATAACCGTACTCGCCCAAGGCTGCGATGCTCGTTTCGTAGCCGAGCCAGAATAGATTCGTGCCGCTTGCGGGGTAGGTCGAGCGCGTTCCCGCATAACGCATCTTGACGACGTCCGACGGGTTCATGGAAAGCTCGCCCGTCGAGGCGTTGAAGCGCGTGTTGAGCTTGATCGTATACAGGATGCCGTTTTCGCCGGGATAAATCAGCGTGTCTGTTTCCGCGTCAACCAGCGGCGAGGAATCGTAAGCATGCCAATCGCGCAGGGCGAACGGGTCGTTCTGCTTGCCGAATTCATACAAGCGCGTGAAATCGACGAGCGAATACGCCATCGCGCGCGCCTTTTGACTGTCCGAAACATACATATCGCCCGAGCCGATATAGAGAATCGGATAGCCGCGCGGATCGAGCGCGCCCGCGCCCTTGAACGGCATGCCGACCGTGAGCACGTCGCGCGTTTTCTCACCCGTTTCCAAATCGAGGAAGTAGATGTTGCCGTCCATCGTGCCGAGTATGACCTCGACAAGCCCGTTTTTCTGCTTCGCCCAGTCGTACAGGTTCATGATCTGCCGCATTTGATCGGGCCACTTGACGATGAGCGGCTGCCCGACCCATCCGCTGCCCGTCCATGTGCGGTCGGTCGGTCCGCTGACGTCGCTCCTGCCGAGCTCGCCCGTTTCGACGCTCCAAACCTTTGCAAGCTTTTTGGCGGAAACGGCTGCGTTGCCGTAGGACGCGTCGTCACGATAGTTGTTGCCGCGGAAGGTAATGACCCCCTCCGCGTTCGTATAGGCTTCGTCGGGCAAAAACTCGATCTTCTCCTCGCGTTGATAGCTGTCTACCGCCGTGCCGTTGACCTCGACCTTGACGCCCAAGCCGTATACGCTCGGCTGCGTGGAGTCGACCGCGTGCGGGATTTCGTATGGCGGCGTCGGCGTCGGGGTTGGGGTCGGCGAAGGCGTCGGCGTGGGCGAGGGCGTCGGGGTCTTGAATATCTCGGCGAATATGCTCGCTTTCTCCGTCGTCTGCGCTTCCGTTCCGTCGGCGGTTTGCGGCGCGGTTTCGCCGTTGTCCATTTGAAACGCCTTGACGATCACAACGATCAGGACGATCGTCACAACGCCGATGGCAAGCATGAAAAAGAACCGCGGCTGAATGCGCAGGCGATAACGCTTTTTCCTTTTTTTCCTTCGCTTCTTTCCCGTATCCTGGTAAGAAGTCATTCTATATTTGCCTCCGTTATGGATCGTATCCCGCGCGAATCTGTGCGGAACCTTGATTTATGCCATTATACCACCGCAGGAACGGGGGTGCATGGTCGAATTGTAAACATATTTTGCTTTTTGCGCCGAAAAAACGAGCCCCTTTCCCCCACAAAGCGGATCAAACGGGGGATTCAAGGTCGTTTCTGTCCCATTTCCAAACCTGCATGCAAAAAACGCGCCCGCGTGCAATCATGGCAAGTCCGATCAAATGCAGCGACCCCCGTCCACGCAAAGCGTTTGCCCCGTGATAAACCTTGCGCCGCTCGACGCGAGAAACAGCACGGCGGACGCGATATCCTGCGGCGTGCCGAGGGACAACAGCGGCGTTTCCTCTCGGATGCTCTCGATCGTTTCGGGCGAAAGGGCGGCGTTCATCTCCGTCGGCACAAAGCCCGGCGCAACGCAGTTGACGCGAACAAAGCTCGGCGCGACCTCCTTGGCGAGCGCCTTTGTAAAGCCGATGACCGCCGCCTTGGACGCGGAATACGGCGTTTCGCACGAGCCGCCCGTCACGCCCCACATGGACGAAACGTTGACCACCGCGCCGCTCTTTTGCGAAATCATGGTCGGCAGCGCAGCGCGCGTGACAAGAAACATGCCGCGCATGTTCACGTTGAACACATGGTCGAATTCCGCGGCGGAGCAATCCTGCAAAACCATCTGCGGCAACGCGACGCCCGCGTTGTTGACGAGAACGTCCAAGCCGCCGAACGCGTTGACGACCCTTTTTACGCCGTCCGTCACCGCCGCTTCGGAGGTAAGATCGAACGGGGCCGCAATCGCTTCGCCGCCCGTGCGCGACAAGTCCGTTGCAAACGATTCCGCTTCGGATACATGCGCGCCGCATCCGATGGCGACGCGATAACCCGCGTCACAAAACGCTTTGGCGATCGCCCTGCCGATGCCGCGCGACGCGCCCGTAACCAATACCGATTGCTTTCTCATGCCGCCATTCTAGCACGAAAGCGGATGCGAGGCAACTTTCGAAAAGCGTTTCATGCAAACGCGTTGCTTTACCGCCGCATATCCGACGCGATAGCGATCAATTCATCGAAAACGGATGCTTCCGTTCGACTGCATTCGCGTAAAAAACATCTTTACTTGCGGCATTGCCGTTCGTCGAAACGATATGTATAATACGATCAATGGAACGTTTTTGTATGAAACGCGGGAAAGCCCGCGAGCGGTGCGCCGGATGACGATGATACGCTATCTCGAAACGCATAAATCGGAGGACGAAAGCGGCGGTTTTCGGCGCATTACCGTGCTGTTTAAGGGTTGCTCGCTCGCCTGCCGCTGGTGCGACAGACCCGAAAGCATCCCCCAAAAGGCGCACGCACTTTGGATCGAGCCGCTTTGCATCGGATGCCGCTTCTGCGAGGGCGTTTGCCCGAACGACGCGCTGTCCGTTTGGGACGACGGCGTATTCGTCGAAAAAAAGCGCTGCATCGCCTGCCGCGCGTGCGAAAGCGCGTGTCCCTCGGGCGCGCTCTCCGTTAAGGGGGTTGACGCCGAACCCGAGGCGCTGTTTGCCGCGCTGACGGACGACGGCGTCTTGCCGCACGGCGTAACGATTTGCGGCGGCGAACCGCTTTTGCAGGACGGGGCGATCGAGCTGCTTTCGCTGTTTCATCAGGCGGGCGCCGAGACGACGCTGGAAACGAACGGCATGGTATTTCCCGAACGGCTCGAACGCGCCTTGCCGCATACGGACAGGCTGATTTACGACGTCAAGCTCATGGACGACGAGCTGCACCGACGCTTTACGGGGCACGGCAACGCGATGATTCTCAAAAACCTCGGCGTCGCCGCGCGTTGGGCAAAGGGCAGCGGACGGCTCGTCGTCCGAACGCCGATCGTTGAAAACGCGACGGATTCGATCGAGAATATCCGAAGGATCGGCGAGCGCATTCTTGCCATTGGCGGCGTGGAGCGCTGGGAGCTGTACGTTCCGGGCGATTCCCGTGACGAACCGCTTGCCCGCCCCGACGCGCGCATGGATGAGCTTCCGATTCAAACGACTCTCCGTTGTAGTTGTCATGGTAGCTCCCGTTGCGCGCGCATGGACGAGCTGCTTTCGTTTGCCCAAAAAGCAAGCGGCGGCGCCGATATCCGTTTTGTCTGCAAAGCAGCAGGCGAACGAGTCCTCTTGTAGGCGTTATTCCGCGCGATGCCGTGTTTACCAAGACCTCTCGCCTCGCAGAACGTATTTGGTTGACGCTTTGTTTAGTGTGTGCCTGCTGATTCGCTATGCTGTAAATGACGTGCCACCGTGTAGAGAAATTCCTTATTGCCCGGCGGGTACTTTCCGCGGTTGATGAAGAGCTGATCGAGCCGTCCCTGATTGCCGTAATTCCAAATCGCTTTGATCTCTTCGCGCACGTTTCGTTCGATGCGCGCGGGTTTCGTATCGCATCGATCCGCAACCTTTGGATAGAGAACGCGTGTTGTGCTTGTTACCTGCTCGTCCTGCATGATGTACTCCAACGTCGTCGCCATCTGTACATAGCCGAGCCGCCCCGTCGGCGCGCCGAGTGTAAGCAGTTCCCGTTCGATTTGCATGCGCATACAGTTAACATCCCTTCTCAACATTTTTGGTCTCGTTCATCAAAATAGTACACGCGTTTTACGAATTCAATATGATCTTAATTATTCGCATTTGTTCGAGAAAAGACGCGCACGTCCGACATCCTTCGCGCGCCTGATTTCCGCTTGCGAAATATCCCCGACCCGTGCTAGAATGAAAGCGGGATTTCAAGCACCGCCGACTCGCTTATCGATGAAACCGAATGGCATATCAATCAATTTTGTTTGGAGGGCGTTTGCTATGCTTTGGACGCTGAAAAAACTATGGTACCGTGTGTTCCAGTTTTGTCTTACCACCGCAGAATATCTGATGCCCTGGCGGCAGCCCGAGCTTTTGGAGGGAGCGGGAAGCATCAAAAAGCTGCCCGCGTTCGTTCAATCCAAGGGAATCCGACACGTTTTGATCGTTACGGATCAGACCATACGCCGTATCGGGCTGATCGACTCGCTGCTTGCCGCCTGCGACGAAGCGGGCTTACAATACGTTCTGTTCGACGGCGCGGAGCCCAACCCTTCGATCGAAAACATCGAGGACGCGCGCAAGCTCTACGCGGACAACCGATGCGACGGCATCATCGCCTTCGGCGGCGGCTCCGCCATGGACTGCGCAAAGGCGGCGGGCGCGCGCATCGCAAGGCCCAAACGTACCGTAGGGCAGCTTGGCGGAACGCTCCGCGTGCTCAAACGCATCCCGACGCTGTTCGCCGTGCCGACCACCGCGGGCACAGGCTCCGAGACGACGATCGCCGCCGTGGTTACCGACCGCGCGGAGCATCATAAATACGCCATACAGGATCTCGTCCTCATCCCCCGCTACGCCGTACTCGATCCCGAATTGACCGTCGGTCTGCCGCCGCACATCACGAGCACGACGGGCATGGACGCGCTCACCCACGCCGTCGAGGCGTATACCAACCTCTTTGCGCCGAAATACACCGACCGCTTTGCCGAAATGACGGTCAAACTCGTGTTTGAAAATTTGGAGAAAGCGTATGCGGACGGAACGGATCTTGTCGCGCGGCATAACATGCAGCAAGCAGCGTTCTATGGCGGAGCGGCGTTCACGCGCGCCTGCGTCGGCTATGTCCACGGCATCGCGCATACGCTGGGCGGTCTGTACGGCACGCCGCACGGGCTTGCCAACGCCGTCATACTCCCCTACGTCATGGAGGACTTCGGGCCCGCAGTTTACAAAAAGCTCGCGCGGCTTGCGGACGTCGTCGGCATCAAGGGCGCTTCCGATGCGGAAAAGGCGAAAGCGTTTATCGTTGAAATTCGCCGTATGAACCGCGATATGCACATTCAGGACAGCTTTGATTTCATCGAGGATGCGGACATTCCGCAGATGATCCGATGGGCGATGAAGGAAGCGAACCCCATCTACCCCGTCCCCGTTCTTTGGAACGAGACGCAGTTTACGAAAACCATTGCGCGCATCCGCACGCGGAAGGACGCATGACAGCCGATCGTTTCTCGCGCCAAACGATCCTGCCCGAGATCGGCGAAAGCGGGCAGCGGCGGCTGAAAGAATCGAGCGTGCTGGTTGTCGGCTGCGGCGGGCTCGGCTCCGCGCTTCTGTATTGCCTTTGCGGCATGGGCGTCGGGCGGGTCGGCTTTGCGGATGGCGACTTCATATCGGAAAGCGACCTGAACCGGCAATTTCTGCACGCGGCGCGGGATGTTGGGCGCAAAAAAACGCTCTCCGCATACGAAAAGCTCCACGCGTTCGCGCCCGAGGTCAACCTTGATCCATATCCGTTCTTTCTTACGACGGAAAACGCCGCGGCAATCATGTCGACATACGACGTCGTTGCGCTTGCCGTAGACAGCGTCGAAGCGCGGCTTCGTCTCAACCGCGTCTGCATCGGGGCGAACGTTCCGCTTGTGGACGGCGGCGTGGACGGCTTCTGCGGCAGAGCGATCGCCGTCAAGCCGCATGAAAGCGCGTGCCTTTGCTGCCTGTTCGGGGAAAAGCCGAAAGTCGGAGACGCCGAGGAAGCGTCCATCGCGAGCTTTGCGCCGATCGTAACGCTCGTTTCCGCGGAGGAGGCGCTGCTTGTTTCGCAGATTCTGCTCGGCTTCGGCGAGTCCCCCTACGGCAAGCTGCACTTTTTCGACGGAACGTCGTTTTCCGCGCGCACGACGCTTCTTGCGAAGAATCCCGCCTGCTCCGTCTGCGGAAAAGCGTAGGTTAACACACAAAAAGCGGCGGGAACGCCCGTCGCTTTGAGACTGTCGAAAAACAACGATTGGGGGCAGCTTGAAGCGGCGTCAACCGTCGGTCGTCGTCAAATCGGGAAACTCCACCTCGGAATACAGGAGCTTGATCGAAAGGTCGTTCAGCACCTGAAATTCGTAATACGCCGCGCCGTTGACGTCCGAATGGACGCCCGTCCAGCCGGCGGCCGAAACATAGTAAAGCCGCACCACGACATTTCCCGGAGAAACGCCCTCGAAGCGAATGGCGTTATAGCCCGTTGCGCCAAGCGGTGCGAACGTGTCGTCCTCGATATAGGTTTGCAGGATGTCCACATCCCCCGTGTTGCCCACGCGTTCGATGGCGAGCCAAACGTTGCCGTCGTTTGCGTTGCAAGGCAGCGTGTCCGAAAAAGTCGGCTGCGCGCCGCTTTGATGCGTGCAGCAGGAGCAGCACAGAAGGCAGATCGAAACGATCAAAAGCAACACTCGCTTCAAAACGAATGAAAAACTGATCTCATATGCGGTTTGATCGGCATGCACTTCCATATGTTTATTATCGCACAATGCGACGACCAAATTCAACTTCTATTTCGTTCACATACTGTTTTTGATTGTTTCATATGTCTGATACGCGCCAAAATTGTATACAGTGCTTGTGCTTTGCCATGCGCAGGCGCCGCGAAAAAAACGGTTGACAGCGGCAAGCCGATGATATATAATCCGCACAAAGCTGTGACACGGAGATAACGGACGAGATCGGCCGCAAAGCGAGTGAGGGACGGTGCAAGCCTCGACGGAGCGAACGTTCAAATGGACCGTGGAGCGCGCGGAGGAACGACAAACCAGTATTCCGCGACGGAGCGCAACCGTTATTCTGCGGGGAATGTGTTGGCATTTCCGAAAAGAGTCCGAGCAATCGGGAAAACAAGGTGGCACCGCGGTGAAAGCATCGTCCTTGTTTCGTCATTTTGACGAGACAAGGCTTTTTTTATGCCGTGCCGAACAAAATAAACATTGAGAAAGGAAGTTGCCCAAAGCCAACATGCGGGCAGGATCAACAACATGGAAAGCTATCGCGATTTCACCAACTACGTCAAACACTACCCCACCGCGGACGGACGGTTCGGCCCCTACGGCGGGCAGTATCTTCCGCCCGAGCTGGAAACCGTCTTTCGCGAGATCGACGACGCTTACGAGACCATCTGCCGCAGCGCCCAGTTTATCAGCGAACTGCGCCGCATCCGCAAGGAGTTTCAGGGTCGCCCCACGCCCGTTTATCACTGTGAGCGGCTTTCGCGGAGGCTCGGCAAATGCCAGATCTACTTAAAGCGCGAGGATCTCAATCACACGGGCGCGCACAAGCTGAACCACTGCATGGGCGAAGGTTTGCTCGCCAAATACATGGGCAAAAAGAAACTGATCGCGGAAACGGGCGCGGGTCAGCACGGCGTTGCGCTTGCGACCGCCGCGGCCTATTTCGGACTTGCGTGCGACGTTTACATGGGCGAGGTGGACATCAAAAAGCAAGCGCCCAACGTCATGCGCATGAAGATGCTCGGCGCAAACGTGATCCCCGTATCCCACGGGCTGAAAACGCTCAAAGAGGCGGTCGATGCGGCGTTTGAAGGCTACATGCGCGAATATCGGGACGCGATCTATTGCATCGGTTCGGTCGTCGGGCCCCATCCGTTCCCCAAGATGGTACGCGATTTTCAAATGGTCGTCGGCATCGAGGCAAAGGAGCAGTTTCGGGAGATGACCGGGTTTTTGCCCGACGTCGTTTGCGCGGCGGTCGGCGGCGGCTCCAATGCGGCGGGCATGTTCGTGCCGTTCCTTGACGAGCCTGTCGAGATCGTCGGCGTCGAGCCGATGGGACGCGGCGAAAAAATCGGCGACAACGCGGCTTCCCTCACGTTCGGCAAGAAGGGCGTGCTGCATGGGTTCGAAAGCTATCTTTTGCAGGACGACGCGGGCGAACCCTTGCCCGTATACTCCATCGCGAGCGGGCTGGACTATCCCGCCGTCGGGCCCGAACACGCGTTTTTGCATGATACGGGGCGCGTGCAGTATGTCACGGTTGACGACGAGGAGGCGATGGAAGCGTTCTTCCTGCTCTGCCGCCTCGAGGGCATCATACCCGCCGTGGAAAGCTCCCATGCGCTTGCCTACGCCATCCGTTACGCTCGCACGCATCAAACGGGTTCGCTGCTGGTCAATCTTTCGGGGCGCGGCGATAAGGACGTCGACTTCGTTTACGAGCAATATGGCTGCGGCGAACGGTTTTTTGAAGGCAAGGACTGACGCCGTAAAAGTCGTAGGTTTACGGCGATATATGCGAATTTCTGCGAATATTTAGGAAATGAAGGAAAAGGCTTGACGGACGTGCTATCCCATGTTATACTATCCCTTGTTCGTCGCGGGGTAGAGCAGTTGGTAGCTCGTCGGGCTCATAACCCGGAGGTCGTAGGTTCAAGTCCTTCCCCCGCAACCAAATTAGTTACCGTTGTTGATACAATTATCAGCAACGGTAACTTCTTTTTTGTCCTGAAATCAGCACGAAAAATGATGTTTTCCGTGGTTCAAGTCCTGCCCATAAGGGTTTTCGGAGATCTGCAGCCGCAAAGAATACCATTTTCCTGTGTGCTGCACGGGGAGGATGGTTTTGCAATCGTTAAAATATATATATCGTTAAATTATTAGTACCTATCTATATGCAATAGCCGAATGCCGGAGGATTCTCTCTGGGCACTCGGCAGTTTTTATTTCCAGGCCCTTGGGACAAAAAGGACAGAAAGGACAAAAATTACTATTGACATTTGAACTTTAAATAATATACTGACATTATAGTGACAGGTCATTAAAAAGGAGAAATCACCATGGCACAAAAATCATTACAAGGTAGCTCATCTTTGGCTAGTCTAATAAAAGAGCGAAGAAACGCCTTAAATCTGACAATCGAAGAGGCCGCACTAAAGGCGGGAGTCGGCACGAAAACATGGAGCCGATATGAATCGGGCGAATCAATCCGTGAGGACAAGTGCAAAGGGGTTTGCAAAGCTTTAGGATGGGCAAAAATCCCAAATGCCAGTGAGGATGAAGATACTGTTATGGATTTAGAACAGTACAAGACGCATGAAGCATGGTCTGAATATCTCATGAATTCATTTGGCGAACCCGCCGCAGCATCATTTGCCATAGGTAGCGATATACTACTTGATCATATTGGTGAGGATTTGCAAGACCTTTCAGGCATGCCTAAGAATACGCACATTGGGCAAATCAGCACTTCGTTCTTAGCGGGTGACTTGCCTGCACAGTTCCTTATGGAATATGATTACAACTTTCTTTATGTCTTGCAGGCCAATGTCAAACGCTTTCGTGCAATGGCTCACAGCGGAGCGCAGATTATTGCCCACAGTGTTTTTGATGAGTTGACGCTGTACCTCATCGTTGAGGAATCCCGATTACTTTTAGAAGAAGATGATTCGCTTGATAATGATTGGGATGAGTGGATCTATGATCTTTTTGAAGACATGGATTTAATTACTTTCTTATTTTCCGATGAATATCTGACCGATACGCATCCGTATCACTTTGCTCAGTGGATGGAAAACCAATTTTTCATGGACTAAAAAGGAATAAACGCAGGAAGGACATTACCCACTGCCGTTACAGCAGCTCGGTAATGTCCTTTCCATCTTTAAAGTGAAATACGACCCGCTCATCAGCGTAGACTGTCACCCGTTCGATGGCGGCATTCCACAGCTTATCATTGAATCTGATTGGCAACGTATCCAATTCGGTCAGTTCAAATAGCATACCGCCAATGGCAATGGCGTCGCTCTGCATCCTTTCCCTCTGCTGCCTTAACCAGTTCAGTTTCTCTTCCGTCTGCTCAAACCGAGTACACAGTTCTTCATGCTTTGCATGATATTCTTCCTCGGTAAT
>CAZBVC010000035.1:0-12224 GCA_964495255.1 uncultured Oscillospiraceae bacterium
CAAAAAAGCCCGCAACTGCGGGCTTTTTTGCGACAATATCTATATTGTCAGTGATAAATGGCTCCCCCTGTTGGACTCGAACCAACGACACGCAGGTTGGAACATGGTCGCCTCGCTTGCTCCGCTTCGCGATCCTCCCTGTTCCTGCCCGTTCTCCGCCTCGCTTATTCGCCCACCGGGCGCGCTCGGCTCCGAACCAGTTAACAGCCGCGATGCGTCTGCCGGCGTGCATCGTTGGTTGAAGCCGTCAACCGAGAGAACCAAAAGAGCCATCCGACGGATGGCTCTTTTGGTTGGCTCCCCCTGTTGGACTCGAACCAACGACACTGCGGTTAACAGCCGCATGCTCTACCGACTGAGCTAAGGAGGATCGTACCTGTGAATTTTACATGATTGAGGCCCCGCTTGCAAAGCATACCGCATCTGATTACAGACGATTATATCAAATTGTTGCTCTATTTCTCGCGTTTTCTTTGCATTGCTTTGGTTTGATTGACGTTTTGGCGCTTCGCTTCTATAATAGGTACATGGAAGAATATCCGATTCAGAACCTGATCGCCCAATATGACGCCGTTCCCAAGCGGCGCGTGCTGCGTTCCGACGGCGCGCTTTATGTCGTGCTGCTTGCGGTCGTCATCGGCGTGATCCTTACGGGCAACGCACTTATGGCGCGGTTCGACTGGCCGCGCGCAATCGTACAGATCTCGCTGTATCTCGTGCTATTTGTGCTCGCGCTGATCGTTTACCGCAGGTGCCTTGTCTCGTATCGCTATACGCTTACGGATCGTATGCTGTCTGTTTCCCGCATCGTGGGGCGCAAGGAGCGCGCGGAGGCGAGCGTTCGTTTAAGCGACGTTACGCGCGTGTGCGACGTATCCGCGCTTGGCGAACCGAGCGGCAGGAAGCAGGCGCTCTATGTGAACGCGCGAAGGGACGCCGTTGCCGTATGCGCACGCACGAAAGCGGGCGAGGTCACGCTGTTGCTCAGCCCGGATGAAGCTTTTAGGGAGCATTTGAACGCGCAATGGAAGATCGCTCGAAAATAGTCGCTCCATCGCTTGCGGAGGCGCTCGGCTCGTATGAACGTTCCGACTGCGCCCGTTTTCATATGCCCGGGCATAAAGGGCGGGGGATGGGCGGATTCTGGCGCGGCGAGCTGATCGGCTGGGACGTAACCGAGCTGGAGAACACGGATAATCTCCATGCGCCGACGGGAGCGATTCTGCGCGCGCAGGAGGAAATGGCGGCCGCATACGGCGCGAAGGCGTCCTTCTTTGTGGTGAACGGTTCGACCAACGCCGTGCAGGCAATGCTCTTTTGCCTCTCGCGCGAGGATAAGCTGCTGCTCTCGCGGGACGCGCATCGAAGCGCGGTTGCGGGCGCCGCGCTTTGCGGAATCGAGACGGAAACGATCCTGCCCGCTTACTGCGAGAAAACGCGGCTGTACGGCATGGTTACGCCCGCTGCGTTGGAGGAGGCGCTGCGGCGCACGCGCGCAACGGCGGTTTTGATCACGTCGCCGAACTATTATGGGCTTTGCGCCGACGTCCCCGCGCTTTCGGACGTTGCGCATCGATTCGGCGCGCTGCTGCTGGTTGACGGCGCACACGGCGCGCATTTCCCGTTTTCCGACGCGCTGCCAAAGGCACTTGGCGGCTATGCGGATCTGTTTGCGCATTCGCAGCATAAGACGATGGACGCGCTTACGCAGGCGGCGAGCCTGCATCTCGGAGAATGCCGCGTTTCGAGGGAACGCGTGCAGCGCGCTTTGGCGCTGACGGAGACGAGCAGCCCGTCGTATCTGCTCATGGCGTCGCTGGACTGGTCGGTGTATATGGCAAAACGGCGCGACTGGACGAAGCAGGTCGCCCTTTGCGACGCGTTGTGTGCGCAAATCGATGCGATCGACGGGCTTGCCTGCCTGAACGGCGAGCTTGGCGCGGGCGTTGCGGAGCGCGACCACACGCGCGTGGTGATCAACGTGCAAAAGCGCGGGCTAAGCGGCTATGAGACGCAGACGCTGCTCGAACGCGCGGGGGTTTATCCCGAAATGGCGGACGACGCGCATGTCGTTTTGATCACAACGCCGTCGGACGATCCCGCCTGGTATGGTCGCTTGCTCGCGGCGCTTGCCGATTTGCCGCGGAGAAAGCCGCTTAAAGCGGAAGGCGTCCCGCCGCGTTTGACGCAGCCCGAGCGGGTTTTGCCTATTCGAGACGCGGTGTTCGCGCAAACGGAGGACGTTTTGTTGGAACAGGCGGAAGGGCGCGTGGCGGCGGAGGCGATCGGCGCATATCCGCCGGGAATCGCCGTAACGATGCCGGGCGAGCGTGTCGAAGCGGACGCGATAGCGTATTTGCGTTGGCGGGAAGCGCACGGGGCGAAGCTGTTCGGCGTGCGGCAGGGACGTATAAGCGTCGTCGCGCAGTCAAACGTGCGGACAAGTGCGCGCACATACGCGAAAAACGAATAAACGGAGCGAGGTTTTATGCAGGATCTGCTGCTGAAAAGTATATTGACCGATCATGCGCCGCACGCGGTGCTTATCACGGGCCCCGCTTGCAGCGGCAGACGCACGCTTGCCCGCCGCGCCGCCGCGCTGCATTGTCTGGGGGAGGATGCGCCGGAACGCCTTATCGGCTGCCCAAACTATATCGAGATGAACGCAAGTGGGCTTTCCGTCGATACTGTGCGCGATATGATCGGGCAAATCGCCTTGCAGGGCTTTAACGGCGGGAAGCGGGCGGTTGTTTTGATCGACGCGGGAAACATGAGCCCTCAGATTCAAAACACGCTGCTTAAAACGTTGGAGGAGCCGAGCGACGATACGCTTTTGCTGCTGACAGGCAACGAATATGGGCTTTTGCCGACGATTCGCTCGCGCTGCTTTATCGTGCGGCTCGGGGCGACCTCCGTGCAGATCGTGGAGAAAGCGCTGATTTCGGAGGGCGTGGATCCTGCGCGTGCGGAGCTTTGCGCACGGCTTTCGGACGGGGTCATCGGCAGGGCGAGGGCGCTTGCCTGCGATGAGCGCATGGCGTTTCGGCAAGAGGCGCTTTCGCTGTTCGAGAAAACGCTGTTCGACTATGCGCCGTTTGCGGAGATGACGGCGCTGGTGACGATCACTGCGGACGACGCAGAGCCCATCGAGGACGACGAGATCGAGCCGCGCAAGGGCGGCAAAAAGAAAAAGCGGGCGGATGCGGGTCTGGCGGCGGAGATGTTGGAAACGTGGCTCTCCGTGCTGCGGGACGCGCTCCTTTCGGACGTCGGCATGGACGATTTCGCCAATTTGGACGCGCAAACCATGGCCGAGCGAATCACCGCTCGCTTTACAATCGCGCAAATTCAGGGTATGATATTCATATTGACGCAAGCCGAGACGCGCATCCAAAGCGGCGCGAGCGTATCCAACACGCTCGACGCGGCGGCGGCGCGCCTGCTCGCATCCGATCATTGCGTTTGATCCCAAGGAAAGGATGTTTCCGAATTCGGAAGCAAAGGTCAGAACATTCATGAAGGTTATCGGCGTCCGGTTCAAATCCGGCGGACGCATCTATTATTTCGATCCGCTCGAGTATGCCTTTTGCGAGGGCGACGGCGTGATCGTCGAAACCGCGCGCGGGCAGGAGTACGGCGAGGTGACGCAGACCGCCATCGAGGTAGAGGAGACGTCGCTCGTTTCCCCGCTCAAGCCCGTCGTGCGCCCCGCGACCGATCAAGACGCGGTATTGCGCGAGCAGAACAGCGCGAAGGAGGGCGACGCGTTCGCCGTCTGTCAGCAGAAAATCGCGCAGCATGGGCTGGACATGCGGCTCGTCAGCGCGGAGTATTCGTTTAACGGCAGCAAGCTCGTGTTCTACTTTACGGCGGACGAGCGCGTGGATTTCCGCGAGCTGGTCAAGGATCTTGCCTCGCAGTTCCGCACGCGCATCGAGTTGAGGCAAATCGGCGTGCGCGACGAGGCGAAGATGCTCGGCGGGCTGGGCTCCTGCGGCAGACCCGTGTGCTGCAAGTCGTTTCTCGAGGATTTCCGCCCCGTGTCCATTAAGATGGCAAAGGAGCAGAACCTCTCTCTCAGCCCGACGAAGATATCGGGTCTGTGCGGGCGGCTCATGTGCTGCCTGCAATATGAGCAATCCTCCTATGAGGAAATGAAAAAGCGTATGCCGCGCGTCGGCAAGGAAATTCAAACGCCCGACGGAAACGGCATGGTCGTTGAAAACAACGCGATCACCGAAAAGACCAAGGTGCGCGTGACGCTGCCGGACGGAACGATCGACCTGCGCGAGTATCATTATACGGCGCTGGCGCGTCCCGGCGAGCCGCTGCCCGTTCAGCCTGCCGCAGTGCAGACCCCGCAGGCGCAGCCAAAAGCGGAAGATCCGCGCGTGTTCGTTCCCGCCAAACCGCGTGAAGCCGAGCCCGCGAAGGCGGCGGGGGAAAGCGCCGCATCCGAGCAGCAGGGGCAGGGCGCGAGCAAGCGCAGGCGCCGAGGCGGCAGGGGACACGGCAACAAGCCCGCGCAGAACGGCGACGCGGCAACACCGACGCAGCAGCGCCCGCAGGACGGCAATCAGCCGCGTGAACAGCAGGAGAAACCGCCTGCGGAAAAGAGCGGCGCGCAGCAGGGGCAGACCGCGAATAAGCGCAGGCGGCGCGGCGGACGCGGACACGGCGGCGCAAACGGCGGAACGAACAATGGCGGCGCAAACGGCGACGCAGCCGGCGACGCAAAGCGCGAGAAAACGGAATAAGGCGCCAAGCCGCCATCAAAACGCCAAATAAGGTCGCTTTTTGCATCGATGCGTTTTACGCGAAAGAAACGGCGGATGTGGTTGCTTTTTTGCCGCGGTATGGTATAATGTGTTCGAAAAATATAAACGGAGGAACGAACCATGGCATATAAGATTTCCGATGAATGCATCAGCTGCGGCGCGTGCGCGGCAGAGTGCCCCGTGGAAGCGATCAGCGAAGGCGCGGAGCGCTACGAGATCGACCCCGAAAAGTGCATCGATTGCGGCAACTGCGCGGAAACCTGCCCCGTCGGCGCGCCCAAAGGGGAATAAACTTTTACGACAGCTTTTCAAAGACCCCCGCTGCGAATTGACGCGACGGGGGTCTTTGAGCGTACTTTGATTCGGTTTAAGCTGCTTTGCTATGCGCGTTTTGCGCCGCAGACGGAGCAGAACAGCGCGCCTTCCTCCATGCTTGCGTGGCAGGCGGGGCAGATCCAACCCGCGGGCGCTTCCGCCGACGGCTCGGGTTCCGGTTCGGGCTCGGGCTCGGGTTCCGGCTGCTTTACGCCGCAGGAGGGGCAAAACTGCGCGTCCGCGCCGATGACGAAACCGCAGGAAACGCATTTTTTGTTGCCCTTTTGCGTGAGCAGCTCCGCTTCCAGCGTGTCGATCTCCCGCAGAAACGCGGTCACCTTTTCGCATAGCGCGGGGAACTCGTTTCCCGCTTCGGCGGCATGAAGCGCGCAGTATTGCCTGCCGATCTCCTCATACAGCTTGGCCAGCTCGCGGTTCTTCGCGGCGATTTCCGTGTTTTTGCTCACCGAGCCGAACACGCCCTGCGTTTTTTTCCATAAGTCCTGACCGAATCGTTCTACCTTTTTTCCAATATCTTCCGCCATACAGAAAACTCCTTTCGCGTTCTGTTATCAGTATAGCATCGCGCGGCGCGATTCGGGGGGAAAGCCATATTATTTCACAAATTGTGCGCTTTTATCGCATGGGAAGCCCCGCCGCCGCAACGGATTGACCCACGCGGCGCGATTTTTCATCGGGCAGATGCAGCGTAACCGCCTTGGCGACGTCGGGATACTCTTCGGCGAGCACGCGCACGGCGTTTTCAACGAGCGTTTCGCCGCCCTTGCCCGAAAGCACGCGCCCAAGCAGCAGCACGTTTGAATTGCGATACAGCGCGTAATAAAACGGCAGCGTGTGCCCGAGATAAACGCCGACGTCCGCGAAAACCCGCAGCGCGCGCGCGTCGTCCCCTTCGGCGAGCTGCTGCACGGTTTTGAGCTTCTCGGCGGGGGAAAGCGCTTCCGAAAGCGCTATGCCGGCGCGTTCCGCGAGCTTGATAACCCCGTCCTGCGAGAAATACTTGCAGCCCACGCCGATGTCGCCCGACCATTCGTCGCGCATGGCTTCGGGATTCAGGTCTACGGGCGCGAACGCAAGCTCGTTCAGCCAGCCCGTGATGTTTCCGCGCGCGTCGACAAAGCCCACAGCCTCGCTCGTACCCATGGCGACGCCGAGCACGTTGTTTTCGTTGAGACTCATTGCGCCCGCGAGCGCGGTCACGTCGCCGTCGTTGCAAACGACAACGGGCACGTCTCCGATCTCCTTTGCGGCGGTCAGATAGATGTCCTTCACCTGCGCGTTAAACTTGTCCTCGGGCACGCGCAAGAACAGGGATGCGACCATCGTGCGGTTGTTGATGAACACGCCCGCACTGGACACGCCGATCGCGTCTACACGCGGCAGATGCGCGGCGGCGGTGCGGAACGCGGAAACGATCTCATTATAATGATACTGCGGGTCGGGGTTCGTCTTGGGGAACCAAACGACCTCCTCGGCAAACACGGTTTCGCCGTCGATTACGGCGCTGACCTTGCGATCCGAGCCGCCCGCGTCAAACCCGATGCGGCAGCCGTCCATGTGCCGCCCGATCGGAAGCGACGCGTCGCAAGCCTCGGGCAGCTTGTCCACGCGAACGACGGTGAGCGGGCGCTCGAACACACGCGTCATGAAGCCATAGTCGAAATCGCGCGCGCCGCCCTTGCAATAGGCGCGGATGACGCCTCGACAAAGCGCCTCGTCGCCGCAAAGCTCGATGCGGTAGCCGCCCTTCATCCAAAGCAGCGTCTTGACCAGCCGATCTAGATACGCTTCGTCCGCCCGGCGCATTTCCTTTGTGCCGTGTATATGCGTATGGACGACGGCGGTTTGGTTTTCGCCGCGAATGAGCGCGACGCCGAACGGAACGGTCGCTGTTTTTTCAAACGCCTCGAAAAAGCGTCCGATCGGAACAAACGCTTCGTCGTATACGGGCAGGTTTTTGACGGGAAACTCAATATTCAGGTATTTCATGCTTGAATGGCTCCTTTCAGAATCGTCTGCATGTCGTCCCATTTGGCGTCCATGTCGCTTACGAGCTTTAACTGTGTGCGCGCGCGGCGCAGGTTTTGCTCGGGACTGTTGATATGGAAATACACGTCGCCCGAGAGATAATCCGCCAAAAAGCGAATGCCGCATTCGTAGGTCATCATCTTTGCGCCGACGGGAAGCATCGCCTTTTCGGTTTCGGTCAAGGAATCCCCGCAGGCGGCAAGGAAGCCCATCAGGTACGCTTCATACAGCCCAAGGTCGAGGGATACGCGGCAAAGGTTCGGCTCGTCCTCCGTCGCCGTGCTCGCGCCGAAGCGGATGGAGTCGCCGAAGTCGTTGACGAGCAGACCCGGCATAACCGTGTCCAGATCGATCACGCAAAGCCCCGTCCGCGTTTTCGCGTCGAACAGCACGTTGTTGATCTTCGTGTCGTTGTGCGTCACGCGCAGCGGCAGCTCGCCCGCCTGCTGCATCTCGGCAAACGTATGCGCGAAGCGTTCGTAGGAGAGCGCCGCGTCGATTTCGGCGGAAACGAGCTTCTTGCGCCCGACTGCATCCGCTTCGATCGCCTGTTTGAGCGCGGTAAGGCGCGCGGGCGTATCGTGAAAATGCGGGATCGTTTCGGACAACTTCGACGCGTCAAAATCCGCAAGCAGGTTGACGAACCCACCGAACGCCTTCGCGCTTTCGCCAAACACGGCTTTCGATTCCGCGCGCTCGAAGCAGACGCTGTCCCGTACAAATTCGTAAACGCGCCAGCAGCCGCTTTCCGTGGTTTCAAACGATGTTCCGTCGTTTGTCAAAACGAGCCGCAGCACCTCGCGCCGGCTCTTTGCGCGCGAGGAAAGATGGTTCGTGACAAGCCGGATATTCTGCATCAGCGATGCGGGATCGCGGAAAACGTGCGTGTTGATCTTTTGCAGGATGTACCATGCGCCGTCGTCGCAGACCACGCGATAGGTCTCGTTGATATGCCCGTTCCCGTAGGGTTCGCAGAGGGTGGGCTGTGCCGAAAGCGCGAAACGGTTCAAGACAGGATTCATTTCGGGATACTCCTTGCGCGTCGCCGCCTTAATTTACCCCAATTTTATGCATACCGCAAAAGATACGCAAGCATCAAATAGTACCTGCTTGCGTATGGCGGACGATTCTTCGATTATCGGATACGGGTTTGCTATTCGCTTTATGGGTTTCCGCGCGACAGGCGATGGCGTTCACGATAGGCGCGCGGCGTTTCGCCCGTATACGCCTTGAACTGCTTTGTGAAATAGTTGAAATCGGGCAGCCCCACAAGGTCGGCGATCTCGCCGATGCGATCCTCGCCGTGACGGAGCATACGCTTTGCCTCCTCCATACGGCGGTTGTTCAGCATGGTTTTAACCGTCGTTCCCTGCTTTGCCGCGACGCCGCAGAGCTTGGTTTTGCTCATGGAAAGCGCCTCGGCGATGTCGCCCAAAAGGAGCGGTCTGCCGTAGTTTTCTTCGATGAAGCGGGCAAGCAGCTGTTCGTCCGTCATGGATGCGGTTCGGATTACGGCCTGCATCGAGATGTACGAGGAGCAGGCGGAAAGAATATTTGCGCACCCGCCGATCACGGAAGCGTCCATCTGCCTCTGCTCGAAAAAGAGGGGCTCCATCTCGTCCGCGTTCGGCATCCAGCTTATTTTTTCGCGTGTGGCGCGCCATTGCGCCGCGCGGTCGCCCGCGCCGAGCGTCTGCCCGAAAACGATATAGCCGAGCGTTTCGCCGTCCTGACAAATGGGCAGAATCGTTTCCAGCAGCCCCGCGTGGCAGCGGTAGGTCAAATAGCCGCCGCCCTTTCCGCAGCGCAGGACACCGTCCGCGTCGCATTGCTCGCAGCGCGAATGTCCCTCCGCGTTTTGATTCATGCGGGCGCAAAACGGCGATTGACTGCCCGAATGGCAGATGATGTTGCCGTCGCTGTCCATCAGGGAATAGCGCACGCCGCTGATGGCAAAGAAGCTTTTGAGCAGCTCCTCCATGCGGTCAAAGTCGAATCGGAAGGACATACCGCGCCGCCTTTCTTGCGTTGGTTCCGCGTTCGCCGCTTACGGCTTGATGTTCGTCTCCTTTTCGATATACACGGGGCGGTTCTTGACCTGCAAAAAGATGCGCGCGACATACTCTCCGACGATGCCGAGCGCAAGCAGGATCATGCCGCCGAGGCAGAGCACAAACGCTAAAAGGGAGGGGTAGCCAGCCACGGGGTTGCCCCAAATCAGCGCGATGAGCACGCGCACGACCATGTAGACAAGTGCGAGCACGGACACCGCGCTGCCGATCACGGTTGCGATGCGCAGCGGCACGGTGGAAAACGAAACGATGCCCTCGACGGCGTAGCGCATGAGCTTCCAAAACGACCATTTCGTTTCGCCCGCCGCGCGTTCGACGTTTTCGTATTCCAGCCATACGGTGTCGAACCCGACCCACATGAACAGACCCTTGGAAAAGCGATGATATTCCGTCAGTTCCAGCACAGCGTCGCATACCGGGCGGCGCATCATGCGGAAATCGCGTGCGCCGTCGACAAACTCCGTGTCGGAGATGCGGTTGATGACGCGGTAAAACGCCCGCGCAAACGCGCTGCGGATCTTCGGCTCGCCCGCGCGCGTAACGCGGCGCGTCGCCACGCAGTCGCAATCCTCGCTTTCGAGCTTTTCCAGCATGACGGATATCATCTCGGGCGGATCCTGCAAGTCGCAGTCCATGACCGCCACAAAATCGCCCTTCGCGTGCCGAAGCCCCGCGTACATGGCGGCTTCCTTGCCGAAGTTGCGGGAGAGCGAAATGTATTTCACGCGCTCGTCCGCCTCGGCAAGCGCGCGGATTTCCGCGAGCGTTTGATCCTTGCTGCCGTCGTTGATCAGCAGCAGCTCAAAATCGTATGCGGTCAATGCGCCGAACACGACGCGCTTCATCGTTTCGTAGTAGAGGGGCAGCATCTGCTCCTCGTTATAGCAGGGACAAATAATCGAAACCAGCGGTGTTTGCGGCATGGGTGTCTCCTTTCGGCGCGGCGCGGTTTGTCGATTCGCGGGGGATTGCCTTGTATTTGAGTATATCATCTTGGCATGCATGTTTCAATCCGAAGCGAACGGGAACGCACAAACAAGCGGCTTACACGCAAGTCGGTCGCATGTAAGCCGCATCGGCGGTTCGAGTTTCATAAGAGGAGGTTACAGCCGCACGGAGAACAGACCGTGGCGGTTACAGCAGGCGTATATGCGCCCATGCCCGCGCACAAAGAAGCGCGCTTCGGCGTTTTGCTCGGGGTACATCCGAACAATTTGCACGCGGTCGCTCGTTACAATCGCCAGAAAGGAGATAAAGTGCGATTTTTCCATCGGGTGATCCAGCGTGACGTACCATTCGTTTTCCACCCGTTCCACGGAAATAGCATGCGCGTCGTCCGGCGTTTCGGCTTCAAGCGGCGGCAGACCTACGCCGCAGCAGGAGAACGCGCCTTCGCCCGACGCCCAGATCGCGTTGCCGCAGACGGGGCAGACGTAGAACTTGCTTTTCAGCAGGTTTGCCGAGCGGTTCGCGTTCGTAATACATTCGCCCGAAAGCAGCTCCATCACGGAGACGTCAAGCGCGGCGGCAAGCGGCTCCAAAAGCGTAACGTCGGGCAGACCGCGACCCGTTTCCCATTTGGATATGGTCTTGTCGCTGACGCACAGCAATTCGGCAAGCTGCTTTTGCGTCAGCTTCTTTTTCTCGCGCAGCTCGCGCACGGCGCTGCCCGTTACATAGCGGCTCATTGTTCATCACTCCCGTGTTTTGATGCGCTTATCATACGCCATAAGCGGCCGCGTCGGCAACCTACGCATCGCAGAGTGCGCGGGAGACTTCTTACGAGAGCGCGAGCGGCGCGTCCTGCATGAGCTGTTCGCAGGAACGTACGTTCGTCTCCAAATCGCGGATATAGTCCGAGAGACGGTTGACCTTCACGACGGAGTTGAGCGAAAGGAACGATTGGTTGATGCTTACGAGCTGCGTGAAGTAGCCGAGCAGCAGTCGATATCGCTCGTTTTGACGCAGAAACCGCGCGCGCTGCGCGTCGAGTCTATGCCTGAGCGCCGCAAGCTCCCGCTCGGCTTCCTCGTTTTGAACGCGCTGCGCCTCCGTTCCGTTTACCGCGGCAAGCGCGAGCGCGCCGAGGGAGGAGAACAGCGCGCGGGCGTCCAGCCCGGGCACGCGGCAAAGCGAAAGCACGACCTTTTGCGCAAAATCGTCGTCGGCGCGCGCTTGCTTGCGCGGGCGCCCGACGTGCGGCGCCAATCCGCGTTCGGCGTATGGGTCGGGCGCGTTTACGCCGTTTTTGTTCAGGTCGATTACGATGCGCTTGACCAGATCCGCGTCGTGTTTGAGCATTGCGCGATACTTGTTTTGATAGCGCAGCATTCGCTTGTCGTCGCCGCCCGCAAGGCGCAGCGTGCAGGCGCGAACGGATTCGCCTGCGGCTTGCGCGGTCAAAATGGTTTCCATGAGCTCGGCCGCTTCGCTTTGCGCGAAGGGAATAAAGGCGCGGCGGTGGCAGGCGACGGTTTCGCCGCAGCTGCGCACCTGCGCATAGTAAAAATTGCGCACGCTGTTGGGCATGCGGCCCGTTTCGCGCGCAACGTCGTCGAACACGGTTTTGAGCAAGCGCATCGTTTCCTGTGCGTCGCGCGCCAGAGAGAACAAGCGCGCTTTCTCGATCTCGCTCCAGCCCGCTTTCGCGGTTCGTTTCAAATTGGCGTCCATGTTGCTTCACCCCTTATCGAATTTGTTTGATGCAGTATTGCCGCTCGCGGCGACGGCTATACCGCTTTTTCATGGGTGTTTCATGCATATGTATGTCGATGCTTGTCTGATGCGCAAATAATGGAAGAGGGGGGGACGCTTTCTTTTTCTTGGGAAGAAAAAGAAACAAAAAGAACTCTCTTTTGGAAATGTGGTTTTTCAAAAACACGTTGACAAGCAAAACGAAAGAACCGAGCATTTTGGGGAAAACAAAAGAACTCTCCTTGACACTTATGCCAAACAGAGCTCTTTGCGTTTACGAGTTCGGGCGAAACCGTTCCTACGGCTGATCGTTGGG
>CAZBVC010000035.1:12324-16943 GCA_964495255.1 uncultured Oscillospiraceae bacterium
GGCTCGGGCGTTGGGGTCGGCTTGACGCCTATCTTCCTGCGCTCGGGGTTGCCCTCGTAGGTATCCGTATACAGAAAGATGGATTCTTGCAGCGTGCTGCCGAGATAGCGGTCGATGAACACGTCCACGACGAACTTGCTGCGCGCTTCCGCCGCGACGACCTCCTCGCCGATATACAGCGTTTTGTCGTTCGTAACGACGGGCTCGCCCGGCGGCGTCTCCTCAACGATCTTTGTGCGCGTGCGGTAGGATACGTCCGCGGGAAGCGCCTTGCCGTAAATGACGATGTAGATGTTCCGCTTGCGGCTCTTATACTTGCTGTTTTCGCCCACATACGCGAAGATGTACAGCGGCGAATCCGAATTGTTCGTCACCTTAAAGTCGATATGGCCCGTGTCCACCGTCGCGTCCAGCCCCTTATCCACATAGGTCGAGGGGATGGAGTGCGCGCTGCGCTTGAAGCTGACATAGGGGTAGCATTCGAGCAGCGCGTTATAGAGCGTGGTGCTGACCTGGCACACGCCGCCGCCGTATTGCTTGCTGAAACGGTCGCCGCCGAAGATACCGTTCGCTTCCTTCCAGCCGTTCTTCTCGTTGCGGTCGCCCACCGTGTCGTTGAAGCTCCAGGTGCGCCCCGGCTTGATGACGGAATTGTTGATGGCGGCAACCGCCTTTTCAATGTTGAACGCGCGGTTCGGGATGAGCTCGTAGCGCTGCTCGTCGGTGTCCTCGCTCGTGCCCTTAAAATCGTATATCGTGGAGAACGAGCCGATCTGCGTGGTGCTTTGCGTGAGATCGTCAACGGAGACGGTCGGTTCGATCGTCGTCAGCGCGGGCGTGATCGTCGTTTGATACTGACCCGCGGCAAGCGCCTGCTCGACCAGCGCGGTTGTTGCAGCAACGTCCAGCCCGACGCCCGCCTTGCCCTCCGTATAGACGAACTGCGGTTTGCCGCTGCTCGAAAAATCAATGGTAAACGTCGCGTCCGTTGGCGGGGAGGAAAGCGACGCGTTGATCTCGTCGATGCGCTGCGCCAAAGCGCCCTCGTCGATGGAGATCGTCGTGTAATACACCTTCTGCGCGCCGCCTGAAAGCGCGGTGACAAGAACCTCGTCAAGGTTGGACGCCGCGCCGATGTCCAAGCCGGATATGTTCGCCGAAAAACCTTCGCCCGAAAGCCGGATGGAGATGTTGTTGATGGCGTATTCCTCGTTGGAAAGCAGCTGCGGCCGCGCCTCGTCGATGGTTTTGCCCGATACGTTCGCGCCGTTGATATAGACCTCGCTGCGGAACGCGTCGGTAACGGGATCGACGGGTTCGATCGAAACGTCCGAACAGCTTTTCGCAATGGTAACGACCGCGACGACGATCAGCGCGAGAAGCAAAACCGCGAGCGCGCTCAACGTAAGGCGGCGGCGGCGGTATTTGCGCCGTCTCGCCGCGTTTCTAGTGCGCGAGGAACCGCCTGAGCGCGAACCTCCGCCGTTTTGCGCGTAATAATCCTGCATGCCGTCGTTTTCCGTGCGCCTTCCCGCGTGTTCGTGGAGATTGCCGTCGCCCGAGGAAGGCTCTTTCGCGGTGTCGGGCAACCCCGTATACTTTACAAACATGATCCTTTTCCATGTGCGCCGCTGCGTGATTTCGCGGTATTGCGCGGCACAGTAATCAAATTTTACATCAAAGCGCGCGCGTTCGCAACCGTTTGGGCGAAATGTCCGCATAGCGGAACAGAAGATTCACGATTCGTTCACGCGCGAAGGAACGTTATGCGCGTTGGGGCGGATCCAAATGCAAAAACGGTTTGATCCGCTTGACGCACCAAAGCGCGAGCGCGAGCTTTGCGAGGTCGGGCAGCAAAAACGGCACGACGCATTGCAAAAGCGCTGCGGCAAGCGAGCCTTTCCCACCGACGACGAGGAACCATGCCGTTCCGAACGCGTACAGAACGAGCTGACACACCAAATATGCCGCTGCGCGGGAGGGGAGCTTATCGGAAAAGCGAGCCGTGATCAGCGCGTAGATGGGCGCGCAAAGGAGGAAGCCGACCAAAAAACCGCCCGTTACGCCCACCAAAACCTGAAACCCGCCGCGAAAGCCCGAGAACACGGGCAGCCCGATCGCGCCGAGCAGCAGATACAAAAGGATGCAAAGCGTGCCGCGTTTGCCGCCGAGCAGCCCGATCGCGCAGAACACGCCGAACGTCTGCATCGTGAAAGGTACGACGGCGGGAACGGAGAGCCACGCGCAAACGGCGATCACCGCCGCCATGAGCGCGATATAAACCAGATCGACAGCGCGAAAGCGCTTGGCGGCGACAGTCTCCATGCAAGAAAGCACCTCTTTCAATCAATAAGCAGCATTTATCTTAACAAAAGGCGCGCGTTCCTGTCAAATCAAACGCGCGGGAACGGTAAAAAACGAGGGAGCGCGCGGCTCCCTTTCAGTCTGTCAAAAAAGTCCTTGGGGGATTCGGGGGTCGAACCCCCCCCGGAGGGTTTATTTCGGCTCCCTTTCATCGCAATACGGTTTTATACAGTTCGTCAGCGCACCGCGACGCATTCGATTTCCACGAGCGCATCCTTGGGCAAACGGCTTACCTGAACGCAGCTGCGCGCGGGCGGTTCGGCGGAAAACGTTTCCGCGTATACGGCGTTGACCGCGGCAAACGCGGAAAGGTCGGTCAGAAACACGGTCGTTTTGACCACGTTTTTGCAGGTCAGCCCCTCGCTTTGGAGCAGCGCGGCGATGTTTTTGAGGATCTGCCGCGTCTGGTCGGCGGCGGATTCCCCGACGAGCGCGCCCGTTTCGGGATCGATGGCGAGCATGCCCGAAAGATAAAGCGTGTTGCCCGCTTCGACCGCCTGCGCATACGGCCCGATCGCGGCGGGGGCGACGCTTGTACAAACGACGCGTTTCGGGGAAAGAATTTTTTGGACGTCCTCACGTCTGACAAAACGATGCAGCATACGTTTTCTCCTTTTGTTACAGAACGGTGTTGACGACCTTGGGCGGCTCTTCGAGCAGCGCGGGGTTCGTCAGATACTGTTTGAACCGGCGAAATACCGCCGCAAAGTAGCTGCCCGAGCAGATACGTTCGTCCATGACCACGCCCATGGGCAAACTGCGCTCGAACACGATTTCGCCGCCGCGGCGCACGGGCACCTCGCGCATATTGCCGAGCGTGATGAATACGCTCGTCGTGCCAAACTCATAGGTATGGTGGAAGATATGGTTCGTGCGGATGCTGGCGAGGTTGGAAATCGTCATGCTCGCGTGGAATGGGCTGGCTTTGATGAGACTCTTGGGCAGAAGCCCGTAGCGATCCAGCAGTTTGAACAGCCCGACGCCGAAGTTGCATAGACCGGGGATGTTGAGCAGCTTGCGCACGATGTCGTCGGTTGAGTTCGTGTCGCCCTCGGCGCGGTTATCGGACACATAGCGGTCGATCGTTTCGTGAACGGAGAAGATGTCGTCCTGCATGGAAAAATACATCTTGTTCATCGTGCCGTCCATTTCGCCCGGCTTTAACACGACCATGGCGATGGAGAATTCGTTGCGCTGAAAGATGCGCTTGTTGGCGATAAAGCGGTTGAGCAGCGGGTATTCCGCCGCCGTTCGCACATATGCCGCAAGAACGACGCCCAAATGCGAGAAGTGATAGCCCTGCTTGCGCTTCTCGTTCAGGTAGGTCTGCATGGGCGTGATCGGAATGTCGATCTCGATCATGTTCATCGCGTCGTAACGGTATTTCAGGATATACGGCATGACCGTGTAGATCGGGTTGGCGTTTTTCACGCGCGTGCCGTCCTGTCTCATGCGATTCACCTCGGTTCAACGATATGTTTTGTTTTTCATGTAAGAATATATCATAAAAAGATGGTATACTGCAAGTCAAAAGGAGAGGGGCCGAAAAAATGAAAAGAAAGCTCTTGACGCTTTTCTTGGCGCTGTCGTTGCTCTTGGCGCTGGTCGGCGGGGGCTGTAAGGGACGGGCGCTGCCCGACGGATTCGACACGGACGCCGTGAAGGAAAGCGCGATGCGCGTTGTGGATTTGACGAACGCGGGCGACTATGCGGGCGTCGTGGCGCTTTTGCGCGCGGATCTGACGAGCGCCGTTTCCGCAGAGGAGCTGAAAACCGCGTGGGGAGCGACGCTTTCGCGCGTCGGCGCGTTTGAAAGCGTGAAGAAAACCGTTCTTGCGGGCACGGCGGATCAAGCCACGGGAGAAAGCTACGCCGTGTGCGTGGTGATCTGCACGCATGAAAAGGGGGACGTACAGTATACGCTCTCGTTTGACAAGGAGCTCATGCTGGTCGGGCTGTATTTGAAATAACGCGAAAAACCGGGCTGTGCGGGAAAAAAGCCTTGCCGAAACGAACGGAATCTGTCATAATGAGATCAACCGATTGTGTATCCGAGCGCGCGGCGGCTACTCCACTTCCAACAATAATCGCCGTGACGCTGAATAAAGGAGGGATACCAATACCGCAAGGCTTGCGGTGCGGCAGTGTGGAGACCTGTCGCAATGCGTCCGTCGTTTTGCTCGGCGGAACGCGAGAAGGGCGATGAGCGAATGCTGCGCCCGTCAAAGCCGAAATGCATATGGCAAGCGTAACAC
>CAZBVC010000035.1:16953-25140 GCA_964495255.1 uncultured Oscillospiraceae bacterium
CAAGAACATCAAAAAGATCTACGACAAGAACGTGGTCGCGGTTCAGGAATTCAATCTTGAAATCGCGGACAAGGAATTCGTCGTGCTGGTCGGGCCTTCGGGCTGCGGCAAGTCGACGACCCTTCGTATGATCGCCGGCCTCGAAGAAATCTCCGAGGGCGAACTCTTTATCGGCGACCGTCTGGTCAACGACGTCGCGCCGAAAGACCGCGACATCGCGATGGTTTTCCAGAACTACGCGCTGTATCCGCATATGACCGTGTATGAAAACATGGCGTTCGGGCTGAAGCTGCGCAAGCTGCCCAAGGCGGAGATCGACGCGAAGGTCAAGGAAGCCGCCGAGATCCTCGGCATCACCGAATACCTGCAAAGAAAGCCCAAGGCGCTTTCCGGCGGTCAGCGTCAGCGCGTCGCCATCGGCCGCGCAATCGTGCGTTCGCCGCAGGTCTTCCTGATGGACGAGCCGCTCTCCAACCTGGACGCGAAGCTGCGCAACCAGATGCGCGCAGAGCTCATCAAGCTCCGCCAAAAGGTCAACACCACGTTCATTTACGTTACCCATGACCAAACCGAGGCCATGACGCTGGGCGACCGCATCGTCATCATGAAGGACGGCTTTATCCAGCAGATCGGCACGCCGCAGGATGTGTTCGATCATCCCGCCAACCTGTTCGTTGCGGGCTTTATCGGCACGCCGCAGATGAACTTCTTCGACGCGGAGCTCGCCGTAGAGGACGGTAAATATATCGTTCGTCTCGAAAAGGCGATCATCGACCTGCCGGAATCCATGCAGAGCGCGCTCAAAGCGAAGCAGCAGCAGCCGCAGGCGATTACCCTCGGCATCCGCCCCGAGCACGTTTCCCTGACCGATCGCGACGATCGTTCCGCGATTACCGCGAAGGTAGACGTATCCGAAATGATGGGCAGCGAGCTGTACGTTCACGTTACCGCTTGCGGCAAGGACTGCGTCGTTCGCATCGCGACGACCGAGCTGCCCCCCGAGCATCGCGCGGGCTTCTCGTTCGGCGACGAGGTGCATTTCACGTTCGACGGCGCGCTTGCGCATCTGTTCGACCCCGAATCCTCGAAAAACCTGCTGTAAAGCAAGCAAACCACATATGCCGCAAAAGGTCTCTGCTATGCGCAGGGGCCTTTTTTGATGGAGGTCTGTCAGATTTTCGTTCCGAAAAGCGATAGATAGGGCGTATACAAACGAAACTTTCGCGCGAAAAAGATGAACGGAGATGAGCGTTTGGAGGAATTGATCCGACAACTCAGATCGGAGCCCGAAAAGGCTTTGGACGCGCTGCTTGGGCGCTACGGCGGGCTGGTTTACGCCGCCGCGAAAAGCGTGCTGGGCGAAAACGCGAAGGAGGAGATCGAGGAATGCGTGCTGGACGTGTTCTTCGCGCTGTATCGGCGGCGCGACGCGCTGGATTTTACGAGCGGCTCGATCAAGGCGTATCTTTGCGCCGCGGCGAAGGGCATGGCGATCGACCGCGTTCGAAAGCGGCAAAGGACGATACCGGCGGGCAATGCGGAAGCGGACGATGTACGCGATCCGTTCCTTGTGGAGCAAACGGCGCTGGAACGCGCCGAGCGGGACGCGATGGTGTCCGCCATACGCTCGCTCGGGGAACCGAGCGCGGGCATCGTGATCCGCCGTTACTATTTCAATATGAGCACGCGGGAAATCGCGCGGTCGCTGCATATGAGCGAGGCGGCGGTCGATCAGCGGCTGACACGCGCGAAAAAAGCGCTGAGGGTCATCCTGAAAGGAGGCGAAACGGATGAAGCAAACGGACGATCTGTTTGAGTATATGAACACGCTGACTGCGGCGCAGACAAGCGCGCTGCTGGAACATATCGCGGTTTATCCGCTTGACGAGCGGACGGAGAGACGCCTTTTGCGCCGCCTGCATCAAAAGCTGACCCCTGCCGAACCACGGGGCGGGAAAAGCAAGCTCGCGTGGCTGATTCCCCTTGCGGCATGCGCGATTCTGGCGCTCGCGCTCGCCGTAAATCCAAAGACGGCGCAGGCGATTTCAAACTGGTTTTCGGGCTTCTTTTCGCATCGGGTGGAGGAATACTTCCATGAGCCGCCCGAAACGCGCGAGGAGAACGCAGACCTCGAACAGGCGATTTCGACCCCGTTAACGACCGAGCAAACGACCGAGCTGATCTGGCTCGACGAAACGGGCCATTTGGCGGGCGCAAACGCGTATCGCAGGGAGATCGGAAAGCCCGCGTTCGACCGCGCGGATTACGCATGGGTCGAACAAATGAACCCGTGCGTCGAGGAGCTGCTTTACGACGGGCAAAAGCTGCTCATTCGCTCGCGGTTTGACGTTTCCCCGATGAAGTTCGCGGGCGGATACATTCCAAACGCGCCCGAAGGCGCCGAGCGGTTCGACATCTGGTGCTACGAGGCGTTTTGCACGGTCAACGGAGAAACGACCGCGGCGGACGTTGGGGACAACGGGCCGACCCTGCCCTGGATCTATTATGACAGGGAGAAGCAGGCATGGGATACACAGCGGCTTTTGTCGGACGACAAGACGTATGTGCAGACCTCGCTCGAAAACGGCGCGTGCCCCGCGTTCCCGAACGGACGCGT
This sequence comes from uncultured Oscillospiraceae bacterium, assembly GCA_964495255.1. Classification (GTDB taxonomy): domain Bacteria; phylum Bacillota; class Clostridia; order Christensenellales; family CAG-138; genus UBA7703. The sequence goes on from CAZBVC010000035.1 coordinate 19,571, forward strand.
GAGCGTTACGCTCGATATTTGGGTGTTTGACGGCGAAATCGACGATATGGCGCCCGTCGGTTTGATCGCCGTCGTTCGGCAGACGGTCACGTTTGACGCGACGGAGGGGAACGCGCTGCTTTCCAACGTTGAAACGACGCAAAGCGATTGGTCGGGCGAAGCGTTGGCGACGTTTACGACGAGCATTCAAGGCACGAACGAGATGCAAATTCAAAATCGCATGCTCGATTTGTCAAAGGTGCGGGTCATATGCGAAACGACGCGGCGCGTATCGGGCCTCAACGTAAAACTGACGTACGATTACCCGAAGGCGTGGGACGCGCTCGGCGAATGGCAATGGTATGCGGATCTTTGTTACGATCTGTATGTCGACGGGGCGTTCGTTTCCCGCCTTCGTCAGAATATGCCGAACCCGAGCGCGATTCCGTCGATCGACGTCCCGCTGACGCCCAGCGAGCTTGCAAGCGTCAAACGCGTCGCGCTTATCCCCGTAAAGACCGCGAGCGAAGCGTATCTGGGATTCGACGCGCCCTACGAAAGCGGAGAGGAGCCGCCGCGCGACAACGCGATTCGCCTCCCGCTTGACGAGATACTGACGTTCCCGATGGACAACAGCGTGTATTTCTTTTATGCGGAGACCGCGCTGACCGGCTGCGAACTGAATATCCCGGTCGTATAACACACAGCGATAAAGCGACAAATCGAAGGAAGCCCTGCTTTTCATGCGGGGCTTCAGCCTGCCCCCAAAGTCCTTGGGGGATTCGGGGGTCGAAACCCCCGGAGGTTTTATTTCGGCTCCGGCGGCATGTACGCCGGAACGGATCGCCCGAGAACGGGCGGTTTCCCTGTGCTTTCCGCCGCCCGGAAACCCGAAGGGTTTTAGGCGGGAAGCGGTTATTCTGCCGACAAACAGCGTTTTTCGACAGCCTGAAGCCCTGCTTTTCATGCGGGGCTTTTTTGCGCGCTTTCGCATAAAGAGAGCGGCAAACGGCGCTTCGACGCAATCCGTGAAGCATCGAGCGAAAAACCAAGCATTATGTAATGCAAATGTAACGCATTGCCGTTATACTATAAATAATTTATAAAGAAAGCGACGCGGAAAGGTCGGAAACGATTTGCATCTGCTTCCTCGCAAACGCAATGGTATTTGGGCGGCGCTGACGGCGCTGGTTTGCTGCATGCTGCTGCTTGCGGGCTGCAAACAGCAAGAGCGGGCGAGCGAGGTCGATGCGCAAACGGGCGATTCGTTCAGCGCGGGCGCATATGAGGTCATCGAGGAAAGCCGCGTTCCGCAGGCAGGGCCGACGGCTTGGGCGCTCGTCAATCTGTGCCTTTTGGGCGCCGGCTGCACGGCGGCGGTTCTGCTGCTTCTGCGCAAAAGCGCCGTGCATATCGTGCGCAGGATTATCGCGCTTCTGCCAACGCTCGGTATGGCGGCGACGTTCTTCTGCACCGAGAATCTGGCGGCGCGCATGCGCTTGATCGACCGATGGACGCCGCTCATGTTTCTGCTGCTGCTCGCGCAGGTCGTCGTGCTTTTTGCGTGGTTCGCATCCGCCCGCGCGCGGGACCATGCGCAGCAGGCATAATCGATAATCCTTTACAACCTCCGATCGATCGCCGCGAATACGTCCGCTCTGTCCGTTGCGATCACGACGGACGTAAAGCGGTTGACGCATATCGCAATACAACCGATTTGCATATTCTGACAGACACATACCACAAAATAATAGAAGGAATTCCGTTCTACCGCCGCCGATTGTTCGGCTGACGGCAAACGGCTTTGCTTGCATCTTGGCGTGCAGGGTCACGTTTGACATACTTCGCGCACGATAGAAACATTTCTTCAAAAGATACATTGACAGGAGAAGTATCTTGTGCTAATATCAATCGAAACGAAAAAAGGAGGGGCGCAAAAATGTCCGTTGCATCCGATTTGATCCGCGGAAACACGGAAACCGTCATTTTGGCGCAGCTCAACGGGGGCGACAGCTACGGGTATCTCATCAACAAGGCGATTGTTGCGTTAACGGACGGCCGCTTTGCGTTAAAGGAGGCGACGCTGTACACGGCGTTTCGCCGCCTGGAGGATGCGGGCTGCATCACGTCCTATTGGGGCGACGAGACCACGGGCGCGCGGCGGCGATATTATTCCATCACGGCGCTTGGCAGGGAATCGTACCGCGTGCGCAAAAAGGAATGGGAAAACGCAAAAGAATTGATCGACCGACTGCTGTCGGAGGGGGAGGAAGCATAGCATGCACGAGAAGTTAAGGCAACACATTGACGAGCTGTTTGATAACGCGCCAAAGACGGCGCGCATGGTCGAATTAAAGGAGGAAATGCTTCAAAATTTGACCGAGAAGTATGAGGACTTGCTGCACGAGGGCAAGAGCGAGGACGCGGCATACAACATTGCCGTTGCGAGCATCGGGGACGTATCCGCGTTGATCCAAAGCGAGGGCGCGAAGGAGCAATTCGCCAAGGAGAGCGGCAGAAGCGCGCTTTTGACGGCGCTCGCGGTCGGCATGTATATCCTCTGCGTCATCCCGATCATTCTGCTGCAAAACGAGCTGGGCGTCGTTCTGATGTTCGTTTTGATTGCGGCGGCGACGGGGCTTTTGATTTCGAACGGGTCGAGGAAGGAACGCTATGTCCGCTCGGACGACACCATGGTGGAGGCGTTCAAGGAATGGCGGCAGGGCGATCGGCATAACAAGCAGGCGTGCGGCGCAATCACGGGCGCAATCTGGATGCTCGCCGTATGCGGCTATCTGGTGCTGAGTTTTCTGACGCGCGCTTGGCACATCACCTGGCTGATCTATCCGATCGCGGGCGCTGTATGCATGGTGGTGCGCGGCATATTCGATTTGAAACAATAGGGGAGGAAAACTGATATGCGAACGGGAGGCATTATCCGTATCGTGGTGGGCGTGCTGGCCGCCCTGTTATTAACGGCAATACTGGTGCTGGCGTTGACGGGCGCGAATATGTTTCGGCTGTGGGACGGCTCGAATCGGCTGGAAATCAAGTCCGACTCGGCGAGCGCGTCGGGCGCTGCGGCTTCGGGAGAAGCGGTCATGGGAACGGCGTCCGTTTCTGCGGCGGGTATCCGCGAGATCGAGGTCGAGTGGGTCGGCGGTAATCTGACGATCGAAGCGAGCGATGGAGGCGAAATCGTGTTTACGGAGACGTCGAGCGTGGCGCTGACCGACGCGCAGAAGATGCGCTATACCTGCACGGGCGGCAAGCTGAGCATTTGCTATTGCAAATCGACGGCGGAGCAATGGAACTGGCTGGATCTCGAAACGCTGCATATGCCCGAGAAGGAGCTGACGCTGCTCGTGCCGCGCGCGCTCATGGAAACGCTTGACGAGCTGGACGTCGATTCGGTGTCCGCAAGCGTTTCGATCGACGGCGTATACGGCAAAGAAACGTCGCTTGAAACCGTGTCGGGCAACGCGAAGCTGCGCGGCGTAAAATGCGAGGAGTTGAATCTGGTTACCGTCAGCGGCAGAATCACGGCGGAGGGCTGCACGGCGGCGGATCTCGAAACCGAGGCCGTGAGCGGCAAAACGCAGGTTGACGGTTCGTTTGGCAAGATCGAGTCGAAAACCGTGTCGGGCGACGTCGTGCTGCGGCTGGACGGCGCGCCGAACGAGATCAAGACGGACAGCGTCAGCGGCAACGTGGAGGTTGCGCTTCCCGAAGGCAGCGGCTTTACCGCGAGAATCGAGAGCGTGTCGGGCGAAATCACCTGTGCGCACGCGGGCGTGATGAGCAAGGACAGGATCGTTTGCGGCAGCGGCGACGCGGCGTATCGCTTTGACAGCGTGAGCGGCGACGTGCTCATCAGCGTGCGATAAACGTGCTTTTTTCCTAGCAGCGCGCGCGCAAGACCGCTGCATCGGCGCAAGAGTGAATCGGGAGTCAAGGCGAAAGCCGACTCCCTTTTTTGCGGGCTGCGCAGCCCCGATTCATTGTTCCGTAAATCACTTTCTGCTCTTGCGGAAGAAGAAGGCGTATCCTCGCGGCGCGGAATATGGTATAATGCGCAAAGCGAATCGACGAGGCGAAACGAATGCGGCTTGCGGTCAACGGGCGCATTGCGCTTTTGACCGCGTTGCCCATGCGGATATGAATGCGTGCGGCGGCGCGCTGCCGCTCAAACGAATCGGGGGATGAAAAGATGGGGGATTTTTTGCGGGAGAAACTGAATGCGGGCGCGTTTGACGCTGCATTTTCCGATCTTTACGGGCGGGATGCGGATGGGCAACGCGCGCGCTATCTGGCCGCGCTGAATGCGTTTTGCCATGCGTTCGGCGCGCGGGAGGACGCGGCGTTCTTCTCCGCGCCGGGTCGCAGCGAGATCGGCGGCAACCATACGGATCATCAACGGGGGCGCGTGCTTGCCGCGACCGTCACGCTGGATATGATCGCCGTCGCCGCGCCGCGCACGGACGGGCGCATCTGCATTCGGAGCGCGGGCTATTCGCCGATCAAGGTTTCGTTGGAGCGTTTGGCGCCGCTTGCGCGCGAAAGGGGTTCGTCGGCGGCGTTCGTGCGCGGCGTTGCGGCAAAGCTGCATCAAACGGGGTATTTGATCGGCGGGTTCGACGCGTTCGTTGCTTCAAACGTCCCGAAGGGCTCGGGGCTTTCGTCCAGCGCGGCTTACGGCATCCTCATGGCGACGCTCTTTTCCGAGCTGTATAACGGCGGAGGCATTCCGCCCGTTACGCAGGCGCTTGCGGCAAAGCACGCCGAGAACGTGCATTTCGGCAAGCCGAGCGGATTATTGGATCAGCTCGCCTGCGCGGAGGGCGGCTTTGTCGCCATGGATTTTCGCGATCCGGACGCGCCGCTCGTGGAGCGCGTGGAATGCGACCTGTTTTCGCTGGGTTACGAAATTTGCATCGTCAACGCGGGCGGCAGTCATTCGGGCTTGACGCAGGAATACGCGTCCGTGCCGCAGGAGATGCATAAGGTCGCCGCTGTGTTCGGGAAAACCTGTCTGCGCGAGGTGGATGAAAGCGCGTTTTACGAGGCGCTGCCGATGCTGCGCGAAAAGACAAGCGACCGCGCAATATTGCGCAGCATACACTTTTTTGCCGAGGACGCGCGCGTCGTCAAGCTCGTTGCGGCGTTGAAGGAGAAGGATATGCCGCGCTTTGCCGCGCTGATGAACGAGAGCGGAACATCGAGCTTCGAATATCTGCAAAACGTGTGCGCCAACGACCCCAAGGAGCGCAGCGTCGCGCTGGCGCTCGCGCTTTCGGAGCGGCTGCTTCGCGGCGACGGCGCGTGGCGCGTGCATGGCGGCGGCTTCGCGGGCACGATTCAAGCGCTTGTGCCAAACGAAAAGGTGGAAGGCTATATTTTAGAGATGGAGCGGGTGTTCGGCAAGGGCTGCTGCTATCGGCTTTCCGTTCGACCCGTCGGCGGCGTTCGTCTGAACGGATAAAGGGAAAAGCATTGGGTACGAAAAAAGCGCCCTCCCCGCAACAGGGAGGGCGTTAGGCTGTCGAAAAACGCTGTTTTTCGACAGAATAACCGCTTCCCGCCTAAAACCC
>CAZBVC010000036.1:0-25133 GCA_964495255.1 uncultured Oscillospiraceae bacterium
GCGCGAAAATGCAGGATCGTGAACGTAAATTCAATTTGTTACATCATAATAGATTTGCGCACATAAAAAAAGCCCTCTATGCGAGCCGCTGTGTCGGGCATATCGGTATACGGTTTTCCGCGTTACTTCTTTTTGCGCGCGATGCGCGCGCCCAGACCCGTCAGTTTCTGGTCGAGATACTCGTAGCCGCGGTCGATATAATGGATGTTGCGCACGTTGGTTACGCCGTCCGCCGCAAGTCCCGCTACGATGAGCGACGCGCCCGCACGAAGGTCGCTTGCGGAAATGTCCGCCCCGTGCAGAGCGGGAATGCCTTTGACGCGCGCCGTGGTATCCTTTACGCTGATGGACGCGCCCATGCGCCGCAGCTCCCTGACATGGTTGAAACGATTTTCAAATATGGTTTCGTTGATGGTGGAAACGCCGTTTGCCGCGCAGAGATACGCCATCATGGGCTGCTGCAAATCGGTCGGAAAACCGGGATATACGAGCGTTTTGACGTTGATCGCGCGCGGACGATCCTCCATGACGACGCGGATGTAAAAGTCCCGCCCGTCGTCGCCGTCGATCACGCGCGCACCCGTTTCCATGAGCTTCGCGGAAACCGCTTCCATATGCGTCGGGATCACGTTTTTGATGATAACGTCTCCGCGCGTCGCGGCGGCGGCGATCATAAACGTTCCCGTTTCGATCTGGTCGGGAATAATGGCGTATCCGCAGCCATGCAGCTTTTGTTTGCCCTGGATGCGGATGGTGTCCGTTCCCGCGCCCTTGATCGACGCGCCCATCATGTTCAAAAAGTTGGCGACGTCGACGACGTGCGGTTCCTTTGCGACGTTGTTCAGAACCGTTTGTCCCTCCGCCATACAAGCCGCGAGCATCACGTTGATCGTTGCGCCGACGCTCACCATGTCGAAAAAGATCTCCGCGCCGACGAGCCTTTCCGCCTTTGCCCGCACGATATTCGTTTCGGGCTCGCATTCGACCTCCGCGCCCAGCGCGCGCATGCCCTTCAAATGTTGGTCGATGGGGCGCGCGCCGATCACGCAGCCGCCGGGCAGGGCGACCTCAACCTCGTGATAGCGCCCCAAAAGCGCGCCGAGCAAATAGTAGGAGGCGCGCATCTCGCTGACCTCCTCGGACAGCGCTTTCGTGGTGTTGAGCGTGCGCGGATCAATGCGCATGCAGTCCCCGTCCGTAAAATCAACGGTGACGCCCAACCCCTTCAATATGCTCTTTAAGCTCTTAACGTCCTGAATATGCGGCAGATTTTCAAGTATGCAGGTTTCGCCCGCGAGAATCGCCGCGGGGATGATGGCGACGGCCGCGTTTTTCGCGCCGCTTATGGTGACGGTTCCCTCCAAGCGGGAGCCGCCGTTGATCTCATACCATTCCTTTTGCATACGATTGTCAGTTTAGCGGAAGATCACGGTAAAGTCAAGAAACCGCTCCTTTTCCTTCGGATTATTCCTTTTGCTTTCTTTCTTTTGTATTCTTTCGCTTTATCTCTTTTGCTTTATTTCGCTTTCTTCTTTTGTTTTATTCCTTTCGATATCCATGCCCGTGTTGATAAAGCTGCCTGTTGTCCAGTGCCCATTGCCGCTCGGAAAACGCGCCGACCGATACGCCGTCCAGCGCGTCGAACATTTCATACATCTTGCTGTCCAGCAAGTCCAGCTCGGAAAGCGCCTCCGCTTCGGGGAACATGGGGAATTTCGGGCTGCCGAACTCCGCCTGCCCGTGATGCGCAAGCAGCATGTGCTCGACAAGCATCGCCGTTTCCTCCGCGACCCCCAGCATCTCGCACGCGGCGGAAACGTCCGAAACGCCGATGCTGATATGCCCGATCAGCTGCCCGCGCGCCGTGTACGCGCTCGCAAGCCCCAATTCGCCCGTGTCCAGCTCTTTGAGCTTGCCGATATCGTGCAAAATCACGCCCGTATACAGCAAGTCGGCGTCCAGCGCGGGATACGTCTCGATCACCGCTTTGGCGAGCTTCGTAATCGTCCAAGTATGATGCAGTAACCCCCCGCGCACCGCGTGATGCAGCTTGACCGCCGCGGGAAAAACGAGCAGCTGCTCTCGGTTTTCGCGCAGGAGATACTGCACAAGCCGCCGAAGGTCGTCGTCCGCAAAGCCGCCCGCCAGCGTGAACAGCTCGTCATACAGCCACGCGGGGTCGAACGGCGCGCATGGCACCAGACGCGACATATCCACTTCGTCCGCGTCCGTGATATGGCGAATTCGGTCGATTTTGAGCTGCTCCGCGTCCTTCCAGAGCGTGATCCCGCCACGCACTTTGACCACGTCGTTGGCGTCGTATGAGCCATGCGTTTCGCGGTTATAGTCCCATAGCTTTGCTACGCTTTCGCCCTCGCAGTCCGCCAGGATCAGATCCAGATATTCGCTGCCCTTGATGTTTGATTTGATCGAAACGCTTTTGATGATGCAAAAGCCCTCGAAAGTTTGTCCCTTCGCTTCGTTCAACAGCCGCATACGCCCCATGTCTGCTTTCCTCCCTGCGTTTGTACGGTCAGTATATCATACTTTTAGGGTACGTTCTTCTTCTTTTGCAAAAGAAGAAGCAAGAAAACATCCCTCGTTCAAAAAACGGAGTCAAGCCCATTCGCTTCACTCCGTTTCGTATCGCTCGCCAAATATAAATTCTCTTGCTTCTTCTCTTTTTTAAGAGAAGAAGACGTACCCCCTACATCTCCATGTTGCCTGCGGTGCGGGGGAACGGAAGCACGTCGCGAATGTTTTGCATACCGGTGACGTACATAACCATGCGCTCGAACCCGAGTCCGAAGCCCGCGTGCTTGACGCCGCCGAACTTGCGCAGCTCCAAATACCAGCCGTATTGGCTCATATCCATATTCAGCTCGGCGATGCGCCGTTCGAGCACGTCCAAGCGCTCCTCGCGCTGACTGCCGCCGATGATCTCGCCCACGCCCGGCACGAGCAGATCCGCTGCGGCGACGGTTTTCCCGTCGTCGTTCATGCGCATATAGAACGCCTTGACGTCCTTGGGATAGTCGGTTACGAACACGGGGCAATGGAACACCTGCTCGGCGAGATAGCGCTCATGCTCGGTTTGCAGCTCCAACCCCCATTGCACGGGATACTTGAACGTTTCGCCGGACGAAATCAGCCGCTCGACCGCCTCGGTGTAGCTTAACCGCACGAAATCATGCTTCATTACGTTATCCAGCCGTTCGAGAAGCGAGTGATCGACGAACTTATTGAAAAACTCCATCTCGGCGGGGCAGCGATCCAGCACGGCGGTAATGATGTATTTGATCATCGCCTCGGCAACCTCGAGATCGCCCGCAAGGTCGCAGAACGCCATCTCGGGTTCGATCATCCAAAACTCCGCCGCGTGCCGCGCCGTAAAGCTGTATTCCGCGCGGAACGTGGGCCCGAACGTATAAATATCCCGAAACGCGAGCGCAAATGCCTCGCCGTAAAGCTGTCCCGAAACGGTCAGGTTGGCGGGCTTGCCGAAGAAATCGCCCGAGAAATCGACCTTGCCGTCCGCTTGCTTGGGCATATCCGCAAGCGGCAGGGTCGTCACCTGAAACATCTCGCCCGCGCCCTCGCAATCCGAGCCCGTGATGAGCGGCGTATGGACGTATACGAACCCGCGCTGCTGAAAGAATTCGTGAATCGCCGCCGCAACGACGGAGCGCACGCGAAACGTCGCCTGAAACGTGTTCGTGCGCGGCCGCAAATGCTGAATCGTGCGCAGGTATTCGAGCGTATGCCGCTTCTTTTGCAGCGGATAGTCCGACGGGCACGTCCCCTCTACGACGATCTCGTTTGCGTGAATCTCGAACGGCTGCGGCGCGTCGGGCGTCAGGGTCAAAACGCCGCTGACCGCGATGGCGCAGCCCGTGGACAGCCCCGCGCCGATGTTCCGCTCGTCCCGTTCAAACACGACCTGTACGGTCTTGAAGCACGAACCGTCCGTCAGCTCGACGAACCCGAGCGTTTTTCCCTCGCGCACCGTGCGCACCCAGCCGCATACCGCGACCTCGCCCGCAAATTGCTCGGGCGCTTTTTGCAATTCGACCAGTCTGATGCTCTGCATATTGGTTTCCCCGTTTCGCTGCCGCATAAATTTTCGTTTAGTATACCACTTTTCCTTGGTTTGCCAAGCGCTTTTTGCCGTCGGCGCGCCGATTTTCGCACCTTATGCGCATCTGATTCGAAGAAACGCCGCGCTTTTGTTTTGCGTACGCGCGTTTTATGGTATACTATCATGAAAAGGGGCGTCCGAGCTGGTTGCGCAAAGCGGTCGGCGCCATTTTGAGCGGGCAGCGCGCATCGGCGTCCCAATCCTCGGCAAAAACGGTAAAGGAGTCGAAAGCATATGTATTATGGCGGCGGAGACGGTATCTATCTCCTTCTGCTGCTCGTCGTGATGGCGTTCAGCCTGGTCGCGCAGAACCGCGTGCAAAAGACCTATGCGAAATATAGCGAGATCGCCGCGGCAAGCGGAAAAACCGCGGAGCAGATCGCGTCCGAGCTTTTGCAAAAAAGCGGCAGCGCCGCGCAGATTACGGCCGTGCAGGGTCAGCTTACCGACCATTTCGACCCAAAAAACAACGTTGTGGGGCTCTCCACGCAGGTTTACGGGCATACGTCCGTCGCCGCAATCGCCGTCGCCGCGCACGAAATCGGGCACGTTATGCAGTATGAAAGCGGCTATGCGCCCATCCGCCTGCGCAACGCGGTATTGCCCGTTGCGAGCATCGGTTCCGTCGCGGCGCCGTATATCGTGATTTTCGGGCTTTTGTTTGGCAGCTACAACCTCGCCATGATCGGCGTCGTGCTTTACGCCGCAATGCTGCTGTTTCAGCTTGTAACCCTGCCCGTCGAGTTTAACGCGTCCTCTCGCGCGCTGCGTATGCTGGAAGAGGGCAATTACGTCTCCTATGAGAATTCCGACGCGGCGAAAAAGGTGCTCAACGCCGCCGCCTTGACGTATGTTTGGGCGGCGATTGCGTCGCTTGTCAGCTTCCTGCGCCTGCTTTCCATCGCCAACCGCTCGCGGCGGAATTAACGCCTTCGCTTTCATCGTTTCCGCGCCCGCATGGGGTCGTTTGCCGCAAAATGACGCAAAGCTCTCCCCTCTCATACGACATATAGCGTCAAAAAACGCCCTTTCCCCCCACATGCGGTGCCAAACAGCCCGATTTGGACGCTTTTTCGGTTAACAATCTGTGACAAACGGGCAGTTTGATTGCAAAACACATTTTCAAGGTATAAACTGATAACAGGTACACAAAATGTGGGATCGGGGGCTGAATTGCACTTGGGAGAAATGTTGCAAAGTCAGTTGTTCATCAACTCCGAGCAAGTCGGTTCGTTTATCGACGTCACGCTGCCGCTGCATGACGGCGAGGAAGAGCCGGAAACGGCGCGCTTTCATTACCTGGAATCAGGCGTCGGCGAACCGCTTATTTTGATCCATTCGCTCGGTCAATCTCTTTATACCTGGCGTCATATCTTCGCGGAGCTGTCGGACAATTATCGCGTCATCGCGCTCGACCTGCTGGGGCACGGATATTCCTCCCGCCCCGACACGTTTTCCTACACGGTTGACGACGTTGCCGCGTCGATTCGCCTGTTCATGGACGCGAAGGGCATCCGTTCCGCGCATTTTGTCGGCTTTTCGATGGGCGCCATGTATGTGCTGCGGCTTCTGTCGCTGGATCCGGCGCGCGTGGCAAACTGCATCGCGATCAGTCCCGGCGGCGTAACGGAAAACATGCCGCCTCTGATTCACAATATGCAGCGCCCGCTCGTTCAGGTTTTCGCGCGCAATCTGTTTACAAGCGGCGACGTCAAAAAATTACTGCTCGAATGCGTAAACGACCCGACCGTTATCGACGACAACGTCGTTAAGCAGTATTACGAACCGATTTCCGACGGGCTTTCCCGCGAGGCGCTCATGTACGCCCTGCGCAATTTCGACCCGGACGTTGTGGCGGACGGACTCGTCAACACCGAGCACGAGGTGCTGATTCTTTGGGGCAAGCTGGACGCATGGCATCCGCCGTCGGGCAGCGTATATTTTCAGGGCGTTCTGCGCGCGGGCAGGTATTATCTCATCCGCAACACGGGTCATCTTTTGCAGGAGGAGGCGCCCGTCAAGCTGCTGGAAATCATATACAGCTATATTCCGCCCGCCGTGCCGAGCTATGACGTTTATCGGTATACCGAACGCCTGCAAGAAGAGTCGAAAACCGATGATTGACGCGTTTTCGCTCGGCGACGTCGTATTGATGAAAAAGCCGCACGCCTGCGGCACGAACGAATGGACGATTATCCGCGTCGGCGCCGACGTAAAGATCAAGTGCGTCTCCTGCGGACGAATCGTCATGATGGATCGCGCCGAATTCGTGCGCATGGCGAAAAAAATTCTGCGATCGGGTTCCGAATTATGAAAAAAGCGTCGCTTTCCGAGGTCGAACTGCGCACCTTGCGCACGCAGGCGGAAAACCAATATGAAAGCATGCGCGGCTCTCGCACCTTCCGCAATTTCGACTTTTTCGTCTATATTGCGGTCGTGGTCGTCGCCGCGCTCGTGATTCGCGCGTTCCTCGTCGAGCCCATCCGCGTGGACGGCGATTCCATGGTTCCGACGCTGATTAACAACGAACACATGTTCGTTGAAAAGATTGGATATTGGTTTTCCGAGCCGCAGCGCGGGGATATTGTGATTTGCTATTACCCGGGTTATACCGAAAGCTGCGTCAAGCGCGTCATCGCACTGCCCGGCGAAACGATCTCCGTTCGCGACGGCAGCGTCTATATCAACAACGAGCTTTTGAACGAAGGGCAATATTGGAGCGGGCTGATTCTCGGCGATCTGTCCCCCGTCACGGTCGGCGCGCACGAGGTGTTCGTCATGGGCGACAACCGAAACGGGTCGAAGGATAGCCGCAACGCGTCCGTCGGCTGCATTCCGTATGCAAAGATCGAGGGGCGCGTGCTCGCCGTCCTATGGCCGCTCGGGGATCTGGCGTCCTTCCCGCGCGTGGAGTATGCGAAATGAGCGCCGTCCGTATGCGCCGCTCCGACGGCAGGGAGAAGGTCTATCGCGGCGCGCGGTTTTTATCCTGGCTTTTCTCCGTTCTGGTCACCGCGGCCGTACTATGCTTCCTGTTTCTCGTTTGGCTCGTTCCCACGCGCATTGTCGGGGACAGCATGCAGCCTGCCCTGAACGACGGCGAAATCGTGCTTTGCGACCGCCTGAGCAAATATTGGAAGTCGCCCGAACGCGGCGACATGGTGCTGTTTGAAACCGCGGACGGCGTTTTTATCAAGCGCGTAACGGCCTTTGCGGGCGAAACCGTCGAAATGATCGGCGGGAATGTGTTTATCGACAGCCGTCCGCTCGACGATTCCGTCTACGCGAGCGAATATGTCGGCGATCTGGATCCGCTCGTCGTTCCCGAAAACACGGTGTTCGTGCTCGGCGACAACCGCGCGCAGATCTACGACAGCCGCCTTCCTTCCGTCGGCTGCCTCTCCACCGAGCAGATTCTCGGCGTTCTGCGGCTGCGGGTTTATCCTTTTCTTCGCTTTACATACTTTTCTTGAAAGAAAAGTATGCAAAAGAACTTTCATTTGACAGGCAAGCAAAAGGGAGTTCAATTTCCGTATTAACTCCCTTTTCTTCTCTCCTTCATTCAAGTAAAGGATAAAGTTTCTTTCGCTTTTTTCTCTCCTTCATTCAAATAAAGGATGACGTTTCTTTCACTTCCTTTCTTTTCAAAGAAAGGAAGAAAAAAACCCGCTATCTTCCCAGTATTTGCTCATACACGCGGTCGAGATCCTCTTTGGAGTAATACTCGATCGTGATCTTCCCGCGCTTTTCCGTTCCCTGCAAGACGACTTTTGTGCCGAGCTTTTCCCGCATCGCTTCGGTTACCGCCGCAAGATCCGCGCTTTGCGCCGCCTTCGCCGCCTTTGCGGACGGTTTTTTTTCATTCAAACGCTGAATACGTGCTTCGAGCGCGCGAACGGAATATCCGAGATTCACGCTCTCCTTTGCGAGCGCCTCCGCTTGCGCCGCGTCCGATACGCCGGCAAGCGCGCGCCCGTGTCCCGCGGACAGCGTACCGTCTCTTAACAGATCAATCACGCTTTCGGGTAATTGCAGCAACCGCAGCGCATTCGCGATTGCGGGTCGGCTCTTGCCCAAGCGCGAGGCGACCTCCTCCTGCGTCATATCGTGCTGCTGCATCAAAAACCGAATCGCCGCAGCTTCCTCAATCGGGTTTAAGTCCTCGCGCTGGATATTTTCGATCAGCGAAACCTCGTGAATCTGTGCCTCGTCGTAATCCGCAACGAGCACGGGAACCTCGTTTAAGCCCGCCATGCGCGCCGCCCGAAACCGCCTTTCGCCCGCGATAATCAGGTAACGTCCGTTTCTCTCCTTCACGATCAGCGGCTGCACAATGCCGTGCGTTTTGATCGACGCGGATAATTCGGAAAGCGCTTCCTCGTCAAACTGTTTGCGCGGCTGCTGCGCGTTCGTATCGATGTCGCGGACGCTGACGCTGATCACGCGGTGATCCTTTGACGAATCCTCCTGTTCGACGGAATATGGATCCAGCAATGCGTCCAACCCGCGTCCAAGTCCCTTCTTCGGCGTCGCCATATCAGTTTTCCTCCTTTTCGATCATCTCCTGCGCCAGCGCGCGGTATGCGACCGACCCGGCGCTTGACGGCGCGTAGCGGTTGATCGGAAGCCCGAACGACGGCGCTTCTCCGAGACGGACGCTGCGCGGAATGATCGTATCGTAAACCTTATTTTTGAAGAACTTTTTGACCTCCTCCACAACCTGCATGGAAAGGTTGGTGCGCGAATCGAACATGGTCAAAACGACGCCCTCCACATCCAGCGCGGGATTCAGGCTCTTTCGCACCAGCTTTACCGTGTTCATCAGCAGGCTCAATCCTTCCAGCGCGAAAAACTCGCATTGAATCGGAACCAGCAGCGTGTTTGCGGCGGTCAGTGCGTTGAGCGTCAATAACCCCAGGGAGGGGGGGCAGTCGATGAACACATAATCATAATCCTGCTTCATCGCGGAAACGGCGCTTTTCAGTATTTGCTCGCGCGCCATCATCGTAACAAGCTCTACCTCCGCGCCCGCAAGCGAAATATAAGAAGGCAGCAGCTTCAACGTTTCGATCATCGTATCGCTTATCGCATCATCAATTTTGACGTCGTTGATCAACACGTCGTAAACGGAGTTTTCCACGCTGTTTTTATCCACGCCGAGTCCGCTTGTGGAATTTCCCTGCGGATCGAGATCAATCAAAAGAACGCGCTTTCCTTTTTCGGCAAGGCAGGCGCTGAGATTGACCGCCGTGGTCGTTTTGCCGACGCCCCCCTTTTGATTTGCAATTACGACAACTTTCATATATCGTTATCCCTTCAAAAGCAGTACTGTTATTATAGCGGCTTTCGCGTTCGGATTCAATGTTTCACGTGAAACATTACCATCTCTTTTGTTTATTTCGCTTCTCTTTGACAGACAAAGTGTTTCACGTGAAACATTATAAATAAGGTTTACCTTATATGGTAATTTCAATATATTGAGAAGTTTTACGAACCAAAAACACCGAATGTTGTTTCCAAATACACCACAGAAGGTAAAAGCAGGTTTTGGGCATATAGAAAGTAACCCCATATTTGATCAAGAGCAGAAAAAAAACGCTTCCGAACATAAAAAAGAGACGGTTTCCCGTCTCAAATAAACTTATATTTCACTCAAAAATTCGAGTAGATCCGAACGGGCACGATCAAATAATAATACCCCTCTCCCTGAGAAGGACGAATCACGCAGGGGCTGATACCCGTCGTAAAATCCATATAGATGTTTTCGTCGTCGATACATTTGAGGATGTTCATACAAAAACGGGGATTGAACGCAATATCGATATCCTCGCCGTTGATCTGAACCTCCATTTCCTCGTTGGTTTTTCCGACAAAGCTGTTGGCGCTGATGGAAAGCGTTTGTCCATGAAACCGCATGACAATGTTGTTGCTTCCCTCGCGCGCCATGAGCTGCGCGCGGTCGATGCTCTCCATCAGCTCGGCGCGGTTGATCAAAACGCGGGTTTTATGCTCCTTGGGCAAAATCTGGCGATATTTAATATAATCGCCGTCCAGCAGTCTTGCAACAAGGCGGGACGACCCGATGTCTACGCAAACATGCGTTTTTGTGAATGTGAGCGCAATCGTCTCGTCCGTTTCATCCATCATGCGTCCGATCTCCGCAAGCGATTTGCCGGGAATGACGAGTGAGCGCTCCTCTACTGGCTCGGAAAGCGGAATGGAACGCATGGCAAACTGGTAAGCGTCGGTCGCAACCATTGTAATGCTGTCCTTCAGCTCGATTAAAACGCCCGTCAAAATCGGTTTGGAATCGTCCTGTGCGGTTGCAAACACGGTTTGTGCAATCATATCCCTGCAATCGAGGGATTTGAGCTTGACGACAAAAGAATCGCCGTCGAAGCGCATATCGGGAAACACATCCGTGCTTTCGATACATTGAATGCTGCTTTTTGCTCTGCCGCAGGAAATGTCGACGCTTTTGGCGTTTAGGCAAACATCCGCTACGGCGTCGGGCAGCTTTCGGGCAATCTCGGCAAAAAACTTGCCGGGTAATATGGCAAACCCTTCCTCCTCTACCGTTGCGGGCAGCGTGCATTCCTTTTGCAGCATCAGGTCGGAGCATTTCAGCTTAACGCCCGCCGCGCTTGCTTCAACCAGTATTCCTTCGAGAATCGGCATTGCCGTTCGCGTCGGCAGCGCCTTAATCACGGAGAGAACGCCTGCCGTCAGTTCCTTGGAATCGATCATAAATTTCATATAGGGGTTACCATCCTTTCATCGGAAATTCTTCTTTGAGCGGTTATCCACAAATGAAATCATACAAAAGCGTATGTTTATGGATTGTATAACAGTAGGGGTAGCAGTAGTGTATGAGGATAGCTGGGATAACCGCGTAAACCAGCATGCTCCTTAAAAAAAGAAGGTGGAGCGGCGTGTGGAAAACGAAAGGAAAAGGGAGCCGCTTCTCCACAGAATCCATTTCATCCACAAAGCCGACATTTCGTCCACAATCGTTATCCGCAGAATGTGGATAACAAATTATTGCATGCGGCGCTTGATATCCTCGATCACGGAGGAAAAAGAAGCGTCCTTCGCAATCCTCTCTTCGATGCGTTTGCATGCGTTGATCGCCGTCGTATGGTCGCTGCGGTCAAACAGCGAGGCGATTCGCTTATAAGGAATACCGAGCATGCTGTGGCAAAGATACATGGCTACCTGCCGCGGCAGAATGATTTCCTTGTCGCGCCGTTCGGAAAGAAGGCTTTTTTCGGAAACGTTATAGTACTCGGAGACCGTCGTGCGGATCAGCTCGGGCGTCATCTCTTTCTTCTTGACGTCGGGCAGCAGATCCTTCAACGCTTCGATCGTCAAGTCCAAAGAAAGCGCGCCGCGATGAATCGAGGAATACGCAACCACGCGCGTAAGAGAGCCTTCCAGCTCACGGATGTTGCTGCTGACATGCTCCGCGATAAACTGGATAATTTCGTCGCTTACGTTGATATGATCGAGACGCGCGCGGTTTCTGAGAATCGCAATGCGCGTTTCGACGTCGGGCGGCTGAATATCCGCGATAAGACCCCATTCAAACCGCGAGCGCAGCCGTTCCTCCAAGCTGGAAATCTCCTTGGGCGGACGATCGGAGCTGATGACGATTTGCTTGTTCGCGTTGTGCAGCGTGTTGAAGGTGTTGAAAAACTCCTCCTGCACGGACTGCTTTTTCGCGATAAACTGAACGTCGTCGATCAAAAGGACGTCAACGTTGCGATAGCGCCTGCGAAATTCGAGGCGTTTGTCCATTTGGATCGCCGTAATCAGCTCGTTCGTGAACGTTTCGCTCGTTACATACATGACGCGCGCCGACGGATTCGCCGCTTTCACCGTATGACCGATTGCGTGCATAAGGTGAGTTTTGCCCAATCCGACGCCGCCGTAGATGAAAAGAGGGTTATATGCCGCCGCCGGATTCTGCGCGACCGCCTGCGCCGCCGCGTGCGCAAAGTGGTTTGAGCTGCCGACGACGAACGTGTCAAACGTGTATTTGGGGTTCAGCGCGTAAACGTCGATCGGTTCCGCCGTTACGGGGTTGACGTAACGGTCGCGATCCTGCGGAAGCACGATGCGGACGCCCTGAATCGTCTCGTTCGCCGTTTTGATCGCTTCGTACAGGTTTTCAAAATAGAAGTCCTGCAAGGTTTTCTGAATATCCTGCGTTGGGGCTTCGAGAATCAGCACGCTGTTTTGCAGCGCGAGCGGCTCGATCGGGTCGATCCATGTATGAAATGTGAGCCCGCTCATCAGCGGACGGATGTTCTCGCGTGCCGACGCCCAGATCTCCTGCACTTGTTCCATTCGCGAAATCCCCCTAACGTATCTGTTATCATATCAAAACGGGCTGTCTTTTTCAACTTTTAATTTGTCGCACCGGGGAGAAGCCTCTTCTTTCCTTTGAAAAGGAAAGAAGCAAAGGGAACTTCGCTTTCCAATATGTTTTCGGAGAGGTAAAGAGAAGGGCGCGTCGGGCGCTTGTTTGTGGCGAAACAAGAAGCAAAGGAAACTTCACTTTCAAAAAGTGCTTTGAAGCGAAAAAGAGAAAATAACGCGGGCGCTTTTTCCTGTGTGTTTCGGAAAGAGAAAAGGAGTGTTGCTTTTTGAAATGGGAGCGCTTATAATATTTACAAACTGGGGGACTTTGGGATGCTTCGGCATCGTCATAAAACCAAGACAAGTAAAAGATAGAGCAAAGGCAAAGGAGAAACACCATGAAAAAGTATCTGGAATCGCTCGGCATCATCGCGCCGAAGGCAGTTTATCGCAACGCAAGCCCCGCCTGCCTGACCGAGCTTGCCGTTGCCCGCGGAGAAGGCAAACTCTCCGAAACGGGCGCGCTGGTCGTCTACACGGGCAAATATACGGGTCGCTCGCCCGACGACCGTTACATCACCGACTCGCCCGACGTGCACGATCAGATCAGCTGGGGCAAGGTTAACGTCCCCATTTCGCGCGAAAAGACGGACTTTATCTTTAAAAAGCTGACCGCCTATCTGCAAGGGCGCGACGTGTTCGTGTTCGACGGTTTCGCCGGCGCAAACCCGAAATATTCGCTTTCCGTGCGCGTGGTCAACGAGCTTGCCAGCGAAGCGCTGTTTATCAACAACCTGCTCATTCGCCCCACGGCGGAGCAGCTTGACGCCTTTGTTCCCGGCTTCACGGTGATCGCCGCGCCGGGGTTCAAGTGCGTGCCCGAGCTGGACGGCGTGCATTCCGAAGCCGCGATTATTCTGGACTTGGAGAACAAGCGTGTTCTGATCGCGGGTTCGCAGTATGCGGGCGAGATCAAAAAGAGCGTTTTCTCCGTAATGAATTTCCTCATGCCGCAGATGAACGTTCTGCCCATGCATTGCTCCGCCAACATGGGGCATGGCGGCGATTCCGCGCTGTTCTTCGGCCTGTCCGGAACGGGCAAAACCACCCTTTCCGCCGACCCGAACCGCAAGCTCATCGGCGACGACGAGCATGGCTGGTGCGACGAGGGTATCTTCAATTTTGAGGGCGGCTGCTATGCAAAGTGCATCAACCTGTCCAAGGAGAACGAGCCGCAGATTTGGAACGCGATCAAGTTCGGTTCGCTCGTTGAGAACGTCATCATGAACGAGGATACCCGCGCGCTGGATTTCGATGACGGCTCCGTCACCGAGAACACCCGCGTCGGCTACCCCGTAGAGTTCATCCCCGGCTGCGTCATTCCCGGCGTAGGCGGTCAGCCCAAGACGGTCGTGTTCCTTACCGCGGACGCGTTCGGCGTCATTCCGCCGATCAGCAAGCTCGGCCGCGACGCCGCGATGTATCATTTCGTATCGGGCTATACGAGCAAGCTCGCTGGCACCGAGCGCGGCATCACCGAGCCGGTCACCACGTTCTCGACGCTGTTCGGCGCGCCGTTCATGCCCCTCAATCCGTCGCTGTATGCCGAGATGCTCGGCGAGCGCATCGACAAGTATGATGCAAACGTTTATCTCGTCAACACCGGCTGGTGCGGACACAAAGCGGGTCAGGGCAAGCGCATGAGCCTTCCCTACACGCGCGCCATGCTGACCGCGGCGCTCAACGGCGAGCTGGAGAAGGGCGAGTTTGAGCTTGACCCGATCTTCAACGTCATGATTCCCAAGCATTGCCCCGGCGTGCCGGACGAGGTGCTCTCGCCCCGCGCCATGTGGAAAAAGGAAGCGGGCGAAGCCGAATATGAGAAGACCGCAAAGGATCTTGCCTCGCGCTTCGTGAAGAACTTCCAGAAGTACGACCATATGCCCAAGCATATCGTGGACGCAGGCCCGCGCGCGTAAGAGAGGGAGACGTTTTCTTTTCTTTGAAAAGAAAAGAAACAAAAGAAACCGCAGGAGCCAAGGCAAAAGTCTTGGCTCCTGCGGAACGGTAATGATGGTTCAATCGTTTTAAAGACCTTTTACGGAAAAAGCGACTTTTTGAGCGAAGCGTTCATAATCGTTGCATATAACCGTTCCGTCTGATACAGTCGTTTGCGTTTGCGCTTGCATAGAAAAAGGATTTTCCAGATAAAAACTACGATATTCCTTCGCTGTAACAATCCCTTGCTTGTCGCCCTCCGGCAAAAGATGGATTAAATAAAGCAGGGTTTTGTTTGGCGTATGGGGAAAAATATCCACGTTATCCTTTGATAGAGCCGCATACTTCGACAAATTGTTCGCAGAAATATGATCCCATTTTTTAATTTTGCCATTCTTATCAAAATATGGCAAACAATCCGGTATGACAAGTATTTGATAATAAGGAATCCGCACTGCTCGTATGTTTGCAGTTTCTCCCAACATGTTCTCAAAATAATTGTTCGAGTTCTGGGAATAATTGCTCATTACATATTTTACGGCGATCCCCGCAATAGGAAGGAGTCCGTCAAAAACTGCAATGTCGACGACTTTGCTCATGTATCTCCCCGTGATGCTTTTTTCCTTTCCGTCTCCGTAACCCAACGAAGAAACGGAATAGCCTTCGTCCAGCCGATGTAAAAGATCCTCGGATATTGCGCCATGAAGCGCTTTCAGCTTTTGATTGCTTCTGGAATTCGTTTGCAGATAGACAGAGAAAGACTTTTCCAACACCTTTAAGAATTGTTCATTGTTCATTTCGCGGCTTCCTTCTTTTTATAGTAATAATATTCCAGATATGCCTCCAGCTCTTTTGAAGAAAAAGTGTAGTACCCACCGCTCTTGTATTTACCGAGCATGGATACGTAACGCGAAAAATCAGACGTAAACAAAAGTTCTTTCAGTTCTTTTTCCGTTACATCGGTCAAAATGTATAAACCGCCATATATTCCTACGCCCTTCTCACACGGAACAATTTTGAGATCTGCTGCATCTCGAATCAAGGCGTTTACGGCGAATTTGTTTTTCTCTACGTCTCCAATCCCCTGAGAACGACCAAAGCCCCACCAGGAACCGCCTTTATCTAAGCTTCTTTTTCTTAACTTATCCTCGTTTTTCTCGTAATACTCTTTCAAAGCTGGCGTTCGAGTGGCTTCGTCGTATGACATCAATCGCCCATGCGCATAGGGAAAAAGACAGCGGCTTTTTTGACCGGTTGACGCTTTTACAACGGGTATTGTGTTTTCCGTAAAGCCGAAATCGCCGATGAAAAAATCGTCGGCAAGTGTGGCAAATCCGTTTTTAACGCGGAACTTTCGGCTTTCCGTTCGGAAACATAGTATCTCTTTAAGCTGCTCCAATCGTTCCTTTTTAGAAAAAAAGAATCGGTTTTCTATCAGATAATCGGAAGGCAACAAGGTATCCACATAACATGTTGTTTTTTCTTGGTCATCAAACTCGTAGTAATCAACCGCGCCGGTTGACCGTTTGGATAAAATCACGATCGTCGTGTATGTTGTAGAGTGAAATGGGTTGTGGTGTTTTAGGTCTACCAGTCTTGTTAGCAGAGCCTCTTTTGTAATGTAATCGCGTAAATTTTGCCCTGCCAAACTGCCAAAGAAAGAGCTTGGCGTGATCAGCCCCAAGATGCCATCTTGATCTAGCATTTCAATCCCAATCTCATAGAAAACAAGAAAGAGATCCGTCATTCCTCTTTTCGCAAAAGCATATCTTTTCACTTCGGAATATGAGGAGCCCAAATTATGCACGCGAACATAAGGAGGGTTTCCCAAGACAAAGCGCATCTTGTGCTGAAAGCTTTCCTCATTCCCTGCATCTTCGCAACGAACGTCCCAATCGACGCTCGTTACGCCGAACATCTTTGCCGTATTATTCAGATTCCGAATGCATGCCTTGCACTCGGTCGGATCGATCTCTATTCCGTGCAGATAGACGGAAAGGTCTGTGGCAATTTCGGTTGTATGCATGCCTTTCTCCAACGCGGCGCTACAATATCGCGCGGTCATTTGACATAAAAAAGCGCCATCTCCGCAACTGTTGTCGATAGCGTGTTGTTTTATCACGTTTTCTCCCTGATAACGAGCCATATCCAAAATGCATTCAACAATATAAAGCGGCGTATACACGCGACCGCGTGCCTTTTGTAAGGATACATTTCTCTCGGTTAAAGCTTCGCTCATACAAACTCCTTTGGTTTGCTAACGCATATCAATATAATACATGATTTCGAATTTCTTTTCAACCGATGATGATACTGAGGGTGCACCGTGCAATGCGAAACGCGGCTTGCAATACATGCGCAAAACAGGTGCAAACGAAAAGAAGGAGTCAAGCCCGAAAACCTGGCTTCTTTTGCCGTCTTATATCAAATGAAGTTCTTTTCGGTTCCGTTTCCTTCAAGAAAAGAAACAAAAGAAACCGCATATTGCGCGGAACGACAGAACAATATAACAAGAAGGAGCCAAGCCCGAAAACTTGACTCCTTTTGCCGTCTTATATCGAATGAAGTTCTTTTCGGTTCCTTTTCTTTCAAGAAAAGGAAACAGCGTTACCCCAGCGATACCGTTGTGCCCGCCTTGCCCGTCAGCGCGTCGACCGCCTTGTCCAGCGACGTGATAATCGCGCGGCGTCCCGCCTTGCTCCTCGCGAACATGCAGGCGGCCTCGATCTTAGGCAGCATGGAGCCGGGCGCAAAGTGTCCCTCGCGGCAATATTGCTCCGCCTCGGCGACGGAAAGCTGCGAAAGTCGCTTCTCGTTTTCCTTGCCGTAGTTCAGGCAGACCTGCTCGACGGCGGTGAGAATGAGCAGCGCGTCCGCGTCAACGTCCTCGGCAAGCCGCTCGGACGCCAAATCCTTGTCGATGACCGCGGCGGTTCCGATCAAATCGCCGTTTTCGCTGCGGATCACGGGGATGCCGCCGCCGCCGACGGTGATGACGACGAAGCCGCCGTCGAAGAGGCACTTGACCTCGGGCAGCTCAACGATCTCCTGCGGCATGGGCGAAGCGACGACGCGCCGCCAGCCGCGCCCCGCGTCCTCCTTGACGGCATAGCCCTTTTCCGCCTGCAACCGTTCCGCCTCGGCCTCCGAATAGAACGGGCCGATGGGCTTGGTCGGGTTTTGAAACGCTTTGTCGTTTGCGTCAACGACAACCTGCGTTACGATCGTCGCAACGCCCGTTGGATCGCCGTGCGCGCGCAAAGCCTTGGTCAAGCCCTGCTGCATATGATAGCCGATCATGCCCTGACTCATTGCGCCGCATACGTCAAACGGCATGGCGGGCGTAATCTCTGCGGAGTTCTCGTTTTGCAGCACGATTCTGCCGACCTGCGGGCCGTTTCCGTGCGCCAGAACAACCTTGTATCCCTTTTCGATGATGTCCGCGAGAAATACGGACGTCTTTTCTACGACCGCAAGCTGCGCCTGCGCAGTCGCCGGCCCTTTACCCTCTTGCAGCGCATTGCCGCCGAGCGCGATTACGAGCTTTTCCATCGTTCATCCTCCGCAAAACATAATTTATGGAACACAAAAATAATTTTAGCATCCGAAACACCGCTTGTCAATCGCAAGTAAACGGCGCGCCGTCCGCGTCGGAAAGCGGGAGAAAGAGCGGCGAAAAGTCGAGCTTGTCGGCGGCGACGCAATGGTATGTCACGCCGTTTCGTCCGCCTTCGAACGCGTATTTGTTCGCCTCGCCGTGCAAATGTCCGTAAACCACATGGGAAATTCCGTATTGTTCAAACAGCTCGGTAAAGCGCGAGGGCGTCCGCTTTTCGGAAAAGGGCGGATAGTGCATCATGGCGATGCGCGCGCGGCCGTCCGGTTGCAGCGCGGAAAGCGAGAGCGTCAGGCGCTCGACCTCGCGCAAAAAGATCCGTTCGTCGGAAGCGGAAAACGCGGCGCTGTCGGGGCAAAGCCAACCGCGCGAGCCGCATACGGAAACGCCGTCGAAACAGAACGCGTCGTTTTGCAGGGCGAACATGCGCTTTGGCAGCGCGGCGCGCACGCGTCCGATGGCGCTCCACCAGTAATCGTGATTGCCGCGCAAAAGAAGCTTTTGCCCGGGCAGCGCGCCGATAAACGAAAGATCGGGCAACGCGGCGGAAAGCTGCATTGCCCAACTGATGTCGCCGGGGATCAGCACGAGATCGTTTTCGGCAACGACCGCGCGCCAATTCCGTTCAATTTTCTCGGCATGTCCCTTCCATGCCTGACCGAACACGTCCATCGGCTTATCCGCGGAAAACGACAGATGCAGGTCCGCCATGGCGTAAATGCGCATCCGTTCGTTCCTCCCGCTGCCGATCAAATTTACTCGGTTTCTTCCTCGTCCGCGCCGTCGTCCGCCGCGGTCGCCTCATCGTATTCGGCGTCCAGTTCGGCCGCGTTTTCCAGCTCCACCTGGCGCTTTTGCTCCTTGAGGCAGGCGGCGCAAAGCTCGCTTCCGTGCACGGCGGGCGATTCGCCGCATTCCGTGCAGACGAGAACCTCATCCTCCTCGGATTCTTCCTCGCTGCGGCGTCCGCGCGATGCGCGCTTCATCTCACGCATGCAAACATTGCAGTATTCCTCGCCCTCGCGAATGTAGTTCAATTCGCATTTGGGGCATTTGCGCAATGCCATAGACTTCCCAAACCTGCTTTCCGGGGCGCTCTTTACGCGCGTCCCCCTCTTTACGGGGGATATTATGCAGAAGTTTGGCGCGCATGTCAATAGCTAAACCATAAATACGGAAGAAACGCGCAAACGGGGCTGTTTCCCGCTCTTTTCGCGCTTTTTTCCGCCTCTTTTCAACCCACGCGATCGGCAATGATCTGATGCAGGCGCACGAGCAGCTCGGCGTTCCCGTCCTTTGTCTCCGCGGAGAAGGGAATCGCGGCGGGCGGCGCGCCCAGCATACGCGCAACGGACGTCGCTTCGGCGGCGCGTTTGGATTTCGCAACCTTGTCCGCCTTGGTCGCAACCAGCGTGAACGGCACGCCGTAATACAGCGTCCATTCAAACATCTGCTTGTCCTCCAAAGACGGCGCGTGGCGGATATCCAGCAAAAGCAGCAGGTGATGCGCGCGTCCGCTCGCAAAATAGCCTTCGATCAGGTCGCCCCAGCTCCGCTTTTCCGCCTTGCTTGCGCGGGCAAAGCCATAGCCGGGCAAATCGACGAGATACATCTCGTCATTTAATAGGAAGTAATTGATGAGGCGCGTTTTCCCGGGCGTTTGCGACGTGCGCGCCAACTTGCCGTTGCCGCAAAGTGTGTTGATGAGGCTGCTTTTGCCGACGTTTGAGCGCCCGACGACGGCAACCTCACATACGCGCGGCGCGGGATAGCTCGTTCCCGTTCCGACGCTGGTCACGAATTCCGCTTTCTTAATGACGTATGGCTCCATGCAAAACCTCCGCTTCCGTTAAGGTTACGATTGATTCCGCGCCGTGCGGGCTGCAAACGAGCGCGACGGGCAAAATGTCCGCCATGGTCTCGGCAAACTTGATGTCGAGCGCATCCTTGACGTCCTTGGGCACGTCGTAGAGATCCTCGCGGTTGTCCTTGGGCAGAATCACGCGCGAAACGCCCGCGCGCACGGCGGCAAGCAGCTTTTCGCGCAGCCCGCCGATGGGAAGCACGCGCCCGCGTAGGGTAATTTCGCCCGTCATGGCGACGCTGCTTTTGACGGGGATGCCGGTCAGCGCGGAAACGAGCGCAACCGCCATCGCCACGCCCGCGGATGGGCCGTCCTTCGGCACGGCGCCCTCGGGCACATGAATATGCAGATCGAGTGTTTCGAAATGGCTCGGTTCCAGCCCGAAATGCGCGGCGTTCGCGCGCACATAGGTCATCGCGGCCCGTGCGGATTCCTGCATGACGTCGCCCAGATGCCCCGTGAGCTGCAAGTTTCCCTTGCCCGGCACGGCGGTCGCCTCGATTTCAAGCGTTTCGCCGCCGACGCTCGTCCATGCAAGCCCCGTGACCACGCCGATCGTATCGGGCCGAAGCGGTTCGTCGCGCTTGAACCTGCGCGGCCCCAGCCAGTCCGTGATGCGCGCGTCGGTCAGGTTGATGCGCGTTCTGCCCTCTACCACCTCGCAGGCCGCCTTGCGGCAAACGGACGCGATGACGCGTTCCAGCTCGCGCACGCCCGCTTCGCGCGTATAGCCCGCGATCAGGGTTTGCATTGCGCCCTCGGAAACGCGCAGATTGCTTTTTTTCAGACCGTGCTTTTCCATCTGCTTGGGCAAAAGATGCCGTTTTGCGATTTCCTCCTTCTCGTCAAAGAGGTAGCTCGGCACCTCGAGCAGCTCCATACGGTCGCGCAAAGGCGCAGGGATCGCCTCGGCGTCGTTTGCGGTCGTAATCAGCATACAGTGGGAAAGATCGTATGGCAGCTCGAGAAAGTGATCGACAAACGCGAAATTCTGCGCGCTGTCCAACACCTCGAGCATCGCGCCCGACGGATCCCCGTGGGCGTCGTAGGCGAGCTTGTCGATCTCGTCAAACAGCAATACGGGGTTGATCGAGCCGGCTTTCTTCATGGCCTCGATCACGCGCCCGGGCTGCGCGCCGATATAGGTGCGGCGGTGTCCGCGAATTTCCGCCTCGTCCCGAACGCCGCCAAGGCTCATGCGAACGAACTTGCGGTCCATCGCCTCGGCGATTGCGCGAACAATGGACGTTTTGCCGACGCCCGGCGGGCCGACCAGGCAGAGAATCTGACCCTGCGGGTTGCCCGTCAGCTTTTGCACGGCAAGGCTTTCGACGATGCGCTTTTTGATGCGCTCCATGCCGTAATGATCGCGATCCAGCACGGCGCGCGCGTTGTTCGGGTCAAGGTTGTCGGTCGTTTCCTCCGTCCATGGCAGATCCAGCAGCAGCTCGATATACGCCTGCGCCATGGGCGCTTCGTGCGAGCCGCCCGGCAGCTCGGCAAAGCGGGCGATCTGCTTTTCGAGGGTTTTACGCACCTCGGCGGGCAGCGCCTTTTGCTCCATGCGCGCGCGATAATCGCTTAATTCGTCGTCGTCGTCGTCGCCAAGCTCCTCTTTGACCGCTTTGAGCTGCTCGCGCAGAACGAATTCCTTTTGATTGCGCTCGACCGCTTCCTTAATTTTTCCCGCGATGCGGTGGTCGATCTGCAAAACTTGCAGCTCGTTTTCGAGCATGCCGAGCAATATCGTGCAGCGCTCGACCAAATCCGACTCGCCGATGAGCCGCTGCTTGTCCTCGAGCTTGGTGATCACCTGCTGGGAGATCGCGTCCGCCGTCTCGCCGAGCGTCGGCAGGGAGAGGATCGTATCCCTCTGATCCTGCGTCAGGCGGTCGCGCTGGTCGGAATACGCCGAAAAACGATCGGCAAGGCGGCGGCGCAGCGCCTCCTCCATGACGGGATCGAGCGCGGCGTCCGCATGAACGAGCACCTGCGCGTTGATATGCGGCGTTTCGGACAGAACGGAAACCATCTCGCCGCGCGCCATGCCCGTTACGAGCAGATGCACGGTGTCGTTCTGAATGCGGAACACCTGCCGGATGCGGCAGATCGTGCCGAAGCTGTATAGCTCCTCCGCCGTAATATCGACGGTTTTTGCGTTTTTCTGCGCGACGAAGAGCGCATAGCCCTCCTCGGAAAGCGCCTGCTCCATTGCCGAAAGCGTTTTTTTGCGACCGATGTCGCAATGCATGATTTCCCCGGGCAGCACCGCGATTCCGCGCAGCGGGATGACGGGCAGCGTCAGGATTCCCTGTAACTCCATAAAAACTCCTTTTATCGCATCATGCGAGACGATCAAATCGTATACCTCTCCATGATCTATGACCAGTATATATGGTTTTTCAACCGAAAGCAAAGGCGTATTGCGGCAGAGAAAAAAACAGAACGTGACTTTTTGTCGCATCGCGCGCAGAAGCGGGTTTTGACGGTAAAAAACCGTAAAAAAACAGCCGACGGACGCGGATTTTTCGGTTGCAATGGAAATGCAAGTGTGCTAAAATCATTCGATACTGGCGTATTATGCCAACCCGAAAGGCATTATTGGAGGAGCAAACAATGGCAACCTTTGAAACACTCGAACACGATCGCGCAAAGCTGACCGTCACCATCCCGCCCGAAGCATTCGGCGAAGCGATACAAAAGGCGTATGTCAAAACCGCGTCGCGCTACAACGTGCCCGGCTTCCGCAAGGGCAAGGCGCCGCGCAAGGTCGTCGAGACCATGTATGGCGAGGGCGTGTTCTACGAGGACGCGTTCGATCTGGCGTGGGGCGACGCATACGACGCCGCGCTGGTCGAGCATGCGCTCGCGGCGGTCGACCGTCCGTCGCTGGACATCGTGTCCATATCCGCTGCGGAGGGCGTTGTGTTCACCGCAGAGGTGCAGCTTTCGCCCACGGTCACGCTCGGCGCTTATCAGGGTATAGAAGTAGCCGCGCCGACGTATACTGTTGAGGATTCTGCGGTCACGGCGGAGATCGAGAAGGAACGCGAGAAGAACGCGCGTTTTATCGAGGTTGACCGCGCCGCGGAGAACGGCGACCGCGTGGTTTTGGACTATTCCGGCAGCGTGGACGGCGTGAAATTTGACGGCGGCACGGCGGAGGATCAGGTGCTTTTGCTTGGCTCCGGAACGTTTATTCCCGGTTTTGAAGAGCAGCTTATCGGCTTGAAGGCGGGCGAGGAGAAGGACATTACCGTCCGTTTCCCCGACGAATACGCCGCCGAGCTCGCGGGCAAGGAGGCGGTGTTCGCCATCAAGCTCAAAGCGGTTCAGATCAAGGAGCTGCCCGCGCTTGACGACGAGTTTGCAAAGGACGTTTCCGAGTTTGATACCTACGAGGCGCTGTTTGCCGACAAGAAGGCGAAGATGCTCGAACAGGCGAAGAAGGATGCGGACGCCGCGCTGGAAAACGCCGCGCTGGAAGGCGCGTGCGCAAATGCGTCCGTCGAGATTCCCGCGGTCATGATCGAGCGGCAGATCGACTATATGCTGCGCGACATTTCCTATCGTTTGAGCGGGAGCGGTATCTCGCTTGAGGATTACTGCAAGTATATGGGCAGCGACGTGAACGCCCTGCGCGAGAGCTATCGAACGGAGGCGGAGCGCCGCGTAAAGATGCAGCTCGTCATCGAAGCGATCGGCAAGGCGGAAAGCGTCGTCTGCGAAGCGGACGACCTGAAAAAGTCCATCGCCGAGTATGCCGAGGGCACGGGCAAGAGCGCGGAGGAGTTCGAAGCGGCGCTCAGTAAGGACGATATCGAGTATCTTTCCGATCAAGTCGTTGCGCAAAAGACCGTAAAACGCATCGTGGACGCAGCAAAGCAGGTCGAAAAGACTGCCGAGGCAAAGGCGGAGGGCGAGGAAGCTGCAAAGCCGAAAAAGAAGCCCGCCGCGAAGAAGCCCGCCGACAAGGAAGAAAAACCCGAGGCGTAACCGTTTCGCCACGGAGCGTTTCCGATAAGGAGGAACCTCATGAATCTGGTACCAATGGTCATCGAACAAACGAGCCACGGCGAACGCTCGTATGACATCTATTCGCGCCTGCTCAAAGACCGCATTATTTTCCTGGGCGGCGAGGTGGACGACGATATCGCCAACCTGATTGTTGCGCAGATGCTGTTCTTGGAGGGCGAGGATCCCGATAAGGACATCAACCTCTATATCAATTCGCCGGGCGGCTCCGTCAGCGCGGGGCTGGCCATATACGACACGATGCAGTACATCAAGTGCGACGTGTCGACCATCTGCATCGGGCTTGCCGCGTCCATGGGCGCGTTTCTGCTCGCGGCGGGCGTGAAGGGCAAGCGTAAGGCGCTTCCCAACGCCGAGATCATGATTCACCAGGTCAGCGGCGGCGCGCGGGGGCAGGCGACGGACATCAACATTCAGGCCGAGCAGATCTTAAAGACCAAGAAGCGCCTGAACGAGATCCTCTCCGCCCGCACGGGCAGGAGCATCGAGCAGGTGACGCAGGACACCGAGCGCGACAACTACATGAGCGCCGAGGAGGCGCGTGCGTACGGGCTGATCGACGAAGTGATCGTCCCGCGCAGATAACAACAAAAGGCGGACGCGTGCGGCGCGATTCTGCGACAACGGGTCGCATGGGTTCGCAATTCCCGAAGAAAGGTCATAGACAATGGCAAAGAACGATGGAAACCCGACCGTGCGCTGCTCCTTCTGCGGAAAGCCGCAGGAAGCGGTGCATCGCATCATAGCGGGCCCGGGCGTCAACATCTGCAACGAGTGCGTCGAGCTCTGCCGCGAGATCATCGAGGAGGACGTGGAGTCCGCGCCGCTCGAGCTCGGCGATATCCCCAAGCCGCAGGAGATTCTCGACCTGCTCAACCAATACGTCGTCGGGCAGACCGCCGCGAAGCGCTCGCTCGCCGTGGCGGTATACAACCACTATAAGCGCATCAACGCCGGCGCCGCAAAGGAAGACGACGTCGAGCTGCAAAAGAGCAACATCATTATGCTGGGGCCGACCGGCTCGGGCAAAACGCTGCTTGCGCAGACGCTCGCGCGCATTCTGAACGTGCCGTTTGCCGTCGCCGACGCGACGACGCTGACCGAGGCGGGCTATGTGGGCG
>CAZBVC010000037.1:0-22597 GCA_964495255.1 uncultured Oscillospiraceae bacterium
TTGCGCCATTCGGCTTCAAACTCCTGAATGTGCGCGCTGTCGCGCAGCATGATGTCCGCAAGCGAGCAGGTCGCTTCCGTTGCGTGAACGCCGCCGCAATAGCCGTTTTTCGCGAGCGTTGGCAAAAGCCCGGAATGGTCGATATGCGCGTGCGTGAGCAGCACCGCGTCCAGCTCGGCGGGCAGCGCGGGGATGGCGACGTTCTCATAAAAATCCTTGCCCTGCTCCATGCCGTAATCGATCAAAATACGCTTCCCGTTCGTTTCAAGCAGGGTGCAGCTTCCCGTAACCTCGTGCGCCGCGCCGATAAAGGTGAGTTTCATGGCAGTCCTCCCAAATAAAATGTTGACAAATCAGGCGAGCGGATAGCGCGCAATCGCCTGCATGACTAAATCGTGAATCGCCGCGTTTTCGTATGCGCCCGCAAACATCTCCGCGCCGACGCCGTAAGCGTAAACGGACACGTCAACGTCGGTATGCGCGCCCGAACGGAACGTCAGCCCCGCGCGCGCGACTACGAGTTCCGACAGCGCGCAGGTGATCGGCTCATACACGCCGTAAAGGCTTTTTCGCTCCTTTTCGGAAAGGTCGCCCTTGATCGTATGCGCATACGCCTCGGAAAGAACCGCCTTTTCCTCCTGAGTCGGCTCGCCCGGCGCGAATAGGGAAAGGCAGGTCGGCAGCGCGTCTTCAAACGCCGTTTTCTGCTCGATCCAAGGCGCAACAAAGGCGTCGTCAAACGTATCGCAGGATACGCTTTGCGAAAGGAGCGCGCTTCTGTCGCCGTCGGACAACGTCAGCTTACCCGTTTCGTGATCCGCCGTGACAAGAATCAGCGTTTCGAGCGGATGCGCGTCGTAAAATTGCAGCGCGACGCGGATTGCCGCGTCCATGTCCAGCAGCTCAAACGCCATACTCCCCGCATCGTGATAATGCGAGAAATAGTCGATGCGCCCGCCTTCGACCATGATAAAAAAGCCGCTCTCGCCCGTCAGGCGGGTCAAACCGAGCGACAGCATATCGGCAAGCAGATTCTTTCGCGCGCCGTCGTTTAAGCCGACGTCGATCGCGGGAACAAGCCCGTAGTCGCCGAGCAGCTCCCCGTTCGCCCAAATCAAGGGCGTGTCGGCGGGAACAAGCTCCGCTTCCGCCTTCGTGCGCGCGAACGCATAGCCGCTTTCCGCCGCGAGCGGGGAAACGTCCTCCGTCGTATGAAACGCTCCGCCCGCAAAATAGTCGAAGCGGCTCGCCATCAGATCG
Organism: uncultured Oscillospiraceae bacterium; assembly: GCA_964495255.1. Taxonomy (GTDB): domain Bacteria; phylum Bacillota; class Clostridia; order Christensenellales; family CAG-138; genus UBA7703. The sequence continues at coordinate 1,261 of CAZBVC010000037.1, forward strand.
CGCGTGATGTCGAAATAGCTCCTGCGGGAATCCACATGCGCGTAAAAGCCCGCGGGCGTCGCATGGTCAAGCCCGACGGTGGTCAATATGCCGACGCGCCTGCCCGAACGATGCAGCGTTTCGGCAACGGTCGTGAGCCGCGCTTTGTACGGGTCGATTCCGAGATAGCCGTCGTTCGTTTTCGTGCCCGTCGCGATTGCGGTCGCCGCCGCCGCAGAGTCCGTCGTGTTTCCGTCCGCGTCGTTCGTATGCGCGTATCCGTGAACGGGAAAATCGACAAACGAAAGCGGCTCTTTCCCCGCCGCGGCAAGCGCTTCCGACACGGCGGAAATATGGCAATCGCCCATGCCGTCTCCGATAAACAAAAAAACATAGCGCAAACGCGGCGCGGGCTCGGGCGACGGCGACGGTGCAGGCGTAAGAAGCGGCGCGGCGGTCGGTTCCGAAACCGCGGGTTGAACGGAAACGACGATGGGCGCTTCCGCATCGGTTGGCACGGCGTTGCCCATGCGCTTGCAGCCCGCAGAGAACAGCGCCGAAGCGACGACAAGAAACCAGATGAAAACCTGCGCGATACGCTTTTTTGATAAATTAAGCAGCATACGTTATTTTACCACGTTTTCGGAAAACGGACAACTGGACGAAACGGCATGAATATGGTAAAATCCGTATGTACATCACAATCCATACGCATCGCATATTTTCGTGTGTGCCGACAGGCGGCGCTTGCCGCAGGAGAGCAAATCGCACCAAAGCAAGAGAGAGGGAAAACACATGGCAAACAGACCCGGCGGAAGGCAAAAACATATCGTCGGAGGCGGCGGAAACGCGAATCGGCGCGGCGGCGGCTTGGGCGGTGGCGGCGTTGGCGGATATTCGCGTCCGTCGGGCGGCGGAACGGGCAATACGAGCGGCAGCCGCGCAGGCGGCTCGTCCAATGGCTGCGGCGGGCTCGTCGCGATTCTGATCGCGCTGCTGCTCGGCAGATCCGGCAGCAACTCAAACGCGGGCGCAAACGGCGGCTCCGAAACGGGCACGTCCCGCAGCGGATGCTTAAAACGCATCATTCTCCTTGCGGTGATCCTGTTTGTCGCCTATTTCCTGATTCAAACCTGTTCCGGCTCGGGCAGCGGTTTGCTGTCGGGGTTGCTGGGCGACGGAACGGGAACGTCGCTTTCCGAGCTGTATGGCGGCGCGGAGACGGATACGTCCGATCTTGCATCGCCCACGGCGACCCCCATTTTGACGGAGAGCAGCGTAAGCAGCTACGGCATCACGCCCGCTTCGGGCAGCGAGGACGTTTACGCCAAGCATGAGCCGAACTATCTCGTTGCGAGCGCGGCGCGCGAAAAGTACGCAAGCGTCGCAAACGCGGAAACCGTTACCGTTATGGTCTATATGTGCGGCGCGGATCTGGAATCCCAAAGCGGCATGGCGACCTACGATTTGCAGGAGATGGCAAGCGCGCAGCTTTCGGACAACGTGCGCATAATCGTCGAAACGGGCGGCGCAAGCCGCTGGCAAAACAGCGTCATCCAGGCGAACACGAATATGTATGTCCGCGTCAAGCAAGGCGGCTTACAAAAATTGAAAAGCGATCTCGGCAAACGCTCCATGACCGACCCCGATACGCTTTCCACCTTCATTCAGTATTGCAAGAGCGAATACCCTGCGGATCGCTACATGCTCATCATGTGGGATCACGGCGGCGGCTCCATCACGGGCTACGGCTATGACGAACTTTTCCCGAACGGCTCCATGGGCTTGGGTCAGTTCGGCGAGGCCTTGAAAGCGGGCGGCGTCAAGTTTGATCTGATCGGCTTCGACGCGTGCCTGATGGCGACGCTCGAAACCGCGCTGGTTTCCGAGCCGTATGCGGACTATCTCGTCGCGTCCGAGGCGACGGAGCCGGGCACGGGCTGGTATTACACAAACTGGCTGTCCGACCTTTCCGAAAACACGGCGATTTCGACCGTCGATCTCGGCAAGGTCATCGTGGACGATTTCGTGAAATACAGCGAGCAGGGCTCCTCGTCGAGCAAGGCGACGCTTTCGCTGATCGACCTTGCGGAGGTCGCGGGCACGGTGCCGAGCGCGTTCAACGCGTTTTCGACGTCCACGGCGGCGCTGATCGAGAACGACGGCTATCAGCAGGTCGCGTCCGCGCGCAGCGGGTCGCGCGATTTTTCCACAAGCACAAAGATCAACCAGATCGACCTCATTCACTTTGCAGAAAATTTGGGAACGAGCGAATCGACCGCGCTCGCAAACGCCCTGCGCGGCTGCGTGAAGTATAATCGCAACTCCAAAAACATCACGCATGCAAACGGCGTCTCGATTTATTTCCCGTACAATTCGCTTTCCAAGGTCAGCGCGGCAATCAAAACCTACGACGCGATCGGGCTGGATCAAAGCTACACCAAGTGTATTTCCAGCTTTGCCTCCTTGAGCGCGGGCGGTCAGGTTGCAAGCGGTTCGAGCGGCAGCGCGTTCGGCACGCTGCTGGGCGACAACACCGGCAGCCTGCTCGGGTCGCTGCTGGGCGGCGCATACAGCGCGGAGGAGACGGCGGGCGGCTCCACGGACACCGTGGCGAGCCTGTTGCAGCTCTTTTTGAGCGACCGCAGCTTGGTTACGGGCGACAGGGATTCGAGCTGGGTGGACGCGGATCTCGTCCAAAAATCCACCGCGTACTACGCGGGAAACAACGCGGGCTTTGCAAACCTCGCCTTGACCGAGAAGAACGGCGCGCTCGTTTTGCAGCTCTCCGAGGCGCAGTGGGAGCAGGTCGTCACGCTGGAACAGAACGTGTTTCTCGACGACGGCGAGGGCTATATCGACCTGGGGCTCGACAACATCATGGAATATGACGACGACGGCGACCTCCTTATGACATACGACGGCACATGGATGTCGCTCAACGGGCAGATCGTCGCCTATTACCTCATCGGCGAGGATTGGATCGACGACGCCTACACGATCGTCGGACGCGTGCCCGCCCTGCTGAACGGCACGCGCGTCAACCTCATTTTGGAGTTCACGAACGACCATCCCTACGGCGAGCTGCTCGGCGCGCAAACCGATTACGAGGCGGCGACGACCGAGACTGTCATGAAGGGACTCCTGCCGATCAACGCGGGCGACAAGCTGGACTTTATCTGCGACTTCTACAACTATGACGGAACGTTTGAGGACAGCTATTTCCTGGGCGAGCAGATGATCGCGGGAAGCTCCTGGTCGATCGGAAACGCGTATGTCGGAAACGACAACTGGCAGATGTGCTACCGCCTGACTGATATTTACGGCGGCAAATACTGGACGCCCGCCGTGGTCGGGAAATAAGGAAGGGTCGCCGCGCGCGCAGAGCGCAACCGCGAACGCATCCGTGAAGGCGACAAGCGCGCACCGCTTTTTACGACGGCGCGCGTTTTCCCAAAGAAAAGCGAAACAAGGATAAACGAATGGAGGAACCCCTTTCCCTGCGCGTGATTGCGCGCGTAAAGAGCGATTTTACGACCAAGTTCGGCATTCCGCGCCAAAGCGGGCTGGTCGAGGCGCAAGCGTCCGAGGTGATCTTCGAGCCCGCCTATCGCGACGGCAACGCCGTGCGCGGGCTGGACGGTTTTTCGCATATCTGGCTGATCTGGGGCTTCTCCGAAACCGCGCGGGACGGCTGGTCGCCCATGGTCAAGCCGCCGCGGCTCGGCGGGAACAAGCGCATGGGCGTGTTTGCGACGCGTTCGCCGTTTCGCCCGAATCCGCTCGGGCTTTCGTCCGTTCGGCTGATCGGCATGGAAGCGCGCGCGGGCTACGGCACGGTTTTGCATATCGCGGGCGGCGACCTCATGGACGGCACGCCGATCTACGATATCAAGCCCTATCTTTCCTTTACGGACAGCCATATCGACGCGAAAAACGGCTTTGCCGAGGAAAAGCAGGCATACGCGCTTGCGGTTCGATTTGACGAAACGCTGCTTTTCCGCGTTCCCGAGGAAAAGCGGGAGGCGCTGATCGAGTCGTTGAAGCAGGATCCGCGCCCCGCCTACCTGCGGGATCGGGAGCTGCCTTACGGGTTTGGGTACGCGGGGTTAGACGTGCGCTTTATCGTAAAGGACGGCGTTTTGACCGTGTTCGACGTGCTGTAAAACCGCACAAAAGAGAATAAAGCGGATTGAGTATCGGAGGAAAACGTATGCAACGGCTGACAAACGAGGATCTGTTTCGGTATCGGTTTCTGTCGGAGGCGACATGGTCGACGAACGGAACGCGCGCGGCGTTCGCCGTCAGATCCGCGAACGAGAAGCAGGACGGGTATACAAGCGACCTTTGGCTGTATGACGGCGCGTGCAGGCAGTTGACCGCAGGCGGCGACGCGGGCAGCTTCCTTTGGGAGGACGATAACACGATTCTGTTTTCCTGCGCGCGCAACGAGGCGCACAAGGAACGGCTGAAAGCGGGCGAGAAGCTGACGGACTATTACCGCATCGACGTGCGCGGCGGCGAGGCGCGGTATGCGTTTTGCGTTCCGCTCGCGGTGGGCGATATACAACGCCTTCCGAATGGAGATTACGCCGTGATCGCGGCGTATCGGGCGGGCGACATTGACTTTTCTGCGGCGAACGAAGCCGACAAGGACGCTTTCTTGAAGCATATCGAGGCAGAGAAGGATTACGAGGTGCTCGAGGAGATCCCCTTCTGGTCGAACGGCGGGGGCTTCACGAACGGGCAGCGGGCGCGCCTGTATGTGTTTTCGCCCGAAACGGGGAAGGCGGCGCCGATCACGGACGAAACGACGCTCGTTTCGCAGCTTTTTGTCGGAAAAGAGCGCGTGCTGTTCGCGGCGGAGAATTTTGTGGGCAAGATGGCGCTCACGAGCGGACTCTATGCATATTCGCCTGCAACGGGCGCGGTTGAAACGCTGCTTGCGGGCGGCAGATACATGATGGACTGGGTCGGCGAGTTGAACGGCGAGCCGGTATTCATCGGCGTCTCGCCGGAGGAGGGGCTGCGCGATATGCGCCTGACTTCGCAGCTTTACCGCGTGGCGGACGGCGTCGCGACCGTAATCAGCGATACGGATGAGAACGCGGGCGAAACCATCGGCACGGACTGCGCCCTGGGCGGCGGAACGTTGATCTGCGCGCGCGAAAGCGGCGTGTATTATACCGCAGTCTCGCATACGAAAACCGCGCTGAGGCGCGTCAAGCCCGACGGCACGGCGGAAACGCTTTTGCTGCGCGCGGGCTCGATCGACTGTTTCGACGTAAACGACAAGGGCGACGTTTTATATATTGGCATGACGGGCACGACGCTGCAAGAGCTCTATCTGCTCGGCGACGACGCGCCAAAAAGCGAGCTGAACGCATGGCTGAACCGCGAAAAAAGCATCTCGCCGCTGATCGAGCTTCATGCCGAAAGCGACGGGCTCGAAATCGAGGGGTTCTGCATCGAGCCGGTCGGACGCGAGGACGGGAAAACGTATCCTGCGATATTCGATATTCACGGCGGCCCGAAATGCGCATACGGCGACGCGTTTTACCACGAGATGCAGGTTTGGGCGAACGACGGCTACTATGTGTTCTTCTGCAACCCGCGCGGCGGCGACGGGCGCGGAGCTGCGTTTGCGGACATCCGCGGTCAGTACGGTACGATTGATTACGAAGACCTCATGCGCTTTGCGGACGCGGCGCTCAAAGCCTACCCGCAGATTGATCCCGCGCGCGTCGGCGTGACGGGCGGCAGCTACGGCGGCTTCATGACCAACTGGATCATCGGTCACACGAATCGGTTTGCCGCCGCAGTTTCGCAGCGGAGCATATCAAACTGGACGAGTATGTTCCTGACCACGGACATCGGCTATTTCTTCGCGGATATGGATATGCGCGCGACCCCGTGGGATAACCCAGAAAAGCTCCGGTTCCATTCGCCCGTGCAGTATGCGGACAAGGTCGAAACGCCGACGCTGTTTATCCATTCGGACGAGGACTACCGCTGCTGGATGGCGGAGGGGCTGCAAATGTACACTTCGCTTCGGTATCACGGCGTTCCCGCGCGGCTTTGCCTGTTTCATGGCGAAACGCACGAGCTCTCGCGCGGCGGCAAGCCCAAGCATCGCCTGCGTCGGCTTACCGAAATGCAGACTTGGTTCAACCGTTACTTGAAGCCCGCGGCGCAATGACGTATAATGACGTATAATGAAACAAAATCCGCATGAGCGGGCGTCAAACTTCCAATCTGAGCGAACGAGCATAGGAGAGGCGTATGGGCGAGCTGCATATTATCTGGAACCCGGTCGCGGGAAACGGGCTGGCGAAAAAGGCGTTCGAGACGGTCACAAAGGAGCTGGACGCGCGGGGCATTCCGTATACGAGCGCCAAGAGCGAATACCCGGGGCACTCTGCGGAGCTTGCGCGAACCGCGCTGGCAAACGGCGAAAAAAAGATCGTTGCGCTGGGCGGCGACGGCACGGTGCGCGAGGTTGCGTCGGGATTGTTCCAAAGCGACGCGCATATGGGCGTGATCCCATGCGGCACGGGAAACGACATCTCCCGCCCGCTTGGCATCCCGACCGACCCGCTCAAAGCGCTGGAAATCGTGTTGAAGGGCGACGTAAGGCGCATGGACGCCGCCATGGCGAACGAGGAGCTGTATTTTAACGTTGCGGGCTTCGGCTTCGACGTGGACGTTCTCGACTACACCGAGATCTACAAAAAGCGCACGCATAACGGCTCCTGGGCATATTTGAAGGGGCTTTTGCGCGCCATAGCGGGCAGGAAGCACCGCATGACGAAGATCACCTGGCCCGAGGGCGAGGCGGAGAAAAACGTTTTAATCATCGCAGCGGGCAACGGCACGCACTTTGGCGGCGGCATGAAGGTTACGCCCGAAGCAGACCCGTTCGACGGGCTCCTCGACATCTGCATCATTCACGACGTTCCGCTTTTTGCGATGTTTACGGTGCTGCCGCGCTTTATGAAGGGAAAACACCTGCACACGAAGTATGTCACCTATTTCAAGACCACCGAGCTTACGGCAATATGCGAACCTGCCTCGCGCATCGAGGTGGACGGCGAGGTGATGCAGGGCACGCCGATTACGTTCCGCATCCTGCCGAAGTCGCTCTGGGTCATCGTACCGATGTAAGTCGGACGCCGATCGCAAGCCGAATGCCGATGGGCAAGCCGACACAGAAAGTTTGCTTTACACGCCCATAGGGGGCTGTTACACTAATACACAAACCGCGCGCAGCGCATGGAAACGGCGCTGCGCATGAAAGTATGCGCACGGGGTTTTCGCCGGGCGCATCATCGGGGGAAACGAATGGCAACGGCGCGCGCTTATCCGACAACAGGCACACGAAAGAAAAAAAAGAAGCGTAAGAACCGCACGCTCCTGTTTTCGCTCGTCTTTCTCGTGCTGGGCGGTCTGGCGGTATTGGCGTATCAGCTCATATTCAGCGCGCAGGCGGCGACGGTGTCCATGACGATGACGCCGATTGCGACGACCTCCACCTATATCAACACGGGCGACGGCTTGCTGTATCAAACGGACGGCAAGATTCATTTTTATCACCTGACCGACACGAAAAAGAACTATACCTACGGCATGGGCGCGAGCGACATCCGCATGTCGGGCAGCTCGAGCATGACGGTTGTGTTCAACGAGGCGTCCTTGCAGGTCGTCGGCGAAAAGGACACGCTCACGTTCGGCGGCAGCATCAAGGAGGTCGAGTGCGGAAAAAGCCATCTCGCGGTTTTGAGACGGTCTGCGGAGGGCGCGGAGAGCGTCATCGTGCTGACGCAAAAGGGCGAGCAGGTGACCGAGCTGACGTTTGCGGATCAATACATATTGGATTTCGGCTTTTATAAAACGACGGGCGAAATGCTTTGGGTGGAAACGCTGAACGTCAACACGGGCACGCCGACCACGACCATCACGACATACGATTTGACCAAACGCGAAATCACGGGCGTGATCTATGTGCAGGGGCAGCTCGTAGACGAACTGTTTATCACCGATAAAAGCCTGTTCGTCGAGGGAACGAACCAAATCATACGCTATACGCACGACGGAAACAAGGAAGTCTACCGCACGATGATCTACGGCTATCGCGTTGCGGACTTTTCAAACGCGTCCGGCACGCCGACGTTCCTGTTAACGCCGCGCGGAGGCGATTTCCACTCCGTCAAGATTATCACTCTGAACGAGGATTCCGAGGCGGGGCGCGTGGAAACGTATTTGCAGGTGCCGACGGAGGGCGTCTCGGCGCTGATTATGAACAACCGCCTGATCGTCGCCTCGCGCGAAAGCCTGTATACCTACACGCTCAAGGGCAAGCTCTCTACGACCGCGACGTTTGAACAGCCGATCGATAACGCCGTCAAGCTGTCCGACAGCAAGCTGCTTTTATCGAGCAACGGCATGTACTATATCTCGGGCGTGAGCTGACGCGCCGTACAGATCGAATCGAAGGGAGAAGCGCATGAACCTGATCGACGCTGCGATTTTACTGGTGCTCGCCATCACGATTTTGGGCGGATATTACCGCGGTTTTGTCAGCACCGTGCTGAACATTGCCGCGACGCTTCTTGCGTGGCTGATCGGGCGCGTCTCCATACCGGTTGTCTCCGAGCTGGTCAAGCATAATGAGAAGCTGTTCAGCATGCTTTTGTACTACACGGAGGGCTCGGAGTATGTCGCCATCACGGACGTCGAGCTGACGCGCGCGCCGATATCGACCATCTCCTCGGAGCAGCTTCACCTCGTGCTGGAAAACGCGGATATGCCGTTGCCGATGGACGCGTGCGTGACCAAAAACATCGTGACCGAGGCGTTTCGCGGAAGCGGGATTACGACGCTCGGGGACTATTTTAACCAAACGATCGTATGCGTGGTGGTCAATATCGTATCGCTTTTGATCGTGTTCCTTGTCGCGCGCGTGATCTTCGGGTTTCTCATCCGCGGCGTGGAGTACGGGCAGGGCGGCTTCCTTGTATTACAGCGCGGGGACGGGCTGATCGGCGCGGGACTCGGGCTGATTCACGGCGTGCTGTTGCTGTTCGTGCTGTTTCTGACGGTTCCGCTCATGCTGACCGCATTGCCGAAGCTGTATGAATTTCTGAGCGAATCGTTCTTTGGCGAATTCTTCTATAAGGCGAACTTCTTTCTCTCGCTGATTCCTTCGACCTAATGCGATAAGCGATGCTTTTTTACATAAAAACACTCCCCGCCGATCCTTTACCGAATGGCGGGACAGAGCATCAAAAGGGGGGAACGGAATGAATCCACGCGGAATCAAATGGGCGGTTCCGATCTTGGCGCTCGTTCTGCTTGGGGGCGCGTTCATGCTGTATGCGCCGCTCACCAATCGGGCGGAGGCCGCCGCAAAGCAAGAGTTGACCGACCTGCTGGATGCGGCGTTTGCGTCGATCGAAACCGAACAAGGCGACGCGGCGCCCGAAACGGCGGCGGCGGAGGAAAACCTGATCTCAAAGGCGCGCGCGGTTTCGAGGTATCTTGCGCACGACGACGCCCTTTTGGAGACGAACGGACTGATTACGCTCTGCGAGCTTTTGACGCTGGATGCGATCGACGTAACGGACGTAACGGGCGCGGTGATCGCGTCCTCGGACGAAACGCGCGTTTCGCTTGCCGCAGCGGAGGACGAAAAGACGGCATGGATTACCGACGTGCTAAAAGACGGCGAAAAGCGCGTCTCCAAGGCGGACGGCGCAACGCTTTACGCCTGCGTGGTACGCGGCGACGCGGGCGGCGTGGTGCTTATCCGCCGCGACGATCCGTCCGTTTTGAGCGCGCTTCAAGGAACGTCGCCAACCTCGGTGACGGAGCGCTTCTATACCGCGGGCGATCTGCTGTTTGAGGGAAACGGCGCGGGCGAGGACGGCTGGTTTTACGCCGAAAACAACCTTTGCGTGCGCGAGACGCGAAACGGGCTTACGCTGATGGCGGCGCGTCCGATAAGCGAGGTGTTTGCCGCGCGCAACGCGGCGGCGGTCGGGTTTGCCGTTGCGGTTTTGATGGCGCTGATCTGCGCGCTCGTCTCGTTCCTGCTTCGCACGAACGGCGGCATTCTGCGTGTGGAGGCGGATGACGACGCAGCGGCTTCTCCCGCGACAAACGAGGAAATTGCCGCGCTCGCGGCGCCCGACGAGGAAGAAACGTTCGGCGAAGAACCCGCCGAGGAAGCGTTTGAAACCGAGCCCGAACCCGAGCCGGAACCCGTGCCCGCAAAGCCGAGGAAAAAGCGCGGACGCAAGGCGGCGGGCAGCGAAAGCGAGCCGGACGACGAAAGCGGGTTTGACAAGATCGTCGAATAGCGGGCGCGCACATAACGGCGATTTCGCAAGCGGGGCGCTTTGACAGAATCGCGGGATCACAATCGAATTTGACGGAGAAACGGGGTCGCAGCGATAAGCGATCCCGTTTTTGCGCGGCGTAAGAACCGCAATTACGCGGCGCGCATATTATATAGGAAACGGAGGTGCATGGCATGCGGCGGAAATGGTTGCTGATTGTTGTGGCGGCGGCGGCGCTGCTCATCGGCGCGTTTACATATATCAACGCGAACCTGCGCCCCGTGCTGCTGGGGCTCTCGTCGGCGCGCGTGGAATCCGCCGCGGCAAAGGCGATGAATGAGGCGATATTGGAGGTTCTCGCCTCGTCCGGCGGAACGAACGAGCTGATTCATGTTCGCGCGACCGAGAGCCGCGTGTTCCTTTTGCAGGCGGACAGCGCAAAGCTCAATATGCTCGCCGCGGACTGTGCCAACGCCGCGCAGGAGCGCATCGCCGCGTTGGGCGAGCAGGGCGTTTCCGTTCCGCTCGGTACGATATCGGGCATCCCGCTTTTCGCGGGCAGGGGGCCTCGCGTGCGTATGCGCTTTACGCCGGCGGGCGCGGTAAAATCCTCGTTTTACAGCGAATTCCGTTCGGCAGGCATCAACCAGACCCTGCATCGCGTCAATTTGCAGCTGACCGCGAACGTGCGCGTGATCCTTCCCGGAACGTCGCACACGGTGAGCGTGGAGGTCGGCGCGCCGATTGCGGAAAGCATCATCGTCGGCGATGTGCCGAACGCGTATACAAACGTAGCAAACGAGGAGGATTTGCTGAACCTTGTGCCATGACGCCCCGCTCAAAATCATATATGAAAGATTTCCTGCAAAAGTTGATGCAATCGCAGATATTGTGTTGTGAAGCGACAAAATGTCTGCTATACTGTATGCGTATCAAGCGGATCAACATCACGGGCAACGGAGGAGATTTTCGACATGTATACGGGAGCGGGGATTATTAAAATTTTCGCAGGCAGAACGGGCGTTCCGTTTGCAAAGCGGATGTGCGCCTACCTCGGCACGCAGCTTGGCGATGCGACGACGATCAAGTTCACGGAGGGCAATATTTTCGTGCGCGTGAACGAGTCCATTCGCGATAAGGACGTTTACATTGTTCAGCCCATCGGGCGCGACCCCAACGACGAATTTGTCGAGCTGCTGTTTTGGATCGACGCGTTTCGCCGCGCCAGCGCGAACTCGGTCACGGCGATCATTCCCTATTTCTCCTATGCAAAGGGCGATAAAAAGGACGAGCCTCGCGTATCCATCCGTGCGCGCGTCTGTGCGGACTGTATCGAGGCGGCGGGCGTTGACCGCATCATCACCATGGATCTGCACGCGCCGCAGGTGCAGGGCTTCTTCAAGAAACCCGTGGATCATCTTTACGGCAAGTCGCTGATCTGCGAATATGTGCGCCGTGCGGGCATCGTGAACGACGATCTCGTCGTGGTTTCGCCCGATGCGGGCAGCGCCAAGCGCGCGCGCGAATTCGCAACGAAGCTCGGCTGCTCGGTCGCCATCGGCGACAAGATGCGTTACGGGCACGACGAGAACGCCAAGGTGCTCGAAATCATTGGCGACGTGAAGGGTAAAAACTGCCTCGTCATCGACGATTTCGCCATTTCGGGCGGCACGCTGATCGACGTTTCCTACGGTCTGATGTCCAAGGGCGCAAACAAGGTCTTTGCCGCCTTGACGCATAACGTCATGAACGCCGAGGGCATTCGCCGCGTGGACGCGAGCCCGCTCGAATTCCTCGTTTCCACCGATACGCTGGAATGCCCGGACGCGCATCTCTCGCCCAAGATTCGCTTTATCTCCGCCGCGCCCATGTTTGCGCAGGCGGTCAAGATCGTTCACGACCGCGCGCCGATGAGCACCATGTTCGAAAAACAGGTCAATCAGCATTTGCTCGACATGAGCTTTACCGAACAGCAGTCGCTGATCTGACGAGAACGTCTTCTGCTTTTGATAAAGGGAAAGCAAGAATATCGAATTTTGCCGCGTTCGTTTCTTTCGGGAGAAGGGCGCGGCGATTTCGTTCTTTCGCCGAACGCTTTGACGCCTCTCATTAAGCATCCTTTTTGCCGCGCGTTGACAAACCCGCCGCGTATGCTGTATTCTATATAGGAAATTTTGACCGCAAGGAGCAACCAAATCCATATGAAATCCATGACCAGTCAAGAGCTGCGCAAGCTTTATCTCGATTTCTTCGTGTCCAAGGGACACGCTGCAATATCCAGCGCATCGCTGATTCCCGAAAACGATCCCACCGTCCTGTTCACCACCGCCGGTATGCATCCCCTCGTCCCATACCTGATGGGCGCGACGCATCCCGAGGGCAAGCGGCTTGTAGACGTCCAAAAATGCGTCCGCACGGGCGATATCGACGAGGTCGGAGACGCCTCGCACTGCACGTTTTTCGAGATGCTCGGAAACTGGTCGCTCGGCGATTATTTCAAGCGCGAGTCCATCGCGTATTCTTGGGAATTCCTGACCGACGAGAAGTGGCTCGGCATCCCCAAGGATAAGCTGTATTTCACCTGCTTCGAAGGCGACGCCGACGCGCCGCGCGACGACGTTGCGCATGATTGCTGGATCGACATGGGCGTCGAACCGAGCCATATCGTGTTTCTGCCCAAGAAGCATAATTGGTGGGGCCCCGCGGGTCTGACAGGCCCCTGCGGCCCCGATACCGAGATCTTTTACGACACGGGCAAGGCGCCCTGCGGCCCCGATTGCAAGGCGGGCTGCGACTGCGGCAAGTATCTCGAAATTTGGAACAACGTCTTTATGGAATACAACAAGCTCGGCGAGGGCAAGTTTGTACCGCTTGCACAGCGCAACGTCGATACGGGCATGGGACTTGACCGCACCGTAGCCACCCTGCAAGGCGTGGAAAGCGTATACGATACCGACGCGTTTACGGGCATCATCGCCTGCATCGAAGCGCTTTCGGGCAAACGTTACCATGACGACGCGGACACCACGCGCGCGTTTCGCATCATTGCCGACCATATCCGCTGCGCAACGTTCATCCTGGGCGACCCATGCGCCGTGACGCCCTCCAACGTCGGTCAGGGCTACATTCTGCGCCGGCTCATTCGCCGCTCGATTCGCTTTGCCATGCAGCTCGGCATTGCCGACGGCAGTCTGCCTCTGATCGCAGAAGCGGTCATTCGGCAATACGGCGCGTTCTATCCCGAGCTTCTCCGCAACCACGATCAGATCGTCGACGAGCTTTCCAAGGAGGAGCAGCGCTTTGCAAGCGCGTTGAAGCGCGGCATTCGCGAATTTGACCGCCTTGTGTCGACGGTTTCCGGCGGCATGATCGACGGACAGTCCGCCTTCCATCTTTACGACACCTACGGCTTCCCGATCGAGCTGACCCAGGAGCTTGCCGCCGAGCGCGGTCTTGCCGTCGATTTGGACGGATTCGCCATCGCGTTCAAGGCGCATCAAGAGCTTTCCCACGCGGGCGCGGATCAGATTTTCAAGGGCGGTCTTGCCGACCATACCGAGGAGACCGCGCGTTTGCATACCGCGACGCATCTTTTGCAGGCGGCTCTGCGAGCTGTGCTGAACGACGCCGAAATCGGGCAGAAGGGCAGCAACATCACCGCCGAACGCCTCCGCTTTGATTTCAGCTTTCCGCGCAAGGTCACGCCCGAGGAGCTCAAACTCGTCGAGGCATGGGTCAACGCCGCGATCGACGCGGACGTGCCCGTTCTTTGCGAGGAGATGACCGTCGAGGAGGCAAAGGCGCAGGGCGCGATCGGTCTGTTCGAGAGCAAGTACGGCGCGAAGGTCAAGGTTTACACCGTACCCGGATACAGCAAGGAAATCTGCGGCGGGCCGCACGCCGTGCATACGGGCGAGCTCGGCAGGTTTACCATTCAAAAGGAGGAGGCGTCGAGCGCGGGCGTTCGGCGCATCAAAGCGATTTTAACCCATGCGTAACTGGTATGCGTACGACTGGGAGTTGCAGGGGCTGCCCGCATCCTTCCATGTCAATCTGTCCTATGCGGACGAATTCGATTCCCTCGGCGACTTTACGACGCTGCTGCTCGTGACGTGCTTTACGCGGGTCGTGGGCGCGGGGGCGTTTACCGCGCGCGAAAAGCGCGAGCTGGACGACGTCTGCAAGGATTGCGTCCGCACGCTCGGCAGTCAATGCGCGTTTGTCGGATGGATCGAGGTCGGCGCGCAGCGCAGATACTATTTTTATACCTCCGACGCGCGTCTGCTCGTTCCGCTTATGGGCGTTTGCGCGGACAATCCGCTGCTCAAAATCGACTGTGCCCGCGTGGATGAGCCGAATCGGCAAACCTACTACCGCCTGCTCATGCCCGACAACGCGAAAAAGCAGTCCGTGGACAACGAGGCGTATATCCGCTCTCTGCGCGCGCGCGGCGACGACAACGCCGCTTTCCGCCGCGTCAACCTGCATTTTTACTTTCCGACGCAGCAGGATATGCAGCAATTCGCCGCAGAGGCAAAGCAGCTCGGATTCGCCGTCGGCGCGGACGACTATATTCCCGAGCAGTCGCTGCCCTATTACGTTTCTTTGCATCAGGTCAGCCCGCTGAACGTGCAGGCGATCACCGCCCTGACCACCAAGGCGATCTATGCTTCGGAGCAATACGGCGGCGTCATGGAGCATTTCGACTCCGCGTTTATCCCCAAGCGGGGGTTCTTCGGGTAGTCGGTTTCGCTTCTTTTCATGAAAGTAAAACGCAAAAGAACGCAAATTGCCACATCCGATTCTTATGTGGAAAGGGTGTGGCAAATTCATTTTTGCTTCTGCTTTTGGCAATAAGAACGGTCACTTCCCGACGCAAAAGCGGGAAAAGATGCGGTCGATCACGTCCGCGTCAACATCCCTGCCCGTGATCTGCCCGAGCGCGTGCAGCGCGTCGCGAATATCCGTCGCGGCGCAGTCGCAATCAAGCGCGTTTTCTGCGGAAACGACGCTCCTTCGCGCCTGCTCGAACGCGGATATATGCCGCTCGTTCGTGATATAGCTGCCGTCGCTCCGTTCGGGCGCGGCAAGGCGAATGATCGCCTCCTCGACGTTCGATACGCCCAGCCCCGTCCTTGCGCTGACACATACGCCGTCCCTTGTGCATTGCGGCGCGTTCTCCCACGCGTTTTGCGGTAAATCGCTTTTATTTTTGACGATTACGCGCGTCTGCTTCGCCGTCTCGTCCAGTATGGCAAGATCCGCCTCGGTAAGCGGTTCGGACGCATCGAGCACGACCAATACGACGTCCGCCGTTTGAAGCGCCTCGCGCGCGCGGGATACGCCGATCCGCTCCGCCTCGGAATCCGCTTCGCGCAGCCCCGCCGTGTCGATGAGCCGCACGGGTACGCCGCGCATCGAGAGCTTTTCGTCCAAAACGTCGCGCGTGGTGCCCGCCGTTGCGGTCACGATGGCGCGTTCGCGCCCGAGCAACGCGTTAAGCAAAGATGATTTCCCAACGTTCGGCCGCCCGACAATCGCCGCGCGCAGCCCGTCGCGCAGTACGCGCCCCCGCCTTGCGTCGAGCAGAATCGCGTCCAACCGTTCCCGCGCGGCTTGGAGCGATTTCGGCAGGGCTGTCAGCATATCCGTCTCCGCTTCGTCGGGATAATCCAGCGCCGCGTCCACGCCGGACAGCGCGTCCAGCAAAAGCGTTTCCACGTCCTCCGTCTCGCGCTGCACGCTGCCTTGCAGTTGCAGCATCGCCGCTTTCAGGCTTTGCTCCGCGTCGGCGGTCACAACGTCCATAACGGCTTCGGCGCGGGACAAATCCATCTTCCCATTCAAAAAAGCGCGCTTCGTGAACTCGCCCGCATCCGCGGGCCGAAACCCGAGCTTGCGCAGCGCCGCCAAAACCAGTCGGACGGTCTGCATACCGCCGTGGCAGTTGATCTCCGCCATGTCCTCGCCCGTATAGCTGTGCGGCGCGGGGAAAAAAACCGCCATACAGTCGTCAATCATGGTTTCGGCGTCGCAAAGATGCGTATGCAGCAGCATGCGCGGCGACTTCGTCAAATCGCGGTCGAACAAACGCGCAACGAGCGACGCCTCCGGCCCCGACACGCGAATGCAAGCGACCGCCCCGCCGATTGCGGACGACGGCGCATAAACGGTATCCCCCGTGCGGCACGTTTCCATGCTGATTTCCTCCTTATGACCGTGATGCAAAAGCGCCGCCACAAGAGCGGCGGCGTTTTCACGAATTTCACATTGTTTCAGTTGTTCGCGGGCGTAATGACCACATGCCGATTCGGCTCCTCGCCCTCGGAATGCGTGCTCACGCCGCCGAAATTCTGCAACGCGCTGTGCAAAATGCGCCGCTCATAGGGATTCATCGGCTCCATCGCGACGGCGCGCCCGGTCTGCCGCACCTGCAAGGCGTTCTTGCGCGCGAGGCGGCAAAGCGTCTCCTCGCGGCGGAAGCGATAGCCCTCGGTATCCAGCGTGACGCGCAGATAGCCGTCGTCGCCGCGCCCATGGTTCGCATACAGCGAAACGAGATATTGCAGCGCATCCAGCGTCTCGCCGCGCCGCCCGATCAACAGCCCCATCGTATCCGCATCAATACAGAGACGCAGGCCGTTGTCCGTATTCGCCGCCAAAACGCGGCAGGGAACGTTCATCTTTACAAGCAGCTCGGATAAAAATACCGCGCAGGGCGTATTTTGGGCAAGCTCCTCGCTGTAATCGTACCGCGGCTCGTCCACGCGCTCACGCCGTCCGCCTTCGCCGCGATTATCGCCGCGATTACCGCCGTCACGGTTACCGCCACGGTTGCCGTCGCAACGGTTGCCGTCGCAACGGTTGCCGTCGCAACGGTTGCCGTCGCTGCGGTTGCCGCGCCCCGAGCCGCCTCTGCGATCCGTTCGCTCGGTACGGCGCTGCTGCGCAGCCTCCTCCTTACGGAAGACCTGCTCCATCTCCATCACAAGCGGCACCTCGCGCTCGGTCAAGCGAACGACCGCGCTCTTTGCGCCGATTCCGAACAGTCCTTTGGATTCCGACTGGATGGTCTCGATTTCGACCTCGTCGATCGTGACGCCCATCTCGTTGAGCCCGATGAAGATCGCCTCGTCGACGCTCTTGCCCGAAAACTCCATGCTTCTCATTGTTTGACGACCTCCTCGGTCGCCCCCTGCTGCTTGGCGAACGCGGCGTTGATAAACAGCGACGTAATGAGCGAACAAATGTTGGATACCGTCCAATACACCGCGAAGCTCGCGTTGTATTGCAGGCAGAAGAATGCGCTCATCAGCGGCATCAGCCATTGCATGAGCTTGCCCGTGCCTGCGGTGGAATCATTTTTCGGCTGCGAGCGCGTCATGATCCAGGAGGACAGGAACGTGGTTCCGCCCGCCAGTATCGGCATAAGGAACCAGCCGTTGTTGCGGCCGGGATACAGATCCAAGCAGGGCTGCACGAGCGCGTTGTAGGTTTCCGTGAGCGTGTCGCTGACCGCGGCAAGCGCGTAGGTGCCATCCGTGTTCTGCACAAAGAAGCCGAGATCGATGAACTTTTGCAGCGCCTCGGGGTTTTCTCGGAAATACAGGAGCTTGGGCAGCGTTTCGTTCGCTTTGCCGAAAAACTCCGCCGCGGTCTGTACGATGGGCTTGAAGCCGTTGTCGGGCATCCAGATATTATGGATCCAGAGGAAGCGGAAGCTTTTGAACAGCTCAACGCCCGCCGCCTCGTCGTTTGCAAGCGTGTCGATCAGGCGCACGCTCATCTCGCTGGACCAATTACGGAACGCCGCGAAGAAGATAAAGAACAGGGGCAGCGTGAACAGCATCGGCAGGCAGCCGCCGAACATGCTGACGTTATTCGCCTTCATGAGCTTTTGCTGCTCGGTGTTGAGCTTTTGCGGGTCGTTTGCGTACTTTTTGCGAAGCTTGTCGAGCTGCGGCTGAATCGCCTGCATCTTGACGGAGGACTGGCGGGATTTGATGTCGCCAAACACCGAGATGGCGCGCATAAGCACCGTCGCGATGATGATCGTTAAAATGATACTCTCGTTCGTCAGCGACTCATACAGCCACCGCATGCCGAGGAACGCCCATCGTGTCAAAAAGAATCCGTCTGTCAAGGATTTCCCTCCTCTCGTTCCGATCGGAACGTTGTTTGATGCGATATGTTCCTATTCTATTTACTTGACGGGGTCATACCCGCCGGGGAACAGTCGATTGCAGCGGAGTATGCGTTTCAGCGCCATCCATCCGCCCTTCCGTGCGCCATATTTCTCGATCGCTTCCAGTGCGTATTGCGAACAGGTCGGCGTAAATCGGCAGCAGGGTCTGTGCAGCGGCGAAACGTATCGACGGTATCCGCGAACAACGGCGAGCAGGAAGCGTTTCATACGCGTTTTTTTCTTTCGTGCGATTCGGCGCCCGAGAAAAGCCCCGCGCGCGAAAGCTGCGCGCGAATCGTCTCGCGGATCTCCGCAAAGGGCGCCTCCGTCAGGGACTCATGCGCGACGAAGATTAGGTTCATGCCGCTGCGAATCAACGGAATCAAGGGCGTAACCGCTTCGCGCATGCGCCGCTTTGCGCGGTTGCGCCGAACGCTGTTGCCCACTTTTTTGGAAACCGAAAAGCCGATCTTCGACGGGAGAGCCGTTTGCCGATTCTTTGCATAAATCAGCGAGCAGAGTCTTCCGCCGCAGGATCGACCGACGCGATAGGTATAGCGAAATTCATTTCTGCGCCTGAGGGAATCTGCGCGCTTCACGGCATGGCAACCTCGGGTAGAATAAACATGCGGCAAGCAAATGCCCGCCGCATGCGCTTGTGCGTTCTTTTTTCGGCTTCGATCAGCATGCGCTTACGCGCTGAGTACTTTGCGACCCTTGGCACGCCTGCGCTTCAACACGTTGCGACCGTCCTTGGTCTTCATACGCTCACGAAAACCATGCACCTTGCTGCGCTGACGCTTCTTGGGCTGATAAGTCCGTACCACCCGACTCCACCTCGTTTCATCTAATGTCACGCGGAAACCGCGAATATTCTGCTCACGCGGGCATGTTGCCGCATGTTAGAAACCTTATGTATTATAGAGGACACATGCGTTTCGTGTCAAGCTTTTTCGCGTAAATGCTTCTGCCGCTTACACAAACCGCAGCGTTTCGTGTCAAGCTTTTTCGCGTAAATGCTTCTGCCGCCTACACAAACCGCAGCGTTTCGTGTCAAGCTTTTTCGTGCCTTATCCTTTTAGCTTGGCGAACACCATGCGCCCTGCGGACGTTTGCAGCGCGCTGGTTACGACGAGAGCGACCGTTTCCCCGATTCGCTTCTTTCCGTTCTCGATGATGACCATCGTCCCATCGGGCAGATAGCCGACCCCCTGCCCCGCCTCCTTGCCCTCGCGCACGACGGCAAGCGACAATTCTTCGCCCGGCAAGAGCGGGCTGCGAAGCGCGTTCGCCAAATCGTTGACGTTGAGCACGCGCACGTTCTGCACTGCCGCAACCTTATTGAGGTTATAGTCGTTCGTGACCAGCGCGCCGCCCAGATCCGCCGCAAGCCGCAGGAGCTTTACGTCCACCTCGTCCACGTCGTCATAGTCGCGCTCGTCCACAACCACGCAGCCCTCCAGCTCCTCCTGCATCTGCGAGAGGATATCAAGCCCCCGCCTGCCGCGCGCGCGCTTCATCGCATCCCCGCTGTCGGCGATATGCCGCAGTTCCTTCAAAACGAACCCCGGCACGACCAGCTTGCCCTCCACAAAGCCCGTTCTGCAAACGTCGCAAATGCGCCCGTCGATGATCACGCTCGTATCCAGCACCTTTGGCAGCGCGTCGTCGGGGAAAAACGCCTTGCCCAGCCGTGAGCGGCGCATGTTCGTTCCCCCCATCAGCTCCGCGCGGCGCGTGATGGCGATATGCCCGCCGTAATAGCCGCAGACAAGGAAGAGCAGCGTCGAGATCAAGTCCGGCAGCACCGGCACATTGATCGTTCGCACGATCATGCTCAAAAGGAACGCAAAAAGCAGCCCGATCATAATGCCGATTACGCCGAATAAAATGTCCAGCGCGGGCATTTCCGTTAAGCGGGCTTCCAGTCCGGTAAATAGACGCAAGACGCCGTCCATAATGCTTGGGGCAAGAAAATAAAAAATAATTCCGAATAAAAGACCCGTTGCAATGTAGACGCCGATCATCGCGGCCGGCAGCGTCGTATACCGCATCGGATACGCAAAGCCCGGGTACTTGACCTTATACAGTACGAGGGCTGTGATGCCGCAGCCGATTCCGACGCCGACCATAGCAAGCAAGAACCGTAATACCTTCCGCATACAGTGTTCGCGTTTTCCGTTTTCGATTATCCCCCGACCAGGGGCAGGAATTCGCTCTCCTCCCTTCCGCTTGCGGCGACAAGCTCCGCTACGAGAACCTGCCGCGCGGTCAAATACATTTTTCGCTCTCCCGCGGAAAGCCCCTTATCCCGATCTCTGCGAATCAGACACTTGACCACGTCCGCCACGGAGAAAATATCGCCGCCGCGCAGCTTGTCCAGGTTGTCGCGATAGCGCTGATTCCAGTTTTCGCTCTCCTCCAAGCAGCCTTCCTCCCGCAGATAATCCACGACGCGGGAGCAGCTTTGCTGATCCGCCAACGCGCGCAGGCCGACGCTCTCCGCCGACGCAACGGGAACCATGGCGCTCATGCGCCCCATAACGAAGCGAAGCATATAATACTTTGCCGTTTCGCCCAACACGGTTTGCTCTTCGATGGACTCCACCACGCCTACGCCATGCATCGGGTAGCAGACCATATCGCCGACTTGAAACACGCCCGCCGCATCCTCTCAATAATTATCTGATTTTATTATAGCGGCTCGGGCATGGAAATGTCAAATAAAATTTTTTATCATATCATACGGTATTGGCGCTGTCAATGCCGATTTGCGGCGTTTGCATGCGTTGGCAAACGGCGCCCGTACAAAATTCAAAAAAGAATATCGGCAAGA
>CAZBVC010000038.1:0-22376 GCA_964495255.1 uncultured Oscillospiraceae bacterium
CTGTTCCTCGATAAATTGCTCCGCGAGCGCAGAATTGTTGATACGAGCCATGGATTCGGGTCGTTTGTCGCTCATGCTGTTTCCTCTTTCCCTGATAAAATATTTCCGCCAATTATAACGCGTTTGATACGCATTCGCAAGCAACGACAGGCATAAAAAGCATCCCGCTCTCTTTTTTGAAAAAAAGAATGCGTTTGAGAAGTGTTTTGACAAACAGCATTCATGTTTGTATACTCAAAATGGTAAACAAAGAGGGAGCACAAATGCAGAATCAATCGCATAAGGGACACAGAGAACGGCTTCGCGCGAATTATGCATCGCAGGGTGGGGACGCATTGCTCGATCATCAGTATCTCGAGCTGCTCTTGACCTATGCCATCCCGCGCAGGGATACGAACGAGATTGCGCATGCGCTGCTCGATCGCTTTGGCTCGCTGGAAAACATTCTGCGCGCGGAGGTTGCGGCGCTGATGCTCGTGGACGGCGTGGGCGAAAGCACGGCGGTTTTTTTGCGTATGGCGGGCGACCTCGAGAATCGGCTTGCCTTAAAGCGCCTTTCGAACGAGCATGGAGCGGTCTATCTCAAAACGCCGTATTCCGCCGCCGTATATGCGCGCACGCTTTTGTCGCGCGAGGGATACGAGCGCGTGAAGATCGTGTTCTTGGACAGCCGCAAGAAGGTGATTTCCAACGAAACGCTATCGCTCGGCACGCTGACCGAGGCGCAGGTTTATCCGCGAATGGTCGCGGAACGCGCGCTGCTCAAACGGGCGCACAGCGTAATGCTTCTGCATAATCACCCGTCGGGCGACCCTACGCCGTCTCAGGCGGATAAGGATACGACGCTTTCCGTGCGCACCACGCTTGACAGCGTTGCCGTCAAGCTGATCGATCATTTGATCGTCGGCGGTTTTTATGTATTCAGCTTTTCCACGAACGCGGTGATCGACCTCACGCGCGCAGAGCCAACGGCCATCACCTTGGAGGATTATCAGGCGGTCAAATCCCGCGCGTCGTTGAAAATCGTTACGGAATCCTACAACGGATAACGCTTCTTGCTTTTATCTCCCAAAAGCGACGCGACGAGCGCCGCTTTTTGCATGCAAAGCTCAAACCGTCGGGTAGCGGAGGCGGAAGAAAAGCCTGCGCCATTTCGGCAATTTTGTTTCAATCTGCTTGGTCAATTCGCAAACGAACGCAATCGCCTCGTCGCGCTCCGCAATCGTGCTGCTCCGCCCCGAAAAACGTGCGCGCTGCGCCAATTCAATCAGCCAAAGCACCTTTTCCGACGCAAGCCAAGGCACGGATGCGTGCGCGTATTTGGCGTATGCGCGGGCGGTTTGCAGGGGCTGCATCTCCTTACAGCCTGCGCGCCTAAGGAGCTTTATCGCGTAGCGGCAAACGCAGAGAACGCTCGCGTTCGGATTCGCCTGATAGAAGCGCTTTCTGTGCTGCGAGCGGATGATGCGGCGAAACAGATACGCGCCGAGCGGCAAAAGGAGAATCAGCGCGAGGATTCCCGATATGCGCAATATTGTTTGAAGCGTGATCGGTTCGCGCGGCGTCTCGCCGTTGAGCGCATTGTCCGGCGCGGCGTTTTCCGCCTCGGTTTGCTCGTTTGGCGCGGGCGAAGGGCTGCTTTCGGGCGAGAGCGGCGCGTCCGCTTCCTGCGGCGCAATCTCGGCGTCCGCTTCGTCGGGTTCGTCGTTTGACGGTGTGTCGTTCGGCTCCTGTACGGTTTCCGTGTCGCCCGCTTCGTCGGAGGATGCGTTGCCCTCCGTGGGGGTCGGCGTGGGTTCCTGCGTGGGCGTCGGCGTAGGGGTCGGCGCGGGCGTAATTTCGGCGGTCGGCGCGATGGTCGGCGCGTTGCTCGCCTCCGGCGCGGGAACCGGCGTTTGTCCGCTGCTTGCGGCAGAGGAGCCGTCGCCCGAGCTTGCGGTCACTTCGACAGGAATCCATTCGAGCTGCGTCGGGTCGAACACCTCAACCCAAGCGTGCGCGTGCGTATCCTCGATGTCGATATAGCCGTTCGCGTCCGCCGTTTTCCGAAAATCCGACTGGATCACGATATAGCCCTCGGCATAGCGCGCGGGGACGCCCATCGCGCGCAGAAGCACGGTCGCCGCGGTCGCGAAATGCACGCAGTATCCCTGCCTGCTTTCCGTCATAAAGTAAGTCGTAAAATCCGTATTGCTCGGGATGGTGGGGGGGTCGTATGCGTATTCGCATTGCGAGGTTAGGAGCGAATGCAGGTCGTATACCGTTTGCGACAGGTTCAAATAGCCGTCTGCGACGGAGAGCGACAGCCCAAACCGATCGCAAAGCGTTTTGGCCGCGTCGAGCGTCTCCTGCGGAAGCGCCGTATCCGTCGATAGAACGTATTCCGTATACGCCGTCGCAGCGCTTTTCACCCGCTCCGCGTCTGCGCCCGCCGCATCGGATAAACCGACCGCGCTGCCCGCCGCAGCCAGATATGCGTTACGAATCGTGTTTGCATCAAGCGATTCGTCAAGAAGCGGAAGGAAGGGCAGATACGGCGAACAGGGCGTTGCGTTCAGCGTGTAAGCGCCCGAACCCGACCCGCCCGCTGCGCGCAAAGCGACGTCCTGATCGTATACCGCGCCTGTGATTTCGTCCGCGCGGGAAACAAGCCCGTTCGGCGTCCAAAGCGCGGTCGTGGAAGCCGAAACATTGATCACGGAGAGGGAATAGGCGTCATACGCCGCGTTTGACGCGTTCAGCGCGAGCGCGTGCAGATTGATGGGGGCAATCTCGGAAAAAGCTTCGCTTGCGCGGGAATATGCGCGTGCGGAGCCATTCGTCCAACCGTCGCTTGTATACGTCGTGCCCGCGAAATCCCGCAGATAAAGCGAACGTTCCTCCGAAACGCGCACTTTGATCGCCGTTTCGCCCGTAAAGCGAATTGCGGAAAGCGAACGCAGGCTGCCGCGCGTCAAGCCGTCGTTGCCTTTCAGCGAGAAGTCGCCAAAATCCATGGCGAGTATCTTTTCCCGCAGCGCTTCGACCCTTTGCGGGCGCACATAGTCCTTTTGCGGCAAAGCGAGGCTGCAAACGAGCAGCGCGCCGATCGCGAGCGGCAACGCCAAGATGGAAAGCAAAAATTGCGTCGGGCGCTGCGCGGCAAGCTCCGCGCGCCGAAAGAGCATTTTCGGTTTTTGCCCGCGCGCCGCAATCGACGTCGGCATATATCTGCCGACATTAAACGCGTACAGGATCAAATGCGCGCAAACCAGGCAGAAGAACGGGGCTACGTCGGGCGCGCGCGAAAAGAACGGCGCGGGCGCGACGAGCGGCAGGGTGGAGAGCGCAAGCCCGAACACGACGGAGCAGCAAACGACGAAATACGACGCGAGCATCGAGGAAACGAACAGGATGGCGGTCAAAGCCACAGAGGCAAGCGAAAGCGCTTCCGTCGCGTCATGCGCGCGCAAGATCGCCTGCATACCGTCGGGCAAGCGCAGGTTCAGCGCGGAGAGCGCCTGCTCCAAAAGCAGCAGGAAGCCTTGAATCAAACGATCCGCGTTGATAAGCGTCCAAAGCGCCGCCAAAATGATGCAGCTTAGCGCGAACACGCCCTTGCGTTTGGATGAAAAAATAAGCGTGAACAGCAGCACGAACAAAACCGTGGCGAAGGCGACGCGCGCGGTCAGAATCGTCAGGCGGTAGCAGGAGATCAGGCAAAACAGCAGCCCGAGCATAGCGGGCAGCAGCACGGCAAGCTGACGAAAATAGCGCACGATGGGGTTGACGCCGAGTTCGAGCAGCTCGTCGGATCTGCGTTTGCGCGCGCTCATACGGTTTCCTCCGTTTCCGCGTCCCAAAGCCCGTCCATGCGCTGCACCTCGCAGCCCAGCGAGGCGATGTGCGCGGCATCGGCACGGGAAAAGCGATCCGACAGGATGGTGACGCGGCGGCAAACGTCCATGTCGGGCAGGCTCGTAAGCAGCGTATCCGCCTCGGCGTCCTCGCTTTTTTTGTAGAGCCGGCCTGCGACAAGATAGACGAGATGCGTGTCCGCCTGTCGCCTTTCTTGAACGGCAAACTGCAAAAGCGCGCTCCAACGCTTCTGCCCGGGCAGACAGAGCAGCTCGTGTAATGCGGCGGCGAGCGTATCCGCGCCCGTGACGACGGCGGTATGCAGCATGCCGTCCTCATTCAACCAACTGATACAATGGTTTGTTTCCCGCGACATCAGGTATTCCGAAAAGGCGAGCGCCGTTCCGAGCATAAATTCTGCTTCCGCGGGGGTCGCGTCCTCGCGCAGTTCCAGTAAAAAATGCAGAGACGGGTTCAGCGGCAGCCCGAATTCGCGAACGATCAGTCGTTCCATACGGTTTGACAGCGCGCGGTGAATGCTGTGATACGAGTCGCCGGGGCGATACTCGCGCAGTTGGAAGATCTCAGACGGGTCGCCGCCCGCCTTCACTGCGGAATACGTCGCGCTGTCCAAGCCGAGGTCGGCCGCCTCGTCGGTTTCGATCGAGCGGGATTGCAGCTCGGGAAGGACGTATATGCTGCATTTCGTCTTGCGCAGATTCTTTTTCGGAACGGGCAGACAAAACAGCCCGAGCATGTCGGATATTTCGACGCGATGAATCGTTAGGTCAACCCTGCCGCAATACGCCATTTTGACGAGCGGATGCAGCGTAAACGTCCGTTTGCCGCCCAACGAAAACTGAACGACCTCCTCGGAGGATTCGGCATATCGCGCGCCCACGCGTCCAAGGCAGTTTTGCCGCAGCAGATGCACGCGCACGCAGACGCAGGGCAAAAAGCATGCGTTTTGGGCGATCAGGTTCACGCCGCAGTTGCCTTTCGGCATAATATCGTCCTGCGCTTCCATATGCAAACGCAGCTTCAACGCGATCGGTATTGCGGCGGCAAGCGAAAGGAGGGGCAAAATCAGCAAAAAAAGAAAGAACAGGTGAAACAGATACTGATCGAACAGTATGAAAAACAAAAGCGACAAAAGCGTCAAATAAAAGTATAGGATGCGATTGCCCGCCATGCGCGTTATACCGCCGCGGGCGCCTGCACCTGTTGCAGGGCGCGCTCGATGAGCTGGCTTTCGCTGACGCCGCTGACGCGCGCGCGGGGACTGAGCAAAACGCGATGGGCGCAGACGTTTTCAAACACGGCCTGCACATCCTGCGGGATGAGGTAATCCCGACCCGAGAGATACGCGTCCGCCTTCGCCATGCGCAAAAGCGCGATGGAACCGCGCGGACTGACGCCGAGGCGAATGGAGGGCTGGGTGCGCGTCCATGCGGCAAGCGCGGTCACATAGGCGTAAAGCGCGTCAGAAACGAACACGTCGTCAACCTCGCGCTGCATTTGGGCAAGCTCCTGCGGGGTCACGACGCGATCGACCGCGTCCAGCGAAACGGCGTTTTGATGGCGGCGAAGCATCTCCATCTCGCTGCGGCGGTCGGGATAGCCCATGGAGAGGCGCACCATGAAGCGGTCAAGCTGTGATTCGGGCAGCGGCTGCGTGCCCGACGAGCCGACCGGGTTTTGCGTGGCGATAACGAGATACGGCTGAGGCACGGGATGCGTTACGCCGTCAACCGTGATGCTGCCCTCCTCCATAACCTCCAACAGCGCGGACTGCGTCTTGCTGGAAGCGCGATTGATCTCGTCCGCCAAAAACAGGTTGCACATCGCCGCGCCGGGAACGTATGCGCCGACGGCGCCGCCCGCTTGCAGCGTCGTGTATCCCGTAATGTCCGACGGCATAACGTCGGGCGTAAACTGAACGCGTTTGTAGGAAAGGTTCATTGCCCGCGAAAACGCGAGCGCCATCGTTGTTTTGCCCACGCCGGGAACGTCCTCGAGCAGAACGTGTCCGCCCGCCAGCATCGCCATCAGGATGCTTCCGATGACCGTGTCCTTGCCGACGACGACCTTGCGCACCTGTGTGACGATATCCTGCACTTGCTGCATCAAAAGCTGTTTACCTCGCTTGCGACTCTTTGCGGAAACCGTGTCACCGCACGCAATATATTGTAATATACGACGCGGTCAATAATATTGCAAGATTGTTGCCAATCTGTAAATTACGACCGGATGCGACCGCAAAAGCGGAAAAAGCGCCGCATCTCGAAATGCCATGCGCGAACGTTTCGGCACGTTGCCGCATCAAGCGGAATACACGGAGGAAACGGCGCGAGCGCGGCGGAAAAGGCAGTGGCCGCGGTCGAGCTAACGTGCTGCACGCTTGCATTCGTCCTGCGGTCGTTGTATGATAAACTGCCGCAGAGCGGGAGCGCTTGGTAAGGGAAACTCGCTCGGGAAAACTTTCAAAAGGCGGGGCGTATGCGAAAGGATTTTGACGGATACATTTTTGATTTGGACGGTACGCTTTGGGACTCGACGGAGAACATCTGCCGCGTTTGGTGCGACACTTTGGTTGAGAACGGCTATCCGCCGATCACCGTGGACGCGATCAAGAGCGTGATGGGGCTGCCGATGGACGCGCTGTTTGCAAAGCTGCTGCCCGATCTTGCGCCCGAGGCCCGTGTGCGCGTCGGAACGGAATGTATGCGCCGCGAGAACGACTATCTCGCGATGCTTGGCGGGAAAATCGATCCGCGCCTGCTTGAAACGCTGGATGCGCTTTCAAAGCGCGCCAAGCTGTTTATTGTTTCCAACTGCCAAAAGGGCTATATCGAGTCGTTTTTGACCGCGCATGACGCGGGAAGGTATATCGCGGCGTATCGCTGCTTCGGCGACAACAACGCGCCCAAGGACGTTAACATCCGCCTGCTTGCGGACGCATACGAGCTGAAAAACGCGGTTTACGTCGGCGATACCGCGTTGGATCGGGAGGGCGCGATTTTGGCGGGCGTGTCGTTTATCCATGCGGCATACGGATTCGGCGCGGTCGATGGCGCGGAGAAGATCGATTTCCTTTGGGAACTCGTCTGACGCGCGACGCGTTTCGGGAAGATGAATTTGGCGAACGAGACAAAACAAGGCTATACGGCGATGCAAAGCGACGTCGTGCGCTCCAAGGGGATGCTTGCGCTATCGATGCTCATTTTCGGCACGATCGGCGTTTTCAGGCGCTATGTCGCGCTTCCGTCCGCTGTGATCGCGCTTTCGCGCGGCGTAATCGGTATGCTGTTTTTGCTGGCGCGAACGGCGCTGCGCCGCGAACGGCTCTGTTTTTCCGCTATTCGCGCGAATCTGCCGCAGCTGATCGTCGGCGGCGCTTTGCTCGGGCTGAACTGGATCCTGCTTTTCGAGGCGTATCGGTTTACGTCCGTCGCCGTCGCAACGCTTTGCTACTATATGGCGCCCGTGATCGTCCTGCTTGCCTCGCCGTTCGTGCTAAAAGAGCGGCTCTCCGCGCGAAAGCTCCTATGCGTGCTTGTCGCGCTGATCGGCATGGCGCTCGTTACGGGCGTATTCGGCGGAAGTCTTGCGCGCGAAAGCGGGGCAAAGGGAATTCTGCTCGGGCTTGGCGCGGCGCTCGCATACGCCTGCATCGTGCTGCTGAACCACGGCATGACCGACGTCTCCGCAAACGATCAAACGATCGTTCAGCTCGGCGTTTCCGCAATCGTGATTCTGCCATATGCGATTTTTTCGGAACGGATTGCTCCGCAGTCGTTTACTCCGTTCGCCGTCGGTATGCTGCTGCTTTTGGGCGTTTTGCACACGGGCGTTGCATACGCGCTCTATTTCGGCTCCATGTCGCATGCGTCCGCACAGACGGTCGCGCTGTTCGGCTATATCGACCCGATTGTCGCGGTGCTGTTGTCCACGTTCATCCTCCGCGAAGAACTGCTGCCCATTCAGATCATCGGCGCTGGATTGCTGCTCTGCGCAACGGCGGCAAGCGAGCTGCCAAAGCGTAAAACAAACAAGGCGTAAAAAGACGGCAAACCCGAAACGGACGACCCTTCGCGCGGAAGGATCGTTTTTTTACGCAAACAAGCGCGAAAGACAGACTAGTATAGCGCTTCCGCAGAAAAGAGACGCGCCGTTGAGCAGAAGGGAAACGGCGTAGGACTTTTTCTTCGGCAGATCCGCCAAATCTCGATACAGGTATGCTTCCACGCAGACAACCGCGATTTCAAGCGCGCAAAGCAGCGCCCAATAGAGCGGCAAATGACGCATGGCAAGCAGAAGTATGACGTTGAGCGGCGGGTTTGTCAGCATATTGCATAGCAGTGTAATATAGCAAACGCGCCGCGAACGAAACAATAGCCACGCCAAAACGCATTCGATGAGAACCGTCAGCGCGAGGTTCAGGCAAATCTGAGCGACCGGATGCAAGACGCGATCAGCCGTTCTTCTTTTTTTTGGCGCGGCGGATCAATACGATTGCCGCCGTAACGAGAATCGCCGCAACGACGACGATCAGCCAAACGGGAAACGATTGCGTTTGGGTCGGGAGGGGCGCCGGGAGGGGCGCAACGTCATACAGAATCATGTTTTTTCTCCTATCGTTTTGATTGTGGGGGACAAATCGAGCCGACGCGTGGCAAGCAGCAGGCAAATCAGCGCTGCGGCGGTCAAACAGGCGTTGAGCGGCAGCGTGGCGGCGGCTTCCAAATCGAGGCAGAGCGTCGGCAGAAAGCCGAGCAGCAGCATCAGCGTGGAAAGCCCGAACGCAAGCCCTGTATTGCGCGGGAAAAGATCGCATAACGCGCAAAGCGTGATCGGCATGGGAATGTTAAACAGCAGGATCCCGAGCGCGCAAAGATACGGCGCGCGGTTCAAAAAAACAAGAAGCAGCGCCGCGCCGAAAAGCGAAACAAAGCAAACGCGCCTTGCGCCGAATTGATCCGCAAGAAAGCCGCCGCTCGCCTTGCCGAGAAACGCCGCGCACGCAGGCAGAAGCAGATAGCAGGGTTCGCTTTTCCATGGCATGGGAACGAGAAAACCGACCATCGAGCGCAAAAGCACCGCGGAAAGCAGAAGCGTAAGCAGAACGGGGAACGAGCGGCGTTCGTTTGCAGCGCGAAAGCGCGCTTCCCCCGCACAAGGTCGAATAGAGAGCGAAAGCAGCAGACACAGCACCATCAGCGCGGCGGGAAGCGATACATTGACGCCCGATTTGCCCGCAAGCGTTCCGAGCAGCACGCCAAGCGAGCCGGAGGAAACGAAAACGCCGCCGTCCGCCATGCGTCCGTTCGCAGAAAGAAGCGTGTCAGCGCCGCCGCCGACATGGAAGCACGCGTTGCCGAGCGCGCAAACGAGAACGGGCGCGAGCGGGAAAGCGTTGCGCGCCGACGGGGAAAGAAGTAATGCGCAAAGCGTGAGCGCGCATCCGAAAGAGGCAAGCGGCAGACGGGGGAGACGGTCGCGCAGGGCGCCGAGCAGGAATTGCAGCCCGAACGCGAGCACGTTATACAGAAGAAACCCTAGGATGAGGGATTGCTCCGTCGTGACGGAAGCGGAAAACGCGCCAAACAAAAGAAACAGGCAGGAGAAATCCACCGCAAAATGCGACAGCGTATGAACGCCCAAGCGAAGGATGCGCGGCAAAGGATCACCTCCCCGTTTGACGAATCGGTTTCGAGCGCGCTATCGCGTTTGGGGCGCGCTTTGCAGCAGTCGGTTCGTCGTGCAAATAACGTTTACGCCCGTGCCGCACGCGTTTTCCAGCACGATTGCTCCCGCGCCGACCCTGCTTTCCAGCGTTGTGTCTTTCAGCGCGCGCACAATCGGGATGAGCATCGACCTTGGCACGGCGCCATCCGTGCGGACGCTGACGACAGGGTTGTCGGGAAACGCGGTTCGGACGCTTGTGGTCAGCGTGCGCATGGGGTTCGTCAGTTCCGTTATCGCATAATCCCTGCCGCGCGGACAGCGGTTTCCCGTTACGACGATTGCGCCGTTTTCGGCTTGGCAGGAAAGGCTGCATCCGTTGGGGCATACGATCTCCTTCATGTCGGCGTCCCTGCCTTTCTTTGGAAAGCGCGACTCATTGTTATGCCTCCTCTTTGAGCGTGAATACGATGGGCGCGTCGCGCGTTGCGGCAAGCTCGGGCAGCGCGAAGGACAGCCGCTCCATTTCGGGCGGACGGAGCCGCACGAACGTTTTCTCATACAGAAGCGCTTCGCCTTGTTTGACAAAAAGCGTGGTTTTACGCATCTCACGCGCGGCACGCAGGTAAAAGGTCGTCGGTTTGCCGAGTGCGCCGATGCGGACGCGCTGTGGAGAGAGCGAGAGGATACTTTCGTCGGAAACAAGCGTAAGAAGCCTGCCGCGCGCGCCGACCATGCGTTTTGCCGCCGCGCATCCCGCCGCATGTCCGCTTTCGGACACATAGTCCGCCAAATCGTTGACCAGCAGGGCGTTTCCGCAGGAGAATATGCCGTCGATCAGCGTTTCATTCGCGTCGTCTACGACGGGCCCCTTCGTTTTCGCGTCGAGCGGTACGAAAACCGACTCTGCAAGCTCGTTTTCGGGAATCAGTCCGACGGACAGGATCAGCGCGTCGCAGGGGATGCGCGTTTCCGTGCCCGCGATGGGGCGCATTCTGTCGTCCACGTCGGATATTTCGACCGCCGTGAGTCGCTCCCCGCCAAAAACGCGGGTGACGGTCTTGCTTAAATGCAACGGAATGTCAAAATCGTCGAGACATTGCGCAATGTTGCGGCTCAATCCGCTTGGCGTGGGCTTCGCTTCGTATACCCCGATAACCGTCGCGCCTTCTAGCGTCAGCCTGCGCGCCATAATCAAGCCGATGTCGCCCGAACCCAGAATCACGCAGCGCCGCGTCGGCATTTCGCCAAGCACGTTCGTATAATATTGCGCCGCGCCTGCGGTCAAAACGCCCGCAGAATGCCGCCCGTGTACGCCGATTTGGCGGGACGTCCGCTCCCTGCATCCTGTTGCGAGAACGATCGAGCGCGCGTAAACGCGCCTGACGCCCGCGCGCGAAACGAGCGATAAGGCAAAGCCGCCATTTTGCGTTCGTTCGAGCTTTGTGACGAAGGTCGAAACGGAAACGGATACGTCGGTTTTTTCGAGCATCGCGATATAGCGTTCCGCGTATTCGGGCCCCGATAGCCGCTCGCCGAAGCGCAGCAGCCCGAACCCGTCATGGATACATTGCTTCAAGATGCCGCCAAGCCGCGCTTCGCGCTCGACAAGCAGCACGCGCCCGCCGCCTTCGCTTGCGGAGATCGCGGCGGCAAGACCCGCTGGGCCTGCGCCGATTACGACGACGGAGAAGGAATCAAGCGTTTCCATGCGCGTTTTCCTCCTTGTTTTTGCAAAGCAGCAGCTCGCTGCCAAGCCCGCTTTTTCGCACGCTTTCGAGCGGAATGTTCCGTTCGTTTGAGATGATTTGAACGACCTGCGGCCCGCAGAATCCGCCTTGACAGCGCCCCATGCCCGCGCGGACGCGACGCTTTACGCCGTCGATCGTGTCGCATGGCACGCTCCTGTGCAGCGCCGCGATGATCTCGCCGCGGCTGATTTGCTCGCAGCGGCAAACGATTTCGCCAAAGTCGGGGTTTGACCCGATCAGCGCCGCGCGCGCCTCGTCGGACATGGAGGCCGTATGCGGTATGCCGACCCGATGCGGATCAAAGCACGGGTTTTCATCGACCGTGCGCTCCTTTCGAACAAGCGAAACCGCCATTTTTGCAACATCCGCCGCAATGGCGGGCGCGGCGGTCAAGCCGGGGGACTGAATCCCCGCCGCATGCACGATGTTGGACGTTTTTCGCCCGATTTCGATGATAAAATCCTCCTCGTATGTCGAGGCGCGAACACCCGTGAAATAGGTAATAATTTCACGCTCGGTCAAAGCGGCGTCGGTATGACGCTGCTTTTCAAACGTATCGTGAATGCTTTGCGCGTTCGTATCAAAGTTCTCTTTTTCGGGGGTCTCGAACGCGTCGGGGCCGACCAGCAGGTTGCCGTCCGCCGTGTGAACGAGCCCGCCACCCTTGGTGTGACGCTTTTTTGTAGAGGACGTCCCGTAAATCGACGCGATGGCGCCAAGGCGTGCGGTCGCTTTCGCGTCCAGTATCGCGTTTGTGCCGCGGCGCGGATGGATGGAAAAGAAGCGATCCGAGGCGAGCTTTGCAACGTCGTCCGCAAATACGCCCGCCGCGTTGATTACAACGCGCGGATGCAGCGTGCCGCGGTTCGTGACCACGTCGACAATACGCCGATCAACGAGCCGCATACCCGTTACGGCGGTATCGAGCGCGATTGTAACGCCGTTATCCGCCGCGTTTTCCGCCAAAGCGATCGTCAGCGCATAAGGCGAGACGACGCCAGCGGCGGGAAAGAACAGCGCGCCCTTGATTTTGTTCGACAAATGCGGCTCGCGCGCGTGAAGCGCCCGCTTTCCGACAAAGGAAGCGGTGGGACCGAGCGTTTTGAAGTAAGCGAGCGAAAGAAAGGCGATGATGGCATGCGGGCTGCTCGCCATGCAGAGATACTGCCCCGAGCGGCGGAACGGAACGTCCAGCTCCGCGCAGAGGGAATCGTACATGGCGTTTCCGCGCATATTATATTTGCGCTTGACCTGACCGGGCAGCAGGTCGATGCCGGGGTGAATCATGCCGTCGTTGCGTGAGGATGCGTGCATACCGACGTCGTGCTCTTTTTCGCAGAGAACGACGTTCAGGTCGTAGCGCGCGCATTCGCGCGCAATCGCGCAGCCGACAACGCCGCCGCCGATAATCAAAACGTCGGGGCGTTTTCCTTCCAGCAGGTTGTCTTGCAGGGGCGGGATGCGCATTTGCGGAATCGCGCCGCCCGACCAGAAGACGTCGTTGACCAGACCGAACTTTTTCGGCTTTCGCTTCGCGGCGATCATGCCCGCGCGCACAACGTCGTCCCAATCGCCGAGCGTGCCCGTCAGGCGAATGATATCGTCATGTAGCGTTGCTGTTACAACGCCGAAAAAAGCCTGATCCAGCTTTTTTTGGATGGCGGGAATGGGGTTCATATATGGAACGAGCTTCCTTTTCGTATTGTCATGCGTCCGAAAACACAATCGGACGTTTTTATCAGTTTACCGCAGGATGCGCGCTTCGGCAAGCAAAACGATAAACGCCGTCGTGTCGCAAATGCAAACATTTATGATTTCACGCTCATTCGGTTTCCGAGGCTCGTTTTGCCGCGAGAGCCGTGTGCAGCGCAACGACGCTTGCCGTAACGGAGCCTACGCCGCCCAGCGCGGGCGAATACGCCGCAACGACGGGTTCGACCTCCGCCTGCATAACGTCGCCCGAAAGCGTGCCGTCCACCGCTTCCGACAAGCCGACGTCCAATACGGTCTGCCCCAATGAAACATAGTCCTTTGAGAGCATTCCCGCCTTGCCTACCGCGGAGATCAGGATATCGGCTTGGCGCGTAATCCCGTCCAAATTTTCCGTGCGCGAATGGCAAATCGTTACGGTCGCGTTTTCGTTGAGCAGCAGCATGGCAAGCGGTTTGCCGACCACGAGACTGCGCCCGATCACGACGGCGTGTTTGCCGCAAAGGGGGATTCCTTCGCGTTTGAGCAGCTCGATGGAGGCGCGCGCCGTGCAGGGCGGAAAGCCGCGCTCATCTCCGATAAACAACGCCGAAAGCGACGCTTCGCTCATGCCGTCAACGTCCTTTTCGGGCGGGATCAGCGCACGAACGCGCGATTCGTCGAAGCCTTTCGGCAGCGGGCGCATAATGAGAATTCCGTGACAGGCTTTGTCGCTTGCGAGCGAAGAAAGCGCCGCAAGATACGCTTCCATCGCGCAGCCTTCCTCCAACGCCACGACGCGAACGCAAATCTCCGCTTGCTCGCAACGCTTACTCGCGGCGCGTTCATAGGCCAGGTCGCCCGCGCGCGCGCCGACGCGCAGGATGAACAGCGTCGGGGAAACGCCCTTTTCATGACAGGCTTGCGCGATGGAACGCGCGGTTTTTGTCAATTCGTCTGCGGTTTGTTTGCCGCGCAAAGTTCTTGCCATAATGGTTACCTCCGTTAAAACAGACCCGAGATCACGCCGTCGTTTGAAACGTCGATCCGTTCGGCGGCGGGGCGTTTCGGAAGCCCCGGCATGGTCATGATGTCGCCCGTCAGCGCAACGATGAAGCCCGCGCCCGCGCAGACCTTCAAATTACGCACCGTTACGGAGAAACCGTTCGGCGCGCCCAAAAGCGACGGGTCGTCCGAAAAGCTGTACTGCGTTTTCGCCATGCAGACGGGCAGGCCGTCGTAGCCGAGCGCACAGAGCGCCTCGAGCTGCTTTTGCGCGGCGCTTGTGAGAATTACGCCGTCTGCGCGGTAGACGCGCCGTGCGACCGCGTTGAGCTTTTCTTCAAGGGGCAGCGCGTCGTCATAAGCGAACGAAAAATGCTTTTGGCGTTCGCAAAGCGAAACGACTCGCTCGGCAAGCGCTGTTCCGCCGTTTCCGCCCTCCGCCCAAACGTCGGATTCGACGGCGTCGATATGCAGCGCGGTCAATCGGTCGCGAACGAGCCGAATCTCCGCGTCCGTATCCGTTGGAAAGCGGTTGATCGCAACCACGCACGGCAAACCGTAAACGTCCGTAATATTGGATAGGTGGCGCAGCAGGTTCGGGAGCCCCTTTTCGAGCGCGACAAGATCCTCGGTTGCAAGCGATGCTTTTGCGGCGCCGCCGTGTAGTTTCAGCGCGCGAATGCTGCAAACGAGAACGACCGCGTCGGGTATAAGCCCGCTCTTGCGGCACTTGATATCGAAAAACTTCTCCGCGCCGAGATCCGCGCCGAAGCCCGCCTCGGTCACGCAGTAATCGGCAAGGCGAAGCGCGGTGCGCGTGGCGAGCACGCTGTTGCAGCCATGCGCGATGTTCGCAAACGGGCCGCCGTGGATGAGCGCGGGCGTATGTTCGAGCGTTTGCGCAAGGTTCGGCTTGAGCGCCTCGACAAGGAGGGCGGTCATTGCGCCGACCGCGCCGAGATCCTCCGCCGTAACAGCTTTGCCGTCGTCGGTATAAGCGACGATCACGCGCGCTAAGCGCGCTTTCAGGTCGGCAATGCTTTCCGAAAGGCAAAAGATCGCCATGATTTCGCTTGCGACGGTAATGTCGAATCCGTCCTCACGCGGCACGCCGTTCGTCTTTCCGCCGAGTCCGTCCACAACGAAGCGAAGCTGACGGTCGTTCATATCCATGCATCTGCGCCATACGATCCGTCGCGTGTCGATGTTGAGCGCGTTGCCCTGATGAATGTGGTTATCCAGCATGGCGGCAAGGAGGTTGTTCGCCGCGCCGATCGCGTGAAAATCGCCCGTAAAGTGCAGGTTGATTTCCTCCATGGGCGCAACCTGCGCATAGCCGCCGCCGGCAGCGCCGCCCTTTACGCCGAACACGGGCCCGAGCGACGGTTCGCGCAGCGCGAGCGCGGCTTTTTTCCCGATGCGGCACAGCGCGTCCGCAAGCCCGATGGAAGTCGTCGTTTTGCCCTCGCCCGCGGCGGTCGGCGTGATCGCCGTGACGAGTATGAGCTTCCCTTTTTGCTCGTGCCCGCCAAGTCGGGAGAGATCGAGCTTCGCTTTGTATTTGCCGTAGGGCTCGAGCGCGTCAAACGGTATGCCCGCGCGTTCCGCGATTTCGGCAATGGGCAGAAGTTTTGCTTTTTGTGCGATTTCGATGTCGCTTGGCATGGGGGTATCGCCTCCTTTGCGAGATTCGGGGGTTAAGCTATCGAACGTTCAGCGCGCTGCGCACGTCGCCGAGCAGATAGAGCGAACCGAGCGCGCAGACGATCCCGTCCTTGCCCGCGGTTTCGCGCGCGAGACGCACGCCGTCGGGAACGCTTTCGGCGGCGACTGCGCGGCAGCCAAGCCGAACAAGCGCTTCACATAGCTGCTTGGCGTCCATCGCGCGCGGGTTATGCGGCGTGACCGTAACGAACGCCTTTGCGTGCGGTCCGATTTGGTCGATCATATGCGAAACGTCCTTATCCGCCATGACGCCGAGCAGGAAAACGAGCTTGCGGTTTGGAAAATGCGCTTCGATGCTCTCCATAACCGCGTGGATGCCCTGCGGATTATGCCCGCCGTCCGCGATAAACAGCGGCTCGCGCGCGAGTATCTCAAACCTCGCGGACCAGCGAACGGCTTTGAGCCCGTCAAACAGCGCCGCGTCGGAGATCGCATACCCCTTTTGCCGCAGCAGCTCGATCGCCGTGATCGCGACGGCGGCGTTGCGCGTTTGATAGCTGCCGATCAGCGGGCAGGAGAGCCCGACGTAAGGCGCAAAATCGAACGTCAGCGCGTCAAGCGAGTAGGAAACGTTGCGTAAACGCGTATGGTCGGTTTCGTGCAGGCGAGCGCCCTTCTCTTCGCACACGGTCGAAAACACCGCGTCCGCTTCGCCGTTTAAGCCGTAAATCAGCACGTCGCCGCCGCGCTTGATGACGCCCGCCTTTGCGCGCGCGATGTCCGTTATGGTCGGGCCGAGCTCCCGCGTGTGATCGAGCCCGATATTCGTGATGATCGCCAAAACGGGCGTATCGATAACGTTTGTGGAGTCCAGCTCGCCGCCCATGCCGACCTCGAGCACGACGATATCGACCTTCTCGCGTCGATAGTATTCCAGCGCGATGCAGGTAATCAGCTCAAACTCCGTCGGATGATCCGCCATATCGTCGGCAAACGGGCGCACATACGCCGTGACTGCGGCGAGCGTTTCGTCGGGAATCGGCGCGCCGTTGATCGCGATGCGCTCGTTGAAGCGGTTGATGAACGGGGAGGTATAAAGCCCCGTCCGATAACCCGCTTTTTGCAGCACGCTCGCAAGCATTGCGCAGGTGGAACCCTTTCCGTTTGTACCCGCGACATGGATGAATTTCAAGTCGTTTTGCGGGTTTCCGATGCGGTCGAGCAGCTCTCGCGTGCGCTCGAGCCCCAAACGGCTGCCGCGCCAGGTGACGGAATGAATGTAGGCAAGCGCCTCGTCGTAGGACATGCTCCGTTCTTCGTCGCTCGGCAAAGCCTGTTCGCGGGCGGGAGATTGCGTTACGCGCGCGCCGAGCGAAACGTCCAGCGCGAACACGAGCAGCGCATCGGCGATTAAAACGACGGCGCACGGAAGCAGGCGAGACGCAAGCATGACCGAAAAAGGCGCTTCAAACAGGCGGGACAGCGCAAACGTCTTATACAGCAGCGAACCGATGATTTCCGCCGCCGCAACCGAAACAGAGATGCGTACGCCACGTTTTTTTGCGCATAGCAGCCGACCCAAAGCGCCCGCGATCAAACCGATGAGGATGTAGGCGAGCGTCAGGGGCGGATAGTATGCGCCCGCCGTAGGGAAGAGCAGCGTGCCGATCGCGTCGCCCATCAAGCCGACCAAAGCGCCCGCGAGCGGGCCGAACCACAAGCCCGAAAGCAGGATCGGAACGCTGTCCACGCTCAAACGGATGGAGCCCGAAAGCTGCAACATCAGGAATTTGGACAGCACGACCTGCAACGCGACAAACATGGCAAACAGAGCGATCGTGCGCGCCGTCGGGCGAACGAAAACAGTCTTTCTCAAAGTAATCCCTCCAAACCGCAGCCGTATGAAAACGGCGAATCCATCTTAGCGCAATTTTGACGCCTTTACAACGTCTGCAACGTCGTCATAGCGGTTGAGCGTGTACAAATGGATGCCGGAGACGCCCGCGTCGATCAAGCGCTCGATCAAACGAACGGTAAAGCCCTTGCCTTCCTCGCGGAAGGCGACCTCGTCGTCGCCGTAGCGCCCGATCAGCGCCGCAACCTCGGCAGGCAGCGAACAGCCGTTGGAAAGCGACATGCGAATCAGCCCGTCCTTGTTGAGAATCGGCAAAACGCCGGCGACGACAGGCAGGCATACGCCGCGCGCACGAATGCGCCGAAGAAACGCTTCGACCGCGCTTGCGTCATAGCAAAGCTGGGTAATCAAAAACGACGCGCCCGCATCCTGCTTTTTCAGCAGGTTTGATACGTCCTCGTCAAACGAATCCGCCCAAAGATGCTTTTCGGGGTAACACGCCGCCGCAAGCCCGAAGCGCGGAAACGTGCGCCGCACATAGGAGATCAGTTCGTTTGCGTGCGCAAAGTCGCCGTTCGTTCCGCAAAACCCTGCGGGAAAGTCGCCGCGCAGCGCAAGCAGGTTGTTGACCCCTGCCGCGGCGTATTCGTTCAAGGCGTCAAACACATCCTCCTGCGTATGCCCGACGCAGGTGAAATGGGAAAGCGCCTCGCAAGCGCCGCGTTGCTGGATGCTGCGCACAACGTCGAGGTTGCGCCCCTTGTTCGTGCCGCATGCGCCGTAGGTGCAGCTGATGAAGTCCGGCGAAAAGCCGTAAAGCTGCTCCAATGTGCCAAGAAGCGGCTCGATCGGGCGATCCGCCTTGGGCGGAAACACCTCGAACGAGAGCGTTTTCCGTTCCTTCAAGCGTTCGATGATCTGCATGCGCTACGCCTCCGCGACCGCGAACGATCTTGCAACCGACGCAGCCTCCGCCGCGTCCTCGGTATACGCGTCCGCACCGACGCTTTCGGCGAATTCGCGGGAAATCGGCGCGCCGCCCACCATGACGCGAAACGATGCGCGCCTTTCATGCGCGTTCAGCGCGCATACAATGTCGCGCATGGACGACATGGACGTGGTCAGAAGCGTGGACAACGCGACGATGCGCACGTCCGCTTCGCCGTCGATCGCCTGCATGAATTGCTCCGCCGAAACGTCGACGCCGAGATCGACGATGCGGAACCCCGCGCTCTCCATCATCAGCGCGACGAGATTCTTTCCGATGTCGTGCATATCGCCCGCGACCGTGCCGATCACGACCGTGCCGCATGCGGCGATCTCGCCTGTCGAGAGATAGGGTTTCAGCGTCTCAACGCCCTTTTTCATCGTGCGCGCGGCGATCAGCATTTCCGGCACGAACGCCTCGCCGCGGGAAAACCGTTCGCCGACGGCGTGCATGGCGTCGATCATGCCTTGGTTGAGTATGTCCGAGGGCGACGCGCCCGACGCAATCGCGTCGGTTACAAGCTGCTCGACCTGTTTGGCTTTGCCGTTCTCGATTGCAGAAAAAACGTCCTGTATCGTTGCCATAAAGTGATTCCTTTCAAGTTTGGTTCAAACCCGCTCGGCGGGCGAAAAATGCCCCGCACGGTAAGCGGAAATATAGTCCATGCAGTATTCGTCCTGCCCGAGCAGCGCGCTTGCGGCATGAATAAGCCCGCAAAGCTCGACGTCGCACGGGTCGAGGATCGCGCTGTCCATACCCGCGCCCATGGCGAGCAAAACGAACGCGCGCGTGATAAACTGTTTGGCGGGCAGCCCGAAGGAGACGTTCGACGCGCCGCATGTGACATGATAGCGCGGGTCTTCCTGCTTGATTGCGCGCGTGCACTCGGCGAATGTCAAAAGCGCGTTTTCGTTTGTCGAGAGCGTGTTGACGATCGGGTCGAAATACAGGCGTTCGGGCGCAATGCCGTAAGAAGCGGCGCACGAAGCGATTTTTTGAAACACCTTCAACCTGCCTTCCGCCGTTTGCGGAACGCCTTTTTCGTCGCACAAAAGCGCGACGAATCCCCAACCCTTTTTCTCGGCAAGCGCGGAAAAAAGCGAAATCATGCGCTTGTCGTCCCCGCTGACCGAGTTGACGAGCCCCCTTTCGCCGCAGAGGGGAAGCGCGGCAAGGATATTCTTCGGGTTCGAGGAGTCCGCGCAGATCGGCGTATCGACCGTTTCGCGCACAAGCGAGATCAGATGCAGAAGCGTCTGCTTCTCCTCCTCCGCGTTTTC
This sequence comes from uncultured Oscillospiraceae bacterium, assembly GCA_964495255.1. GTDB lineage: Bacteria > Bacillota > Clostridia > Christensenellales > CAG-138 > UBA7703. The sequence goes on from CAZBVC010000038.1 coordinate 19,756, forward strand.
GTTCGCGGACGCGCAAACGTCCAAATATTCCGCGCCCGCCTCCGTTTGCCGACGCGCCAAGGCGCGAAGCTTTTCCCAATCCTTTGCCGCGATTGCGCGTGAAACGGAAGGGATGAAGCCGTTGAGTTTTTCGCCGATGATGAGCATAATCGCTTTGTTCTCCGATCCAAACTTGCGTGCGGACGTCGGCGTTGTCGATCAAAACGCTTGGATCACGCTTTCGTCCGTCACACTGTTTGATATCATAACACCATGGAAACACAAAAGAAATCGAACAATTCATTGACATTTTCTTTTTATCTTCATACAATATGTAGGATGAGGGAAAAGGAATGGTTAAACTGACGCTGCTTACAGACGAATTGACGTATCGCTATCCGCAGGCCTCCGTTTGGATACGGCGCGGCGGCGGGGACGTCGAGCGTCCGCTGTTCTGGACGGACGGCGAGCGCGTGGCGGAAAACCGCGTTTATCTGGCAAGCGAGCAGTCGGCCGCAACCGACTTGCCGCAAAGCGACGCATGGCAGCATTCGCTGCTTGTGTGCGTAAAATGCGCGCCGAGGAACGCGGAGGAGGTCTGCCCGAACCTTTGCATTCTGCCCGAAAGCGTATCGATTTTGCCCTTGATGAATCTGTTGCAGCGCGTGTTTGACCGTTTTGACGCATGGAGCGCAAAGCTGCAAGCGCTCGCCGCTGAGCAGGTGGATGCGGACGCGCTATTGGATTGCGCGACGGAGATGCTGCAAAACCCTGTCCTGCTGATCGACGAAGGGGCGCATATTCTTGCCCGTTCGCAAAACGGGTGGAGCGATTCCAAAAACGAAGGCGAGCATCCGTCGGAAGCGTTTTGCCAAGCGCTGCGGGGCAGAATGCGTTTTTCGGATCATGCGCCCGTCGGCGCGATGCGTCGCTTTTCGCTGGGAGCGGCGTTGGGCGAGGCGATGACGACGGACGTAGGCGGAGGCAAGCAACCGCTGTTCCTCGTTGCGCTTGACAGCGAGCGCCGCTTTTACGCGGGCGACGAAACGATCCTTTCGCACCTCGGGTCGCTCCTGACGCTGCTGCTTTCCTCGTCCCGCGGCGAACGCTTTTTGGACGTGGGGAGCGCGGAATATGACGCTGTTCGCAAACAAATCGGGCTTTTGCTGGACGACGGCGCATATACGAACGAAACCGAGGCGGCGTTTGTCGCATTCGGATGGAGAAGGAGCGATCCGTTCGTTTGCATGGAACTGCGCGGAATCGGCGCGGATCGAAGAAAAAACGCGTTGGAGGCGATTTGCGCCGCGCTGGCGGATCTGTTCCGCGGCTCCGCTTCAACGGTGCGCGAGCAAAACGTGATCTGCGCGGTCAATCTCGCACGCTGCGGAAAAACGGAGGGAGAGGTCGTTTCTGCAATGGGCTCCTTATGCGCGCAAAGGCGCTTTTGCGCGGGCGTGAGCGACGTTTTTGCAGGCTTGGACGAGCTGCGGATCGCGCGAATGCAGGCTGCGCTTGCCTTGGGCGAAGGGGAGAGGGGAGCGACGCGTTATTCGGATGCAGCCGTTCCCGCGCTTTGCCGCGTTTTGCAAAACGCGTATCCGACAAACGCGCTTACGGAACGCGCAACGCGCGAAATGTGCGCGTATGACGCCGCAAAGGGGACGGAATATCTGGCAACCTTGCGCGCCTATTACGAGCATGGCATGAACGCCATGCAAACGGCAGACGCGCTTTTCATCCACAGAAGCACGCTTTTGCACCGATTCGCGCGCATGAGGGAGCTTTTTTCTCTGGATCCGGACGATGTAAGCGGTTTAACGCATCGGCTCTTGTCGATCGCGCTTTTGAATCGGAACGACTAGCTTCCTTGCCGGGCGGGTTTTACGCCTGCTCGCTGGAAAGGAACGCGCGAAGGCGTTCGGTTTGCGGGTTTGCAAACAGCGCTTCGGGTTTTCCCCGCTCTGATATCATGCCGCCCGCCATGAACAGCACCTCGTCCGATACCGCGCGCGCGAAGGACATCTCGTGCGTCACGAGAATCATCGTTCTGCCAAGCTCGGCAAGGCGGCGAATCGTAGAAAGCACCTCGCCCGAAAGCTCGGGGTCGAGCGCGCTGGTCGGCTCGTCAAAGCAGAGAATCTCGGGGTCGAGCGCAAGCGCACGCGCAATGGCGACGCGCTGCTGCTGCCCGCCCGAAAGCTGAAACGGATAAAAATCCGCTCGGTCGGACAGTCCAACTTCGGTTAAAAGCGCGTCCGCACGATCGGATATCTGCTTGATTACCGCTTTCTTATTTTCGCGAAAGCCGCTCTTTTCCTTTGCGTGCAGCTCCATGGCAAGCGTGATGTTGCGCTTCGCCGTATACTGCGGAAACAGGTTGAACGATTGGAACACAAGCCCGAAATGCAGCCGTTTTTGGCGCAGTTCGGCGTCGGTTTGCGGCGGGAGCGACGCGTTAAATATCGTTTCCCCGCCAACCGAGATCGTGCCCGCGTCCGCTGTTTCGAGAAAGTTCAGGCAGCGCAAAAGGGTCGTTTTTCCGCTTCCCGACGAGCCGATGATCGAAAGCGTTTTTCCGCGTTCGAGTGTGAAGCTCACGTCTTTGAGCACCTCGGCGCTGTCAAAGCGCTTCGTCAGAT
>CAZBVC010000039.1:0-12802 GCA_964495255.1 uncultured Oscillospiraceae bacterium
GCATTCGTTCGTTCTCCCCCGCCCATGCCTATCTGTCACGAAAAACTCGGTCTAATCGAAGGTTGTATGCAGCATCTCCTCATACATCCATGCGGCATAAACGCAATAGCCGCGCGTCGGGTCGTTGACGAACACATGCGTCACAACGCCGATCAGTTTGCCGTCCTGTATCACGGGGCAGCCGCTCATGCCCTGCACGATGCCGCCCGTTCGTTCGAGAAGTTCCTCGTCCGTGACCCGAACGATCATGCTCTTGACCGCCGGCTCGGACTGCGCGTTGACGCGAAGGATCTCGCAGTCAAACGCATGAACGCCGCTTTCGTCCACCGTTGCGAGCAGCTGCGCATAGCCCATGTGCGCCTCCTCGCAAAAGCCGAGCGGAATGTCGCCCGTCAGCGCGTTCTCGTAGGGATAGCGTATCTCGCCGAATATACCGAACTCGGTGTTGCGCTTCACGTTTCCGAGCGGCTCGGCGTTATAGGCAAACAGTCCGATGAGCTCGCCGGGGCTGCCCTGCTCGCCCTTCTTGACCTCGGCGACCACGCTCGAAAGAATGCGTCCTTCGCGCACAGGCAGAAGCGAAAGGGTATCGACGTCCGAAACGGGATGCCCCAAGGCGGCGTATAAGCCCGTATCCGCGTCATAAAACGAAAGCGTGCCGACGCCCGCCGTGCTGTCCCGCACCCAAAGCCCCAGGCGATATGCGCCGCTCGTTTTCTCCGCCGCGGCGGAAACGGAAACCTGCTTCATCTCCCCGTCCCGCACGAGCGTGAGCGTCAGCTTGCCGTCCGACGCGCCGCACGCCTTTGCGCACGCGCTTGCCAGCTGATCCGCGTTCAAAACCGCCGCGCCGTTCACCGCCGTAATCAAATCGCCCGCCTTCACGCCCGCAGCGGCTGCGGGCCCCACCGCGCCGAGCTGCGTTTCCACCGCGCCGAGCCCGACCACCAGAACGCCCTCCGTATGGATGAGGATCCCGACTGTCGTGCCGCCGGGCGTGATAAGCACCTCGTCCACGCGCTTGATCGCAACGGTTTTGAGATCGATTACGCCGAGGAGCTTATACGAAAGCGCGCCGTCGGCAAGCTCCGTTAAGCGCTCGTCGCCCGACTCCGACACGGCGACCGCCTTGTCGCCCTCCAAGCGGATCAGCGCGTTCGTTCGCGCATACAGGGCGGAAAGCCGCGCGCTTGACGAAACGTGCAGCGTGTCGGGCAAGGAGCGAATGTAGCGCATCTCGGGCGAAAGATTGAGCGCCGTCAGCGCCGCGCAGAGCATCAAACCGAATATGCGCCAAATTGTGCGCAACCGCTTTCCCAAATCTTTCACCTCATGCCGCATCGGCGCTTTCCGACGCGCTCTCTCAAAGAATGAGGTTAGATTGTGATGCGTATGCGCAAAATATCCCGCGTGAAGGGGTTGAAAAGGTGGCAAATGCTTCCGACCGCGAAAGCGCGCTGCCGCGTCTTTGTTGCGTGTGCTACGAAAGCCGGCGAGAAAGCTCCGCCGCGTTTCGAATCAGCCTTTGAGCGTGCTCCAACGCGACGGCGTCGTTCGGATCCGCGCCCATTACGCGCGCGATCTCCGCGGCGCGGGCGTCTTCTTCCAGCAGGACGGCGGTGGATTTCGTCCGCCCATCCTCCTCAAACTTATATACCACATATTGGTGGTTCGCAAACGCCGCGATCTGCGGCAAATGTGTAATGCACAAAACCTGATGCATCCGCGCGATTCTGCGCATCTTCACCGCAACCGCCGTTCCGACCTGGCCGCTGATGCCGCTGTCGATCTCGTCAAACACCATCGTCGGCATCCGATCCATGTCCGCAAGCACGGTTTTGAGCGCCAGCATGATGCGCGAAAGCTCGCCGCCCGACGCAACGCGTGAAAGCGGTTTGACAGGCTCGCCCAAATTGGCCGAAAGCAGAAATTCAAGCTCGTCTGCGCCGTTTGCCGACGGCAGCTCGCCGCTTAGCCGCGCAAACGCAACCTCGAACGACGCGTGCGGCATACCGAGGTCGGACAGCTCGGGCAGCAGACGCTCCGTCAGCGCCGCCGCCGCCGTTTTGCGCAGCTCGGAAAGCCGCTCCGCGCAAACATTGTAGCGCGAAAGCGCCTCGTCGTAGGCGCGCTGTAACGCCTCCCTGCGCTCTTCAACCGTTGAAAGCAGCTCGTATTCCGCCGCGATTTCGTCTTGATAGGCGAGAATCGCGGGAATATCCGCGCCATACTTGCGTTTCAGCGAGGCGATCAGCTCGAGCCGCGATTCGATCTCGTCCAGCGACGCGGGCTCGTAGGAAAAATCCTCGCGGCAATCGCGCACGGCGTTGTAAACGTCCTCCATGTTGTAATACAGCTCGCGCAGCCGCTCCGCAGCGTCCGCATACGCCTGCTTATAGGGGGCGATCGCGTCCAATGCGTGCAGCGCCGCGCTGCATAACGATACCGCGCTCTCCGCCTCGCTGCCGCCGAGCGTCTCCCTCGCGTCGTCGAGCCCCTGCATGATGGCCTGCGCGTTGCGCATCAGGTCGCGCTGCTCGATCAAGTCGTCTTCCTCGCCCTCGGACAAGCCCGCGCTTTCGATCTCCTTCATCTGGTAGGCGATCAAATCGCAGCGGCGCTCGCGCTCATGCTCGTCCACCTGCGCGGCGTTCAGCTTCCTGCGCTTCTCCGCGGCGTCGTGATACATTTCCGCCGTTTCGCGCTTGACCGAAGCGGCCTCCGCGCCGATAAAATCATCCAGCAGATCGATATGCTTCTTCGGGTTCAGGAGGGATTGATGCGCGTGCTGCCCGTGGATATCCACGAGCGCGTCCCCAATCGCTTTGAGCGCGGCGGCGGATACCATCACGCCGTTGACGCGGCAAACGTTTTTGCCCGCAACGGAGAACTCGCGATACAGCGTAAGCGTATCGTCCTCCGCATCCAGCCCCTGCTCGCGCAGAGCGGCGTATACGGCGTCGTTTTCGGACAACGTAAATAAGGCTTCCACGCTCGCCTTCGTTTCGCCGGATTTCACCAGCTCGCGGCTCGCGCGTTCGCCCAATACGAAATTTAACGCTTCGATAATAATGGATTTGCCCGCCCCGGTTTCGCCCGTCAATACGGAAAAACCGTCGTCAAACGCGACGTCCAGCCGTTCGATCAACGCAATGTTGCCGATAACCAACCTTGCAAGCAAAGCGCGCCTCCTATTTCATCATCCGCTGGAACTTTCGGATGATCTCGTTTACATACTTTTGATCCCGCGCCGCGACGAATATCGTATTGTCGCCCGCGATGGAACCCAGCACGTCCGGCCATTTGAGCGAATCGACCGCCTCCGCCGCCGCCGGCGCGCTGCCCGCGATGGTCTTGATGACGATCAGGCTGCCCGTTGACGAAACGGAAAGCACGCAGTTGGAGAAAATATGAATGAACCGCTCCTGCAAATCCGCCTCCGCCTTCTCGACCGTCGCATAGCGATAGCGGCCCTCGGGCGTCAGCACCTTGATGAGACGCAGCTCCTTAATGTCGCGCGACACGGTCGCCTGCGTAACGGGGAAGCCCTCGTCGCCAAGACGGCTCGCCAAATCCTCCTGCGTTTCGATATTCTCCGCAGCGATCAGCTTCGCGATCGTCTCATGTCGTTTTGCCTTCATAGTTCGGCGCTCCAATCTTGGTCAAATGGGTATCCATGCCTCATCCGACAAACACTTTTCACCCGTCAGGTGAGCTTGTTTTTAATCAATTCGAACACGTTCTTCTCGCCGAAGCGCACAAACCGCGTGACGCGGCTCGCGCCCGTTACGCGAACGCGGTCGCCCATGCCGACCTCCGCAATCTTGATGCCGTCCGCCGCGACAAATCCGTTTCCGCCGAGCGTAAACGTCCAAACCGCGTCGCAGGAGGAGACCACCGGCCGCAAATGCAGCGTATGCGAGCATACGGGCGTCATCACGATTCCATCCATGCCGGGCGCCATGATCGGCCCGCCCGCGGAGAGCGTGTACGCCGTGGAACCCGTCGCGGTGGACGCGATCACGCCGTCCGCAAACACCGTGCCGACGAACAGATCGTCCAAGGCGATGTCCACCTGCACCGTGCCCGAGAACGAATGTTTGAACACAAGCGCGTCGTTGAGGCAAACGCTTTCCCTGCCCTCGTTGACGCGGCAGGAAAGCATTTTACGCTCGTCGAGCACAAAATCCCCCGCCAGAAAGCGACGCAGCGCGGCGGTAAAATCATCCGCCGTAATCTCGTTGAGGAAGCCGATGCGCCCGAGGTTCACGCCAAGAATCGGAACGCCCTTCTCCGACGCAGCCGACGCAAACCGCAGCAGCGTGCCGTCTCCGCCGATCACGACAAGCAGGTCGAGCGCGCGCGTTTCGCGGGACAACGCCGCCGCACTTTCGTAAAACACGCAGGTGTGGGAAAAAGACCGTGCAACGCGCATCAGCTCGTCACGGCGATCAAGCGCGCCCTGCTTTTCCATGTTGCCGACAAAACCGATCAGCAACCGGTCGTTCCCTGCTGTCATATGTTCATATATTATACAGTCGAATTCATAATAATACAAGAATCAAATGAATAAACTTTTCAAGATATGCATAGTTCCGATGACGAATTCACAGTTTTTTCAATTTTTCGATCGTCAATTTCGCAAGAAAAATCGCTGTTTGGCGGGCACTTTTTCATCCAAAGCAAAAACTCGACGTTTCCCTTCGGCCCTCTGATCGGTGAATATGTAATCCCCAGCGGCGCATAACGTTCGCTGCATGCAACGTTTATGATGCGTTTACACACCTCGATATGCGTTTTGCCGTCGCTCACCACGCCATGCTTGCCGACCTTGTCCCGCCCCGCCTCAAACTGCGGCTTGATGAGCGCAACGACCTCCGCCCCGTCCCCTAGGCAGGGAAGCAGCGCGGGCAGGATCTTGTCCAGCGAAATGAAGGATACGTCGATGCTGGCAAAATCGAGCGCTTCGCCGTACCAATCCGGCTCCATAAAGCGCGCGTTCCGCTTTTCGAGCACGACCACGCGGCCGTCGCTTCTCAGCTTCCAATCAAGCTGACCGTAGCCGACGTCAACCGCGAACACGCGCTTTGCGCCGCTTTGCAGCATACAGTCCGTAAAGCCGCCCGTGGACGCGCCGATATCCGCGCAGACGGCGTTTTCCAGGCAAATCGGGAACGTCTGCATCGCCTTTTGCAGCTTCAAGCCGCCGCGGCTGACGAACGGGCAAGTGCTGCCGCGCACGGTGAGAAGCGCGTCCTCCTGCACCATGTCGCCCGCCTTTTGCGCCTTCGTCTCGCCGACGTATACGACGCCCGCCATGATGAGCGCGCGCGCCTGCTCACGACTTTTGGTTAAGCCCCGCTCCGTCAATAAAACATCGAGTCTCTGCTTCATGCCCGCCTCCGCATTGCACGCGTGAGCTGCTCACGGCTCTTCGCCAAGCCCTGTTCCGTCAATAAAATATCGAATCTCTGCTTCATGCACGCCTCTTGATCTCCTTTTCCAGCCGTTCGGCGGTCAAACCGCACTTTTCCCGCTGACGCGCCTGCGTCGCCTGCACGATCGGCTCGTTCGGCACGCAAAGCCGTGTAACGGGAACGGGCGAAAGCGCCGCCGTTACCGTTAATCCGAGGCAATCAATCCCGTCCTCCATCACGATGACGCGCTTTGCCGCCTGCTTGACGCGAAGAAGCATACTTTCATCGAGCGGGCGCACCGTTCGCGCGTTAATCAGCCCCGCCCCGCACGCGCGCGCAACGGGCAGCGCAAGCGCCACCATATCGCCCGTTGCGATCACCGTACACGCGGAGATCGGCGCCTCCTCCACCCAAACGCCCTTCTCGACCGGCACGGATGAGACGCATTGCATCAGCGAGCCGCGGTTATAGCGAATCGCCGCGGGTTCGCCGCTTTCCAGCGCAAGATGCAGCATATGCACCAGCTCCTGCTGCGTCGCGGGCGAATAGATCGTCAGGTTCGGCACGGCGGAAAGATACGCAAGATCGTATATGCCCTGATGCGTCTCGCCGTCCTCGCCGACAAGCCCCGCGCGGTCGATCGCAAACACGACGGGCAGCCTTTGCAGGCATACGTCGTGCAATACCTGATCGTAGGCGCGCTGCAAAAACGTAGAATAAATCGCAACGACGGGTTTCATTCCGCCCGCGGCCAGCCCCGCCGCCATCGTCACGGCATGCTGCTCGGCGATGCCGACGTCAAAAAAACGGTCGGGGAAGCGCTCGGCAAAGTCCGTCAGCCCCGTGCCGAGCGGCATCGCGGCGGTAACGGCGACGATTTTCTCGTCCGCCTCCGCAAGCCGCGTCAGCGCGTCGCCGAAAACGGCGGAGTTGCTTTTCTTGACAAGATGCTCCACCTCGCCCGTATCGACGGAAAACGGTGCGGTGCCGTGAAACTTTTCGGGATTGCGCTCGGAATAGACGTAGCCGCGTCCCTTCTGCGTCACGCAATGCACGATCACGGGCACGCGCATCGCCTTCGCGCGCGAAAGAATGCGAACGAGCGCCTTTATATCATGTCCGTCGATCGGGCCCAGATAAAGAAAGCCCATCTCCTCGAACGGCATATGCGGCAGAAGAAAGCTCTTGATGCGGTTTTTCAGCGTCTCCATATGCCCGGAAAGCCAGCGCCCGATCACGCCCGTATCCAGCGCGCGCACGACAAAGCGTTTGAGGCGCACATAGCTGCGGCTCACGCGCATATTAATCAGTGCCTTATGCATCGCGCCGACGTTTTGCGAAATGCTCATCTCGTTGTCGTTCAGTATGATGACGAGCGGAACGTCCGCCTGCCCCGCGTCGTTGATCGCCTCATACGCCATGCCGCCCGTCAGCGCGCCGTCGCCGATGACCGCCACCGCGACGCCGTCCTCATGCGCGAGCTTCATGGCGCGCGCCATGCCCAGCGCGGCGGAAACGGACGTTGTGGCATGACCCGTGTCGAAGCGGTCGTGCTCGCTCTCGTCGCGCTTCGGGAAGCCGCTGATTCCGTCCTCCGCGCGCAGGCTTTCAAACGCCGCGCGTCTGCCCGTCAAAATCTTATGCGCATACGCCTGATGCCCGACGTCGAACACGATCTTATCCGTCGGGCTGTCAAACACGCGATGGATCGCCATGATGAGCTCGACCGCGCCGAGGCTCGCGGAAAGATGCCCGCCGCGCTTGGATACCACGTCTATCATGTAGGCGCGAATCTCGTTTGCAAGGCGCGGCAGATCCGCGTCGCTGACGCGGCGATAATCCTCCAGCGAATCGATATGTTCCAGCAGCGTATCACCCATGTCGAAAAAGTCCCTTTGGTTCTTGTTTTCGCATCCCCGCGCCATTCAAGCCCGCCGATCGAGCGTTCGGTCGATCAATTCCGAGAAAAAGCCGCTCTCTGCGTTCATCGCGGCAAGCGCCGATCTCGCCTCGGCGGCGCAGGCTTCCGCCCTGACCTCGGCGCCGTCGCGCCCGTAAGCGGTTACGAACGTCAGCTTGCCCGAAGCGGCGTCCTTGCCCGCGCTCTTGCCCATAACCGCCGCGCTGCCGCACGCGTCCAAAATGTCGTCCGTAATCTGAAACAGCATACCGTACGCCGTGGCAAAGCGCATCATGCTTTGCACGTCCGCTTCCGACGCCTGCGCTCTGCACGCGCCCGACGCCGCCGCCGCGCGAAACAGCGCGCACGTTTTGTAATCTTGCAGCTTCACAAGCTGCGAAACGTCGATTTGGTCGCGCATGTCGAGCGTTTGCCCCATGACCATCTCAAACGCGCTCTGCGCAAAGATGCGTAAAACGCGCGTGTCCCCAAGCGCCGAAAGCCAGAGAAACGCGAGCGATTGCAGCCCGTCTCCCGCCAATATCGCCGTCGCCTCGCCAAACGCGATATGGTTTGACGGCTTGCCGCGCCGCATATCGTCGTCGTCCATGGCGGGCAGGTCGTCATGAATCAGCGAATACGCGTGGATCATTTCCAGCGCGCAGGCGGGAATGAGCGCGTCCGCCGCGCTGCCGCCGAACAGCTCGCACGCCGCCATGCACATACCGCCGCGCAGTCTTTTTCCGCCGCCGCAGAGCGTATAGGTCATGCTCGCGCGAAGCGGCTCGGGTATCGCTTCGTTCTTCCCGAGCGTGTCCAGCTCGGTTTCGATCATGTCGGCATAGCGCGAAATCGACGCGTCGGCAAAGGCGCTTTTTGCCATGTTCACGCTTCCTCGCTGACGGCGGACAGCTTCGTTACCGTCGCCTCGTATCCGTCAAGCCGCTTTGTGCAGCCGTTCACCAGCGTCACGCCCTGCTCGTACAGGCGGATCATCTCTTCCAGCGTGCCCGTGCCGCTTTCCAGCTTTTCGACGATGGCGGTCAGCCGCTCCATCGCTTCTTCAAACGTCGGTTCTTTGTTTTCCATGTTCGACGCCCCCTATCTCGATGTCTTTGATCTGCGCCGCCGCTTTGCCGTCGTGCAGCATCAGGTTTACGTTTTGTCCCGCCGCGAGCCGCAAAGCGGAGGAAACGGGCGCGCCTTGATCGTCCGTAACGATCGCGTAGCCGCGCTCCAACACATGCGCGGGGCTCATTACCTCCGCCTTTTCGGACAGGCGCAAAAGCTCGTCCCTCGCGTTTTTCACGCGCGTCCGCATGGCTCTGTGCAACCGTTCGGACGCGTATTCGAGCGTCTGCCGACCCTGATACACGCGGTTTTCGAGCATACGGAAGGCGCGCGCGCTTTGATACAGCCGCAACGTCGCGCGCATACGTTCCATGCGAGCCTGCACGGCGCGCCTCATGCGCTCGTTCAGCGCGTCAATCGCCGCGCGGCAGGCTTCCTCCTCCGGCACGCAAAGCTCCGCCGCCGCAGAGGGCGTTGGCGCGCGCAGATCGGCGACAAAATCCGCAATCGTGAAATCCGTCTCGTGTCCGACCGCGCTGACGGTCGGAATCTCGCTTTCAAACAGCGCGCGCGCCACCTCGATCTCGTTGAACGCCCAAAGCTCCTCGATGCTGCCGCCGCCGCGCCCGACGATCAAAACGTCCGCCGCACGCGCCGCGTTCATCTCACGAATGGCTTGGGCAATCTCCGCCGCCGCCCCGTCCCCCTGCACGGGCACGGGTCGAATCACAACGGGCATATGCGGAAACCTGCGATGCAGCACGTTCAAAACATCCTGCAACGCGGCGCCCGTTTCGCTCGTAATCACGCCGACGCGCCGCGGCAAAAACGGAATTTTTCGCTTATGCGCCTCGGAGAACAGCCCCTCCGAATCGAGCCTCGCTTTGAGCTGTAAAAACCGCGCATACAGCTCGCCCTCGCCGCGCTTGGACAGATAGCGCGCGTAAAGCTGAAAATCGCCGCTTTTTTCATAGATCGACGCGCTGCCGTACAAAACGACATGCATGCCGTCGCTCGGATCGAACCGAAGCCTCGCCGCCTGCTGACGAAACATCACGCAGCGCACGAGCGCGTTTTCGTCCTTCAAAGAAAAGTATAAATGCCCCGACGTATGGCGTTTGAAACCGCTGATCTCGCCCTCGACGCGCACGCTTTTGAGCCGCTCGTCGCTTGTGATCAGCGCGGAGACATAGCCGTTTAACTCGCTGACGGAAAACAGCGGCGCGCTAAACTCCTCCATGCTCAACCTCCATGTCGCATCGACGCGCCGTTTTTTCGATATGCGTCACGCGCCAAAAGCGCCGCGCCGACCGCGTTGTCCGAAGCGAGCTTCGTCTCGGCGAAAAACAGTTCCCGCCGCGTCCGCTTCGCCAAAAGTTCGCGCAAAAGCGCGCTGCCCGCAACGCCGCCCGCAAGCAAAACCTTGTCCGCCCCATACGTTTGACACGCGCGCTCGATCATCTTGCCGAACGTGCGCGCCAGACAATCGTAAACGGCGAACGCAATCTCCTCACGTGCCGCGCCCCCTTCGAGCTGGCGGCACGCGAGCGACTCCGCGCCCGAAAACGAGCATAGGATTCCGTTGTCGAGATCGGCGGGGGGTTCAAGCGGCTCGTTCGCGCCGAGAAACGAACCCGCAATCCCGTTTTGCGCGTCCTTTACGGCAGAAGGCAGCTTGATGCTTCGCTCCTTGGCCCGCATCGCAAGCTGTTCGAGGAGCTTGCCGCTCGGAAACGGCAGCCCCAGCCTGACGCCGACACGGTCGACAAATTGCCCCGCGTGCAGGTCGGTCGATCGTCCCACGCGGGTAATTTTTGGGAGCGCGCCGTCCGCAAAGGAGACCGAAAGCAGATCCGTCGTGCCGCCCGAAAGATGCAGCGCAAGCAGCGTTCCTTCGCATAAAAGCGTCTCCCGCCCATAGAGCGCCGCGCGGATATGCCCCGCTTGATGCGTGCTTTCGTTTTGCATCACGCCCAAAGCGCCCGAAATCGCGGCGGCGGCGGCTTTCCCCGCAAGAAATACGGGCATATAGCTTTCTTCGTCCGCCGTCGGTTGATTGCTCACGCCCAGCGCGAGAACGTCGCTCGCATCAATCGCCGCAAACAGTGCGCTTGTCAGCGCGGGCAGATTGCGCACATGTTGAAACACCGCGTCGGATTGGCGCAGCCCGCGTTCGCCCAAAGGTACGGAAAGCACCGTTCTCCGATCGAAAACGATGCCTTCTTCCGATACGCATGCCACGGACGTCGTATACGCGCTGGTATCGACGCCCAAATACAACCCGCTCATTCCGCTTCGGCTTGCAGCTTTTTCGCCACCGAACCCAAAATGCCGTTGATAAACGCATAGGAGCGCTCGCCGCCGAATCTTTTGGCAAGCTCGACCGCCTCGTTGATCGCGGCGCCCGTCGGCACGTCCTCGCGGTACAGCATCTCATAGATCGCCACGCGCAGAATCGCAAGATCCACGCGCGCGATCCGCTCGATCGCCCAGCCTTCGGCGTATTCCGAAATCAACGCGTCGATGCGCGGCTTTTCCGTGCCGACGCCCGAAACGATCTGTTCGGCATAGGCGACGTCCTCCTCGTCCAACGCGTCGGGCTTCAAGTCCTCCGCGTGCGCGCATACGCCGCGCGGCGTTCCCGCTCCGCCCAGCGAATCCGAATAGAGCAGCATCATCGAGACCTCTCTGGCTCCGGTTCTGCTCATTTTTTCGAATCCTTGGTAAACAATCTGACAAAGAACGCCTTTACGCCCTCGGGGCCGCCTTGATCGAGCAAAATGCCCAGCACGAAGCAGACCGCGAGGATTGCAAACAGCAGAAGCGTCTTCCAAAAACCGATGCTCATGAACAGGATCGCCAGGATCAAGCCGATGGCGACGAGCAGCACCGTCCATTTATGTTCCCGAATGAACGCGACGATCTTCTCCATTCTATTGTCTCTCCTACTCCGCGCGGCTCGGTGCGCTCGTGCTCGACGCGCTCGCGTTTTCGATCAATACGCCGATCTCCTTGACCGCGATGCCCGTCAAGCTCTCGACGTAGGCTTTGAGCGACGATTGCAGCTCGTTGGAAAGCGTAATCACGTCCGTATCGGCAAGCACCGAAAGACGGATGCCGATCGTCACGCCGGTCTCGTCGGCGCGAATCGTGGTATGGACGTCTCTTACGCGCTGAATCGTGCGGCAATGCCGCTGCACCATCGCGTCGATCGCGTCGAGCGAGATGTATGCGCCGCCGATCTCGGTCTGCTTCATCAGCGTGGACGCGGGGCGAACGGATTGCTCCTTCTGCGCGCCGCGGCCCGCAAAGAGCAGCTTGAGCGAGATGAGCAGCAGAACAAGCCCGCAGCCCGCAAGGATCAGCGCGTTTTGTCGATACGCGTAGAACAAGCCGATAAAACGCACGGCGACAGCCTCTTTGACAACGTTTGCCGCCACGCCGAACAGCACGAACGACACGACGATCGCCGCGATCAAAAGAATCGCCAGCAGGATCCGATCAAACACTTTGAGCTTCATTTTCAACACTGCCTTTCATTTGTAAAGCAAGCCAAAACCGCGGGCGAGCATTTCCCCGTCCGCGGCGTTTTGTCGGCGCTATTTGACGCGGGGCTGTTCGACGGGCGCTTCCGCGGCGGCCGCCTCCGCTTCCTGTTCCTTTTCTTCCTTTTCCTTTTCCTTTACCGCCTTGCGCTTTTCCGCGCGGCTCGGCTCGGGCTCCGGCTGCTCGAACACGACGTTCTGCACGAGCACGTTGACCTCGATCACGCGCAGACCGGTCATGGTCTCGATAGCGTTTTTCACGGCGACCTGAATCTTTTCGCAGACGTCCTTGATCTTGAATCCGTATTTGACGCTGACGGAAACGTCGATCGCGGCTTCCTCCTGCCCGACCTCGACCTTTACGCCCTTGGTCACGTTCTTTTTGCCGAGCATCTCCGAGATGCCCTCCACCATGCCGCCGCTCATGGCGGCGACGCCTTCAACGTCCGCAACGGCAAGCGCGGCGATCGTGGCGACCACGTCGTCCGCGAAAATGATGCGCCCTCCGTCCTTGCTCGCTTCGGCAACCTCGGCATTTATACCGTTATTCTCCGGCATATGTACACCTCCGTTCTTCATTTGCTTGATTATATCAGTGTTTTGCGCAGATGTAAAGCCGTGCGCATGCGTCTTATTGCGCGGTCGTGATCTTGACGTCCTCCGCGCCGGCGTCGGTTTCGCGCAGGATGATGTCGAGCACCTGCGCCACCTGTTCGTCCGTAAGCGTCTCCGCGGAAAGCACGACGTTGACCGAGCCCTCGTGCAGCGTCACCGCCGCGTCGGCAAAGCCCTTCGCTTTCAGCAGGCTCTCGATGGTCATCTCCTTCTCCATCGCGTCCACGATGGCGAGCTTCTGCGCCTGCGCGTCG
>CAZBVC010000039.1:12902-20800 GCA_964495255.1 uncultured Oscillospiraceae bacterium
GCGCGTCGTTTTCCTTATCCGCTTCCCGCCCGATGAGCAGATTCGCCGCGACCGCGCCGAGAAGCAGCAGCGTAACCCCCGCCAATGTAACGACCTTTTTGTTCAGTTTCAGCCTTGTGCTTTTCATGCGATTCATCGTTCTCCCTCCCTAATCCTGTTTTGCCGCGGTTCTTTCAAATACCTCGATGCGCGAAAGCGGAATGTCCAGCGCCGCCTGCACCGCGCGCAGCAGGTCGAGCTTGACCCGCACGTCCGCCGCACCCTCCGCAACGACCACGACGCCGCGCACCGTCGGGTTTTTCTCCATCAGGATCAGCGGCTCGTCTGCGCCGTTTTTGCCGATGGTCGCGGGCTGCGTGCTCTCGGTGGTCTGCGTGGTCGTGCTCACATGGTCGCCGTCGCTCGATTCCGACGCGTTCGTGTTCGTGTTCGAGCGCATGGCGGCGACGATCTCCTTGCCCGTTTCGTATGTGATCATCACCTCCACCTTGCCCGCGCCGCGAATGCTCGAGAGCACCTGCGTCAATCGCCGCTCCGTCTCCCCGGCATAGTCGTCCGAAGCCGTAACCGCCGTTTGCCCGCCCGCATCCGCGTCCTTTTTCTCTCCGACGAGCGAAAGCGCATACAGCAATACGGCAAGCGCGATGACGGAGCCGAAAACGATCGTTTCAAACCGCTTGTTGCCGCGCAGCTTCGTCAAAAGGCGGGTGAGCGGCGCACCCGCGACCGGTCTTGTCTCCTTCTGCATTTCTATACCCCCCATGACGCAATTATGCCAAGGATCCATTCCGCGACATATGCGAAAAACAGCATACCCGTGCCGACGCGCGCGCTCTGGCGCATCCGTCCGTTCGGCAAGAGGAACTCCGTCGCCGCCAGCGCGAGCGAAAGCGCGACGACGTTCTTCGTAAACGCCGAAATTTCATTCATCGCTGCCCCGCATTCGTTTCACCCCCAATAGCCGCCGTTGTTCAAGCCCGTGACCAGCCCGACCGTCACGATAAACATAATCGACACGGCGACGCACGCCGAAAGCAGCACGGAGAGCATATCCGCGCCCGCGCGCAGCATACCGACCTGTTTTTTATCCGCGATCGGCTGGATGAGCGCCGCGCATACGCGCACGAGCAGCATATATGCCGCGAGACGCAAAAGCGGGACGAGCGCAACCGCCGCCAAAAACAGCATCGCCGTCACGCCCGCGGCATTTTTGACCAGCCCCGCCGCGCCGAGCGCCGTATCGAACGTTCCCGTTACGAGCGAGCCGACCATCGGCGCCGCGCTGCCCGCCGCGAACCTTGCCGCCCGCACGGACACGCGATCAAACGAGGACGCCATCATGCCGCGCACGCCCGTTATCCCGAGAAACAGCGTCGTAACGGCGCCAACGACCCACTTGACCGCGCTTTTGATCAGCGCGCTCATCTCGCCGAGCGCGGCGCGCTCCGACAGCGCGTCGAACATACCGAGCACGCCCCCGCAGAGCGCAAGCGGGATGACCGCCGTTTTCATCGCCCCCGCAACCCCGCCCGCAAGCAGCGAAAGCGTCGGCGCGAACACGCCCGCGCCCGCCGTGCAGCCCATCGCGGTCAACAGCGTCAAAAGGATCGGCGCGACCCATTCGATCAGCTCTCCCAGCGTGTTTGCGCAGTCCCGCGCCATCCCCGCGCAGGAGAGAAACGCGGCAAGCAGCGCCGTCAGCGTGAAGCAGCGCGAAACGAACGCCGCCATCTCGGACACGCCGCCCTTCTCGCCCGCCGCCGCGCGGCAGAACGCGCCCAAAAGCGAGATCCCGACCAGCGAGCAAAACAGCCCGCTTAGGCGCTTTCTCTCCGCCGAAAGCAGCGACAAGGCGGCTTTGTATCCGCTTTCGAGCGCCGAATCTTCGCCGAGCAGCGTTCCGTCCAGCGCGAACCGTTCCGTAAGCTCCGCGGCGCTTCTGTTCTCCCAAAGCGCGCGCACCTCCTCGGGCAGAGCGGAAACGATCCGTTCGATCTCGCTCCAATCAATGGAAAAGAGCCTTTTCGTCACCTCGTTTTGCAGCGACGCGTCGGGCAGGGGCGACGGCGAAGGATCGGGCGAAGCGGCAAGCGAACCGCGCGGAACGAAGCAAAGCGCCGCCGCAAAAAGCAGCAGCAGACGCACTAAAACGCGCCGTCGAGCAGCCCCGCCGCCTCGCTTACCGTCGCAATCGCCGCGGGCGCGGCAAGCGCCAGTATCGCAACCCGTCCAAACAGCTCCACCTTGTCCGCGACGGACGCGCTGCCCGCGTCCCTGCAAGCGTCCGCGCCGAACTGCGACAAAAACGCCACCCCGACGATCTTGATCAGCGCGGAAAGCATACCCTCGCTCAAGCCGTAGGTTCGCATCAGCTCGCCGAGCTTCTCCGTGATTCCCGTCAGCGGGCCGAGCGCCGCGCCCAGCACGATCAGCCCCGTTCCGATCGACAGGATCAGCGCCAGCTCGGGCCGAACGGTTCGCACGAGCGCGGCAATCGCCGTCCCCGTGATCGCCACAAGCACCATCTGAAACACGTTCATGCACATCCATCCCCGCCGTTTTCACGCGCTCAATAGAAGTTGAACACGGCGCGCACGCTGTCGAGCAGCTCCTCCACCATGTCCAGCATCATCATGAGTCCGATGATGAGCCCCGCGATTGCCGCGACCGTCGCCAGTTCGTCGCGCCCCGTCTGTTTGAGCAGCTGCGTCACGATTGCCGCCACGACGCCGACCCCCGCGATCTTAAAAAGCATCTCAACGTCCATTTGCTGTTCTCTCCCGCCCGCGCTGCGCAAAGGCGTTCGTTTGCGCATAAAAGCGTCCTTTCTTTGACTGCCGTCGTCCGTTTCTCACAAAAGCAGTATGCCGAGCCCCGCGCCCAGGAGCAGCCCGAGCGTTTGACACACGCGCGCCTTTTCCCGCGCAGCGCGCTTCGCTTCCTCCGCCCGCTCCTCGAGCGTATGCAGGCGTTTCGGCGCCTCAATGCGCATACTCGCGCGCGTTTGAAGCTGCATATGCGGTTGAAACAAAGAAAACACCTCGCCCGCGCAGGCGCGATCCTTCTCGTCCAGCGCCGAAAAGACGCCGTTTTCCGCATCCGCCTTCCGAATACCCGCCTCCCATGCGCCTTTCGGCTCCGTCCCGCCGCGCATGGCGACAAGCGCGTCCTTCCAGAACGGGTCGCGTTCACTTTCCGCCGACAAGCAGCCATAGATCGTCTCGCCCCCGTCGAGCGCTCGCGTCAGGATCGACCATAGGCTCGCAACGAGCAAGCAGAGCGCCTCCGCTCTGCGCGTCAGCCTCCGCGCATAGGAAGCCCCCGCTCCCGCGCAGCAAACAAGCATCAGAGCCGCCGCAATCAAACGCATCGTCTTGCTCCTCCGTCACAAAAACTGTTTCTCCGTCCATGCGCCATACGCGCTCGATCGTTCCGACCCCGCGCGACCTGCCCAGCAGCACGACGCGCGAAAACACGCCCGCGGCAAACATCTCGGCAAACGCACGGCGCCGAAGCAGCGCGGCTAAGCCGCCCGCGTGCGCGCTGGTCACGACCTGTACGCCGCCGTTGATCGCCTCGAACGCTGCCTCAGCGTCGCCCTCCGCGCCGAGTTCGTCCGTCACGATCACGTTTGGCGCAAGCGTGCGCAGCATGAGCCGCATCGCCTTCCCGCGCGGCATCCCCGTAAGCACGTCCGTTCGGATTCCGACGTCGAACCCGCCCTCGCCGCCCACCGCGCCGCATAGCTCGCATCGTTCGTCCACAAGCCCGACGCGAGCGGGCTTCGCGCCATACAGCCCGTCCGACAGGGCGCGGGCAACGTCCCGCAAAAGCGTCGTTTTGCCGCAGCCGGGCGGGGAAACGATCAGCATGGAGCGCGCGCGTCCTTCTTTGTCCGCCAGAAACGGCATGAGCTTTTTCGCCGCGCCCACGACGGCACGCGACACGCGGATGTTCAAAGACGTAACGCCGCATATGCGCCATTCCCCCTCGCCCGAAAGCGCGCACGCCCCGCAAACGCCCACGCGGTAGCCGCCGCGCACCGTGATAAACCCTTGCCCCAGCTCGCTCTCATGTGCGTAAAGCGAATACGCCGCAAAGCGCAAAAGCGTCTCCTCGCACTCCCTCTGCGTCACGGCGGCGGTTTGATTCGCGCCGTACAAAATCCGCTCGCCGTCGCCAAAGACAAGCTGTATCGGTCGGTTTGCGCGCAGCCGCAGCTCCTCGACGCCGTCTGTCTGCACCATTGATAGAAGCGCATTTACGCGCTGCGGCAAATACGGGTATAGGTCGCGCTTCCAATCGGACGCGTCGGGTTTCCTCCCGTTCGTGCGGACAGGTGCGGGCATATGCTGCTGATCAAGGCATATCGTCATGGTTTACCATATGTGCTTCTCACGACGGAAATGAACCGTTTTTGCGCGTACCGTTTCTTTTCGGGCGGGTTTGCGTCCCGTCCTGCGTCCGCCGAAGCGCTCCCGCCATGATTTATCGGAAACGCTTGTTTTTCGCACCGAAAAGAGATAAACTAAAACCACATAAGAGGTAAACGCATTCATGACCGTTTTTTTCGATCCCAAGGATTACGGCTCGCTTTCCGATAAGGTCTATCGTTTCCTGCGCGACGGCATCGCGGAGGGTCGCTATTCCACGGGCGATTGTCTCGTTGAAATGAAGCTCGCCGAGGAGCTTGGCGTCAGCCGCACGCCCGTGCGCGAGGCGTTAAAGCAGCTCGAATTGGAAGATCTGGTCGTTTCGCAGCCCAACCGCGGCGTCGTGGTCAAGGGCTTTTCGGACGAGGATTATCAAGACGTTTCCACCATTCGCCATATGCTTGAGGGGCAGGCGGCGTATTGGGCGGCGGAGCGCATCACGAACGCGCAGCTTGCCGAGATGCGCGAGGTCGTCGATCTGATGGGCTTTTACACGGAAAAGAACGACGTTTCGCATCTGGTCGAGCTGGACACCCGCTTTCACGAATTGATCTACGAGGCGTGCGGCAGCCGCACACTCAAACATATCCTGACCTCCCTGCATCACAACATCCATCGCGCGCGGCGCAGCTCTTTGACCGTGCCGCAGCGCCCGCAGTATTCGCTTGCGGAGCATCGGATGATATTCGCCGCCTTCGAGCGCCACGACGCCGCCGAGGCGAAAGCCCGCATGGAGGCGCATATCTCGACCGCCGCGATCTGTCCCCCCGATTCGTCCACATAACGCGCCTTTCGCGCGTTTTTTGTCGGAGCGAACGCGGTTTTGCTTCGCTTTCCCCCGCATGAACGATCGGAGGACGCCATGCGTATTTTTTGTACCGAGGAAGTGCACAAGGCGGGCGGCGCGGGCGCTTTTATGCTTGCGCGCGCGGAGGACGCCCTGCCCGAGCTGATCGAACGATACCGCGGAAAGGTGCAGCTCGTTTATCTCGATCCGCCGTTCGGCACGGGCGACGTGTTCTATGTGCGATCTAACGCGGGCAAGCGCGGCGTCAAAATGCCCGTGTTTGCCGATACGATGGACGAAGGCGCCTATCTCCTTTGGATGCGCGATGTGTTAACGGGCGTAAGGGAGCTGCTTTCAAACGCGGGAAGCGTGTATCTGCATATTGATTATCGCATGAGCGCCAAGCTGCGCCTCATGATGGACGAGATTTTCGGCGTGCAAAACTTTATGAACGAGATCGTTTGGTGTTACCATTCGGGTGGGCGCAGCACGCGCTACTATCCGCGCAAGCACGATACCATCCTCTTTTACCGCAAAAGCCCGCGCGTGTTTTTCGATATTTCCGCCGTGGGCAAGCCGCGCGGCAAGGAGAAGCGCAACCACATGAAGCGCTTTTTGACCGACGACGGCCGCGTCGCCTTCTCCATCCGTTCGGGCGGAAAAACGTACACCTATTATGAAGACACGCCCGTTTACCCCAGCGACGTTTGGGACGACATCGAGCATTTGCAGCAAAAGGACAAGGAGCGCGTCGGCTACGCAACGCAAAAGCCCGAAGCGCTGTTAAGGCGGGTCATTCTCGCCTCCTCGAGGGAGGGCGAGCTCGTCATGGATCTTTTCTCGGGCAGCGGAACGACCGCGAGCGCGGCAAGCAAACTAAACCGCCGCTATCTTGCCCTGGACGCGTCCCCGTTCGCGCTGTATACGCTTCGCGCGCGGCAGCTCTCCGCGAGCGATGCGCTTTCGCTTCTCTCGGGCGAGCACGAGATGCGTTTGTCCTACCCGAAGGACGAAACGCCCGCAGTGTTTTCCGCGGCCGTCTCCGTTTCGCGCGGCAAGCAATACGCCGTCGTTACCGAGGCAAGCTTTGCCGGCGGCAATCCGCTCGTATACGCTGCGCTGGGTACGGCGGAAGCGAACACGTTTTTCCCCGTTTATGCGGATACGCGCCCGAAGCTCCCGCTCAGGCTGCCGCTTGACGGCATAAAGCATCCCGTCGTTCAATTTATGGACGCGCTCGGCAGGCAGGCGTTTTTCGCCTTGGACTTCGATGCGCCCGAGGCGAAAGAAACGATGAGAAAACGATGAAGATATGATGAATCTTGTCAAAAAGGCGTTTTGCGGACTGTACGAACGCACTTTTATCCTGTAAAATCAGGTATATGAACGCAAGCGAGAACGATACCGCCGTCTTCCGCGCCGAAGACGCAGGCGAACCGACGCACGTCCGATCCAAAAAGCAGAAGCGCACGAGGCGATTCGGCGCGCTTTTGATGCTGCTGCTCGTTGGCGTTACGTTGTATTTGATCTTTCGGGACACGTCCCTTGCCGACGTTTGGGCAAGCGTCAAGTCCGTCAACCCGCTGTTTCTCGCGCTTGCCGCCGCCGCTTCGCTCTTTTCCTCCGCGCTGCTCGGCTTTGCGCTGTATATCGCCCTGCGCGCGCTCTGCGGAAAACGCGTCTCCCTATGGGACAGTCTGGCTTGCGGCTACGTCGGTCAGTATTACAGCGCCATCACGCCATCCGCCACGGGCGGGCAGCCGATGCAGCTTTATATGATGTGTCAAAACAACGTGGACGTTTCGTTCGCGTCGCTCGCGCTGCTGCTCGTGAACATCAGCTATCAGCTCGTCGTGCTGCTCGTTCCCGCGCTGCTTTTCCCGTTTCGCGCCGCGCTCGTTCATAACAACATCGGCAACGTTCGCTATTTGGTTCTGTTCGGCGTGATCGTCAGCCTTGCGATCGTGCTGTTTCTCCTGTTTGCGATCTTCTCGAAATCGTTCGCCGCGCGCGTTTGCGGCGGCGTTATCTCGCTTTTATGCCGCATAAAGCTCATCCGAAATCGTGAAAAGGCGGACGCCGCCGTGCAGGAGCACATCCTGCGCTATCGGTCGGGCGCAAAGGCGTTTTCTGCGCATCCGCGCCTGCTCGCGCTCGAGCTTCTCATATACGTCGTTCAGATGTGTTCGCAGTTTGCCGTGCCGTATTTCATCTATCGCGCATTCGGGCTTTCGGGCTACGGGCTTATCGACTTCCTCGCGCTGCAATCCGCGCTGTATTTGGCGGTCTGCTTCCTGCCCCTGCCGGGCGCGGCGGGCGCCTCCGAAAGCGCGTTTCTTTCCATGTTCCGCGTTGTGTTCGCAGAGGCGCTGATCGTGCCCGCGATGCTGCTCTCGCGTTTGGTCAGCTTCTATGTGATTCTCATATTGAGCGGCGTCGTCACGCTGATCTTTCAGGTTATCGTCAATCGCCGCAGGGAGCGCCGCAGCGCGACGCTCTCCGCGCAAAGCGAGGAGGCTTCGGCGGGATAAACGCGGCGGAATCACGCGCAAAAGCACGGCTGCAATCCGATCACGCAAATTCTTGACAATCAGGCAAAGCGGTGTTAATATAATCATCGCAACTGGGTGTAGCGCAGTTTGGTAGCGTGCTTGAATGGGGTTCAAGAGGCCGGAAGT
>CAZBVC010000040.1:0-20397 GCA_964495255.1 uncultured Oscillospiraceae bacterium
GGCGACCCGCTCGAGATATTCACCGACCGCGACGGCGGCGTCATCCTCAAGAAGTATTCGTCCATCGGCGAGCTTTCGGAAAACGCGCAGGAGCTTGCCTTCTCGCTGCACCGCGCCTTTGCTTTGCCCGCCGCCATTTGCGACAAGGATACGTTTGTCGCCTCGGCGGGGCTTGGCAAGCGCAGCCTTTCGGGCAAGGCGGTTTCGCCCCAAATCGAACGCGCCGTGCTTTCGCGGCAGCGCATATCCGCAATGGACGTAACCGAGGCGCGCTATCCGCTGCTAAGCGAGGATGATCCGGCGTTTATCGCGACGGCGATGGCGCTCATACCGATCGTTTCGCAGGGAGACGCGCTCGGCGGCGTACTGTTGTTTTCGCAAAAGCCCGACCTTGCCATCGAACCTGCGGCGATCAAAGCGCTTGAAACAATCGCGTCGTTTCTGGGCTCGCAGATGGATGCATAAAACGTTTGGCATAGGCTTTGTCTGCGTATGCACGCGACCCCTTCCCGCAAGAATCACGACGCCATACGCAAAAGACCCGTTCTCCGTTTGAGAGAACGGGTCGCTTATTTTGTTGATCGACGAGGGTTCCCTTAATCGGGCACTTTGGGAATCTCGATCTCGGGCAGGAAGGAGCGCAGAAACGCGACGTATTTCTTGGTTTTTTCATACAGATCCATCGCGAGGCGTTCGTCCACAAAGCGGTTGATGATATTGCGGTACGAGAACGGATAATCGCTCATGTAATAGAACATCACGTCAACGAGGAAATCCTCGCAGTCGTTTCGCTCGGGCAGAAAGCGCTCCATATCGGCTTCCCTGCGGAACGCTTCCCCGTCCACAATCTTGGAGAAAAGGAAATTGACGTTATGCGTCTTTGGCGGCTCCGCCTCGGCATAGTAAACATACATCGCTTTGAGCTGACGTTCCGCCGCCTGTTGGCAAAGGTACGCAACATAGACCCAGCGTCTGCCCGCGATCAACGCGTCGATCGTTCCGAGGTCATAGTCCGAAAGCATCAGCCAGTAACCGCACTTTTCCTGTTTGTTCACTCTTTTTTCTCCTCCTTGGGATGAATCTCGTCGGCGCGCACCAGTTCGCATAAAGCGCCCGTAATACGCGCGTCAAACGCTTCGGGCAGGGCAAGCAGCTCGCTTGACGCCTCCGCCATGGTCTTGACGCGATTGTAGCCGCGATCGGTCGTCATAGCGTCAAACACGTCCGCAACGGATACGATCCGCGCCGAAAAGCTGATGTCCTCCGCCGAAAGCCCGCGCGGATAGCCGCCGCCGTCCAAGCGCTCATGATGGTTCATGGCGATCTCCGCCACGCGTTCGCCAAACTCCGCCCGCAGCATTCTTCCGCTGTCGATCGGATGCCGAATAATGTATCGTGCCTCCGACGGCTCCAGCTCGGCCTGCTTTTGCAGGATCTCGACGGGCACGAAGCATTTTCCGACGTCGTGAAACAGCGCCGCGACCGCCAGATCGTCCCGTGAGCCGTCCGCTGGATCAACGCGCAGCTTGTCGTACAAAAGCAGGGAATAATGCAGCACGTTTCCGCTGTGGCGGTAGGTATAATGATCCTTTTCGTTGACGCGCACAAGCAGCGCGTCAAGCCCTTCCTCAAAGCGCCGCACGGAGTCGAACGCGGGGCAGTTCGTTACATATACCACCTCGGTCAGCTCGGTCACCTTGAGGGGAATATCGCGCGCTAAACCGGATACATGAAACGACTCGCCTGCCCGAACGCGCTTGATCCCGTCGTCCAGCGCCAGCTCGACCTCGCCCGTATGGACGAAAAAGAACTCGATTGCGCCCGCGTCCGCCGCGGGGGACAGCCAAACGACCGCGCCCGTATCGATCTGCTGCGTCATGATCTCGAGGTCGCCCTGCTTGGCGAGCAGCGCAACCTTTTCGTCAACCACGCTTTGCTCCGTCTGCGCGCCGTGAAAGAAAATACCGTCCATCCGTCCCATCCGTTCGCTCGTCTTGAACCCGTCAAACGCAGCGTATCTCAACGCCGTAGGTCACGATCTCTTCAATAATGCCGCAGGGCTCCTCCAACTCGGAGAGGCGGAACACCTGCGCTTGAATGTCGATCTCGGAATTGCCGCAGATCCGCGCGACCATGCGGTATTCGTCCAGCAGGCAATCCCGATCCGTGTCAAAAAACACGGCGAGATCCATGTCGCTTTCCGACGAAAAGTCGCCCTTGGCATATGAGCCGAACAGTATGATTTTCTTCACGTTCGGCAAGCGATAGATGCGTGCGCAGACGTCTGTCAAAATCGCTTTGCTGCGGCTGATTAATTGTTCGGATTCATGCGCGGCGCACGTCGTCATTTTGCCCGGTTTCCTCGTTTCAACGCAATCAGCTCGCACTTACAGGCGAATAATCTTGATGGGGTCAATCAGAACATAGCGCCCGTCGATGTAATACTCCACATAGTCGCATCCAACCACGGCGCCGATTGATTCGGCATAGGCGAACACGCGCGCGACGATCGCGTCGATCTGCCTGAGCGTTTGATCCACATCGTCCTCCGGGGTTATCTGCGCGCGCCTGACCAAATACTCGATCTGCGCGTTTGCCTGCACTACCATGATTTCTAACGCGATTGTCTGGAACAAGTAAACCGGGTTGAAGTTTTTGATTTGAAAGCGGATATCACCCGCCCCACCGCCGATTTGGTGCGCTTCTACGGACGCGTAACGATACGCGCTTCCGTTTTCCTCCGCAGGGCCCGCAGCAAGCGAAGCTTTCGGCGCCACCGCCAAAAGGATCAAAAGAGCCGCCATCCATACGCAAACGAGTTTCCTGTTCATGCCGCTTCCTCCAAAAAAGAATGATTCGAACAGGAGTCAGCGCACACGGTAAGCAAATAAAAAAGCAGCTCGCTTTTTCGTCTGCCCACTGCCCCGTCGCCCTATGTCCGCAAGGACGGTAAATCCGTTGCGGCGTGTATCAGGTTTTCGGCATCTGGCTGCCATGAGCGCATACGCGCTTTTAGGCCCTTTAGCTTTGCGCCCCCCGCTTTCACGAGGTTTACCATATCGTGGGGATAACTCCTTATCCGATGTTAACATACCATAGCCGACGCCGTCTGTCAATGAAAAACCCGTCCAAAAGATGCAATTTGTTACATCTGCGTCGCATATGCAACAATGCGTTCCTCTCCGCGCCGTTGTTTTCCGCGATTTGCCCCCTATTCATTTTCGCCGCGTTTCCCTATAATAGAATCGTCAAGCAATCAAGCGATCGAACGAGAGGAGCCGAACCCATGACCAACGTTTCCGAACAAGCGCGCCGCCTTGTTTCCCAAATGCCGCTCGAAGAAAAGGCGTCCCTGCTCGGCGGCAAGGACTTTTGGCATACAAAGGAGTCTCTGCGGGCGGGGCTTCCGTCCATCATGCTCACCGACGGCCCGCACGGGCTGAGAAAGCAGGCGAGCGGCGCCGACCATCTGGGCATCAACGACAGCGTGCCCGCAACCTGTTTTCCGACCGCGTCCGCATCCGCATGCGCGTTCGACCCAACGCTGCTTTACCGCATCGGCAAGGCGATCGGCGAGGAGTGCCGCGAGGAGGACGTCGCCGTGCTGCTCGGGCCGGGCTTAAACATCAAGCGCAGTCCGCTTTGCGGGCGCAACTTCGAATACTTCTCCGAGGATCCCGTGCTCTCGGGCGAGCTTGCCGCAGCGTTTGTGCTCGGTTTGCAATCCGAAGGGGTCGGCGCGTCCGTCAAGCATTTCGCGCTGAACAATCAGGAGGCGCGGCGCATGATCGTCGATTCCGTCGCGGACGAACGAACGATGCGCGAAATCTACCTTGCCGGGTTTGAACGCGCGATCAAGAAGGGCGAGCCTTGGACGGTTATGTGCTCATATAACCGCGTCAAGGGCGTTTACGCGAGCGAAAACAAGTGGCTGCTCAGCGATGTGCTGCGCGGCGAGTGGGGCTATAACGGCTTGGTCGTAACCGACTGGGGCGCGGCGAACGACCGTGTTTCGGGCGTTCAGGCGGGCTGCGATTTGGAGATGCCGGGCAGCGGCGCGTATCACGACAAGCAGCTCGTTTCGGCGGTTCGGAGCGGCGAGCTGGACGAGGCGGCGCTCGATCGTTCCGCCGAACGCGTCGTGGAATTGATTCTGAAATCCCAAGCGCGAGAAAAGACGACCTATGACCGCGACGCGCATCACGCGCTTGCGCGCGAAGCCGCTGCATGCGCCGCCGTGCTGCTGAAAAACGTCGGTTCCATACTGCCGCTCAAAGCGGGGCTTTCGCTTGCGGTGATCGGCGCGTTCGCAAAAACGCCGCGCTATCAGGGCGCGGGCAGCTCCAAGATCGTTCCCTATCGGCTGGACTGCGCGCTTTGCGAGCTGGAAAAGCTGGGCTTCCCCGCAGATTATGCCGAGGGCTACGACCTTTTATCCGACGAGGCGGACGAAGCGCGCATCGGGGAGGCGTGTGCGTGCGCGGCGGGCAAGGACGCGGTGCTCGTGTTCGCGGGATTGCCCGATCGTTACGAATCCGAGGGGTTTGACCGCAAACGGCTCGGTATGCCGTCGGGACAAATCGCTCTGATCGAGCGCGTGCGGGCGGTAAACGAAAACGTGATCGTCGTGCTTGCGGGCGGTTCGGTCATCGACATGGCGTGGGAGCAAAGCGCGAAGGCGATCGTCATGGCGTATTTGGGCGGGCAGGCGGGCGCGGGCGGCGTCGCCGACGTGCTCACGGGCAGGCATAACCCGAGCGGAAAGCTCGCCGAAACCTGGCCTCTTTCGCTCGAGGACAACCCGACGTTTCGCTATTTCCCGGGTTATGCGCGCACGGTCGAATACCGCGAGGGTCTGTTCGTCGGCTACCGCTATTACGACACGGCGCAAAAAAGCGTGCGCTATCCGTTCGGCTACGGGCTTTCCTATACGCGCTTCACGCTTTCCTCGCTAAAAACCGTGTCCGAAAACGGCGTATGGCGCGTCTCCTGCACGCTCGAAAACACGGGCGAGCCGGCCGGCGCGACGGTGGTGCAGCTATACGTTTCCCACAAATCGGGCGTCCTGATCCAGGTCGATCAGGAGCTGAAAGGCTTCCAAAAAGTTACCCTTGCGCCGCATGAACAGGCGGTCGTCTCCTTTTCGCTGACGAACCGCGACCTTTCTTACTATAACGTCGAAACGGGCGATTGGTGCGTGGAAGGCGGCTTATACGAGCTGCGCGTCGGCTTTTCCTCCCGCGAGCTGCCGTTGAAAACGACGATCTTTGCCGACCCGACGCCCAAAGCGGCCGCGCCCGACCTGCGTGAAAGCGCGCCAAGCTACTATGCGTTGCAAAACGGTTTGGACGTTCCCGACGCGCAGTTTGCCGCGCTGCTTAACCGTCCACTGCCGCCGCGCGAGCGCGCCGAGGGGGAAGCGTTCACGCGCAACAGTACGCTGGCCGAGCTGCGCGGGCATCCGCTTGGGCGCATCCTAAACCGCATCGTACAAAAAGAGGTCGCAAAGATGTCCGCCACAAACGACGACATCGGCACGATGATCGACGCGATGCTTACGGAATCGCCCCTGCGCCTTTTGGCGATGTCGGGCGGCGGATTCGGACTCGCGCAGGTGGACGGGCTTGTGGAGATACTGAACGGCAGGCTGTTCAAGGGGTTAAAGCTGTTGATGCAATAAAAGGCTCTCTTTTCACGGAAAAAGGAGGAGCGCTTTTCGTCGCTCCTCCCGTCTGTTTTTCAGACGTTATCCGTTGTCCCGCTTCATCGAAAATAAGGAGGGTGTGTTTCACACGCTCCTTACTGTTATTTCGTCCCTATCCGTTGTCCCGCTTCATCCTTTGGCGGAATATGACGATCGCAAGGATCAGCACCGCGAGCGCATAGCCGATCACCCACCACAGATGCGGCATGATGCTTTGGTAATCGCCGCTCACCGCCGCGCGCCCCGCGTCCACCGCGTGCGCAAACGGCAATGCGTAAGCGATACGCTTGAACGCGCCGCCGACCAGATCGAGGTCGAACCACGTTCCGCTGAGCCACGCGCTGAGGTTGGTCAACAGCGCGCCGCAGATCCCGCCGACCTGCTTATCCGTCAGCGCGGAGCCGCATAGAAGCCCGATGCCGATGAACAATAACGCTGCGGGCACCGACACAAGAATCGCGAGCAGCGTGTTCCAATTCGGCGTAAAGCCGAGCGCCATCGCAAACAGATAGCACAGCAGCGTCTGCATAAGCGCCATCGGCACGAGCGGCGTCACATAGCCGAGAATGAAGTCCGCCGCCGACATGGGCGAAGCGTACAGGCGCATGAGAAACGACGTGGAGCGATCCTTCGCGATCAGCGTCGCGGAAAACAGCGCCAGAAACGACAGACCGAACACCGCGATGCCGGGGGTCAGATAGTCCAGCTCAAACAGGCTCACGGGGATGTTCGCCTGAATCGCGGAGAGCAGCAGCAATAGTACGATCGGGAACCCCAGCCCGAATCCCAAATTGATGGGGTCGCGCAGCATCTCTTTCGTGTTGCGTCCGGCAAACGCGTTCCTTGCGTTCATTGTTCCGCCTCCGTCCCCGTCGCCAACGCGACGAATGCATCCTCAAACGACTTTGCGCCCGTTTTCGCGATCAGCTCCTCGCTCGTGCCGACCGCAATCAATTTGCCCTTGACCATGACGCCCACGCGGTCGGAAAGCGCCTCGGCCTCCTCCATATAATGCGTGGTCAATATGATCGTGATGCGTCCCTTGAGCGCCTCGACCGCCTTCCAAAGCTCGCGCCGCGCCAGCACGTCCAGCCCCAGCGTCGGCTCGTCCAGATACAGAATCGTCGGGTCGGAAATCAACGCCATGGCGATGCTCAATCTGCGCTGCGTGCCGCCCGAAAGCGTTTTCGCCTTGCTTTTTTCATACTCGCCGAGGTCGAACCGCTCGATCAGCTCCCCCGCCTTCTCCTTTGCAGCGGCTTTGTCCGCCCCATAGACGCGCGCCATGAGCTCCAAGTTTTCGCGGACGCTCAGATTGCGCGCAACCGCCGTCTCCTGCGGAGAAATGCTGCTTTTCGCCTTTTCCGCGCGGGGATTCGTCGTAATGCTCTCGCCGTGCAGAAGCGCGTCGCCGCTCGTCGGCGCGGACAAGCCCGCAAGCATCTTGACCGTCGTCGTTTTGCCCGCGCCGTTTACGCCCAAAAGAGCGAACAGCTCCCCCTCTTTTATGCGCAGCTCCAACGCGTTTACGGCGGTCTTTTCGCCATATCGCTTGGTCAACGCGACCGTTTCAATCGCATAGGTCGTCATTTGCCCGCTTCCTCCCCTTCCACAATATCGTGCGGAAACACCGCGTTGGCGATCTGCGCCAAAAACGTCTCGTTTTTCAGAATCGCCAGCCCCGTCTTCTCGTCGCCGAGCACGACCAGCGAATCCCCCGCCTTGATGCCGAATATCTCGCGCGCATCCCGCGGAATCACGATCTGTCCCTTCTCGCCGACCTTCACAGTTCCGAACATATACTTGCCCTTCGGCCCCTGCTTCATTGATACACTCCTTTACACGCCTTGTCGTACTCGTTGTTTACAGTATGACTTTTCATACTATTGATACGCTCCTTTGCACGCCTTGTCGTACTCGTTGTTTGTAGTATGATTTTTCATACTTTTTGTCCTAAGTATAATCTGTCTCCCGAAGTCTGTCAAGCGTCAAGGCAAAATATACAAAAAAGGATCGAACCGCGTCCGACCCTTCAACCCGATCTGTCTGTGTGGATCCGTCAAAACGAGATGACGCCGAGGTGTTCCAGCAGGATTTTCAGCCCGAGCAGCACAAGGATCACGCCGCCGAGCAGCGTTGCGCGGCTTTCGTACTTGGCGCCGAACCGATGCCCGATCAGCACGCCGACGATCGAGAGCACGAACGTCGTTACGCCGATGATCGTGATCGCGGGCAGTATGGAAACGTCCAAAAACGCGAACGAGATGCCCACGGCAAGCGCGTCGATGCTGGTTGCAAGCGCGAGCAGGAGCATTTCCTTATGGTTCAGACCGTCCGTGCAGCATTCCTCCTCGTCCTTCTTTTTCAGCGCGTCACAGATCATTTTGCCGCCGATATAGGCAAGCAGCGCGAACACGATCCAATGATCGACGCCTGTAATCAAGTGTTCGAATTGTCTGCCGAGCAGATAGCCGATCAGCGGCATCAGCGCCTGAAACCCGCCGAAATACAGGCCGATGATGGCGGCATTTTTCTTGTTGAGCCTCTTCATGCCAAGTCCTTTGCACATGGAGACGGCAAACGCGTCCATGGAGAGCCCCACGCCTGTGAGCAGCAGTTCGATGAGCGTCATAATAGAATATCCTTCCCGTTTTGTTATGCAAGCGGCAGATGAAAAATAGTCTCTGACACGATCCGTGCGGCGGCTTCGGCAAGCGTCTCGTCCGCCTCGGTAAAGCGCGCGTAAACGGCGCTGTCAACGTCCAAAACGCCGGCGGGCGCGCCGCTGTCGTCAAAAAGCGGAACAACCAGCTCGGCGCGCGACGCAGCGTCGCAGGCGATATGCCCGGGAAACGCCGTTACGTCGTCCACGCGAATCGTCCGCCTCTGCGTAATCGCCGCGCTGCAAACGCCCCTGCCCAGCCGAATGCGCACGCAGGCGGGCTTGCCTTGGAACGGCGCGAGACAAAGCGTTTCGCCGTCCAGCAGGTAAAAGCCCAGCCAGTTGACGCGCGGAAAACACGTTTTCAGATAGGCGCTCGCGTTCGCCAGATTCGTCATCGTTCCGAACGCGGGATCGAGCAGCGCAGACAGCTGCTTTTGCATGGTTTGAAGCTTCATGCGCAATATTATAGTTGATGCGCAGGCGCTTTACAAGCGGCAGGCGGCATGGTACATTATTTTCATCGGAAAGAGAGGCTTTTTATGAAACTATCACACGCATCGTTCCCCAAAGCGCGGTCGGCGACGCAAAGAACCATCGATAAGCGCCGCCGCTTCATCATAAACTTCCTCTATTTCGCCATCATTTTGGGCGCGGTGATCTTCGTTTGCCGCTGCGCGCTCGGCGTGCTTCTGCCGTTCCTCGTGGCGCTCGCCGTATCGCTGCTGCTGCGCCCGGTCATACGCTTTTTGAGCGAGCGCTGCCATATTCACAAGGGCGTGGCGGGCGCGGTCATCGTCGTTCTGTTCTACGCGCTGATCGGGTTTCTGCTCACGATCCTCGGCATCAAGCTCGTTTCCGCGGCGAAGGATTTCTTTCTCCGCCTGCCTGCGCTGTATCGCACCGAGATCATCCCGCGGCTGACGGATGCGTTCAACGCGCTCGAAGCGTTCGCCGCCAAGCTCGACGCGCCCACGGCGCAATCCTACGAGCTGCTGACGGATAACGTCATCTCCTCGCTTGGCAACGCCATTGCGTCGTTTTCCAAAACGGTCGTCTCCTACGCAACGAGCGTTACGCTCAAAACGCCGCGGTTTCTGCTCAATTTGCTCATTACCGTTATCGCGACGATCTTTCTTTCCATCGACATGGCGGAGATTCGGCGCTTCCTCCTTCGTCAGCTTTCCGATTCGAAGCGCGCGATGGTCGAAAACGTCCGCGTCCAGCTTGGGCGCACGCTGGGGCGCTATATCCGCTCCTACGCGCTGATTCTGCTTATCACGTTTGCGGAGCTCGCGATCGGGCTCTTGCTCGTCGGCATTCCGAACGCCGTGGCGCTCGCGCTGCTCATCGCGGTGTTCGATATTCTGCCCGTCGTCGGCAGCGGGCTCGTGCTTCTGCCCTGGACGATCGTTACGCTGCTCACGGGCAACTACGCGCGCGCGCTCGGGCTCGGCATCCTGTATGTCGTAATCATCATCGTGCGCAATATCATCGAGCCGAAAATCGTCGGCGACCGCGTCGGGCTGCATCCGCTCGTCACGCTGCTTGCCATGGTGATCGGCACGCATGTGTTCGGCGGCATCGGGCTGCTGGGGCTGCCCGTCACGCTCGCGCTTTTGCAGGCGCTGAATCGGCAGGGCGCGATTCATCTGTTCAAGACGGAGGACGGCGCGCCGCCCGATTCGCAAAACGCCGAAACCGCTCCCCCAAACGACGGCGACGCTGCGCCGAGCGAGAATGCCGAGCCCGAACCGCCCGACAAGGGGGCGAAGGCTTGATCGATCGTTTTACCGTCGTCGATGCGCACGCGCATTACGCCTACCCCGTCACGAGCGACAGCCTCGATCGCGTTCTGCTTCGTTCGGGCGCGGACGAGGTTTGTCTTGCCGCGCTGCCGGGCTGCCGATTTCTGGACGCGACGCCCGATCTGCTTTGCTATAAGCTCTTGCATCCGCATCAAACGTTCGTATTCGGCTGTTTGGACTGCACCGCCTACCAAAAACAGTTCGGCGACCTCGGAAAACGGCACGTCAAGCGCGCAAAACAGCTCCTTTTGGCGGGCTGCGACGGAATCAAGCTGCTGGAAGGCAAGCCGACCATGCGACGCGATTTTTCGATTCCCGATTTCGACGCGCCGCAATGGGAAGCGTTTTGGGCGTATGCCGAACAGACCCGTCTGCCGATTTTATGGCACGTCAACGACCCGGAGACCTATTGGAGCGCGGCTGCGCTGCCGCAGCACGCGCGCGATTCCGGCTGGGGCTACGGCGCGGACGACGTGAACAACGAGGAACAGTATCGGCAGGTGCGCGCGGTATTCGAACGGCATCCCGCTTTGAACGTCACGCTTGCGCATTTGTTTTTCCTCTCCGCCGACCTGCCGCGCCTCTCAAACTGGCTGGACGCGTTCCCGAACCTGCGCGTAGACCTGACCCCCGGCGTCGAGCTGTATGAAAACCTCTCGCACACGCCCGAGGAAGCGCGCGCGTTTCTCACAAAATATCAAGACCGCGTCCAATACGGCACGGATATCGGCGGCAGAGCGGTCATAAACGGCAAGCTGACGGCGCTCAACGAGCGCGAATGCCTGCGCCGCACGGAGATCATCAACGCGTTTTTATGCGGCAAAGCGAGCGTCGGCGTGCGCGCGGACGGCGATTACTTGATCGGCACGGAGCCGTTCGTGCTGCACGGGCTGAACCTTCCCCCCGACGTGCTGCAAAAAATCTATCATGACAACTTCTACGCGTTCATCGGATGCGACGCGCCCAAGCCCGTTGATCCCGTGCGCACGCTTCGCTTGGTACGGCAGCTCAAACGCACGCTGAGATCCTATGCGCGGCAAAAGGGCGTGCCGCCCGACCTGTCCGCCGCAGAATCAAACGAACGCTTTCTCGAGCACCTGCTCGACCAATAAAACGTCTCCCTTTTCTTGAAAGAAAAGGAACCAAAAGAACTTCGCTTTGACACGCGCTTCTTTGCTTCACTTCTGTTTTTCGGCGCATACGCAACTATGCTTCATGTAGCAAGCGAAAGTTTTCTTGTTTCTTCTTTTTCAAAAGAAAAAAACCTGTTCGGTTATTCCGAAGCCTTGCTCGGCGCAAAAAAGCGCCCGATGATCCGTTCCGCCGCCTTCATGCCGTCAATCGCGGCGGATACGATGCCGCCCGCATAGCCCGCGCCCTCGCCGACGGGATACACGCCTTTGACCGACACGCTCTGCATATCCTCGCCGCGCAGGATGCGAAGCGGCGCGCTCGTTCTTGTTTCTGCGGCCGTAAGCACCGCGTCGCCGTCGTCAAAGCCCGTTAGCTGCCGCGCAAACGCGTGGATGCCGTCAAAAACGCCCTTCGCGACGAACGGCGGCAGCGTTTCCCAAAGATCCGCCGCATTCACGCCGGGTCGATAGCTCGGCTTGACGCCGCCGAAGTTCTGCGGCTTCTTCCGATTCAAAAAATCGCATACGCGCGACGCGGGCGCTTCCCCGCTTCCGCCGCCGTCCAAAAACGCCCTTTGCTCCATACGCTCCTGCAAGCGCAAGCCGCCGTGCGGATCGTCCTCCGTGTCCTCCGCGCGCACCTGAACGACGATCGCCGCGTTGGCGTTCTCGCCGTTTCGCGCATAATCGCTCATGCCGTTAACCACAACCTGCCCCGCTTCGGACGCGCTTGCGATGACCCTGCCGCCGGGACACATGCAAAACGTATAAACGCCGCGGTCGCCGCTTTGCCCCGTCAGCCTGTATTCCGCCGCGCCCAGACGCAGGTTGCCCGCGAAAGCGCCGTACTGCGCCCTGTCGATGCGCGTTTGCGGATGCTCGATGCGAACGCCGACGGCAAACGGCTTCTTCCCCTGCATGACGCCCGCGCGAAGCAGCATACGGTAGGTATCCCGCGCGCCCTGCCCGATGGCGAGAATCAGCGCGCCGCACGAAACGCGCTCCGTTCCGTTTCCCATGGCTATCTCGACGTCGCTTATCCCGTTTTCGTTCGTATGCAGCCCGACGAGCTTCGTCGAAAAGCGCACCTCCCCGCCCAAGCGCTCGATCTCCTTGCGCATGGCGGATACCACGACGCGGAGCCTGTCCGTTCCGATATGCGGTTTCGCGTCGATGCGGATCTCCTGCGGCGCGCCAAACGAAGCGAGCGTGTTCAAAACCGCATCCCCGCGCGCATCCTTGCTGCGCGAGGTCAGCTTCCCGTCGGAAAACGTACCCGCGCCGCCCTCGCCGAACATAACGTTGCTTTCGGGGTCGAGAATGCCGCTTTCCCAATATGCTTCCACGGATCGCGCGCGCTTCCCGATCGGCTCGCCGCGTTCGATCACAAGCGGGCAATAGCCGTTCTTTGCGAGCGTCAGCGCGGCGAACAGACCCGCCGGCCCCAGCCCGACGACGACGACGCGCCCGATCAGCCGCTCCGTGCCGCGGGAGAGCGTTTCCGCCGCGGCAGGCGTTTCGGCGGCTATGCGCGAATCGTTCGCCAGCAAAAGCCGCTTGCCGACCGCGTCGCTCACTTCGATCGACACGCGGTACACAAAGCAGATTTCGCGTTTCTTTCGGGCGTCCAGGGCGCGCTTTTGCACGCGCAGGGATCGAATCTCCTCCGCGTGAATACCGCACTGCGCCGAAACGCGCCGAATCAGCAGCGCTTCGTCCTCCGCCAAGGGTTGATTCACGTTTGAAACAATCAGGCGCAAGGGGATTTTCCTCCGTTCTTTGGCTGCGCGCTTCGTTTCGCGCGGCTTTTCCATCGGCAAAACATTCAAAAAACAAGGGCGGTCGCCTAAGACCGCCCATCAGCCTGTCGAAAAAGTCTTTGGGGAATCGGGGATCGGAACCCCCGGAGGTTCCATTCCGGCTCCGGCGGCATATACGCCGGAACGGATCGCCCCAAAACGGGCGATTTCCCTGTGCTTCCCGCTGCCCGGAAACCCAAAGGGTTTTAAGCGGGAAGCGGTTATCCTGTCGAAAAACAACGCTTTTCGACAATCACAAGGGCGGTCGCCTAAGATCGCCCCTTTTGGGCTGTTGCCGTTTACATGCGCTACGGAAGCAGCGTAATATAGACGGTTGCTTCGGCAACGGAAAGCGTCGTGGTCAGCTCCACCGTGACCGCCTCGTCGCGCACGAATACGAATATGGGCACCTTATGCGTCCCCGCGCCAAGACCCGTAACATCGACCTGCAAGCTGATATCGCCGCGCTTGATCAGGCTCACAAGGCTGTATCTGCCCTCGATGGTCAGATCCGCGCTGGTCACGTCCGTCGAAACGCGCATCTTCGCCGTTGCGCCGACAATCTCGAGCTCGAGGTCGTCAAACGGCTGCTTCATCACGATTTCTCGAATCTCGATGACAACCGATACGGGCGCGGTGTCCAGCAGCCGCACATCCTCCGGCACGATCACGTCCGCCTCGACGGTCGTGGTCGTATTCAGCCCGCTCACGGTAATCGGATCGAGCGTCACGCTCGATATTCCGTCCAGCACGGCTTGGTCGCCCACGAGACGGACGCTTGCGGGCGTCGCCGCCGCGTTGACCATCTCATGGTTCGCGGCAAGATCGTCCGCGCCGATGAGCGAGCCTTCGATATCGATCGGCACCGTCTTAACCGAATAGATGGGCAGACGCACCGTTGAGGACGGCAGCGTACCGATGATGATGTCGCTCGAAACGACCTCTCCGTTTTTGTCATAAAACACGATGTCAAACGTGCTGTAAATCGTTGTGGTGCGATCGGTCAGATCGATGATGCACTCTGCGCGCGTGACGTTTGATATATCGGTCTTTGCGCCCGTAATATCCAGCCGCGATGTGGAGGTCATCGCCTCCGTGTCCGCCCAATACCCGCTCGGCAGCTCGCCCGTAAACGAAGTGGTCACGGGGATGGTCTTGGTCACCATGGAGTCGATCTCGACCGTCACGCTTGCGGGCGAAACGGTCTGCACAACGCCAAGCGTGGAATTGATCGTCGCCTGCACGGGCAGCTCGTAGGTTCGCGGCTCGCTGATGTTCTTTAAGCTGATGGTCACGTTGATCGCGCTGGCGTTGACGTAGGCATAGTTTGTAATCTGCGTCCGCACGGATACCGTTGCGTCCTGCAAAATCGCGTTGCGGTCGCCGCGCACGCACAGACCCATCGCAATCAGCTCCGCCTCGCCGTCAAAGCTCGTTGTAATATCGCTTACGATTTTCGTGCGCACGGGATTTTGGTCGGTTAGGACGTAGCCCCAAAGCAACAGGGCGAACAAAACCGCAACAACCTTTAACGCCACGTTTTTCGTTACGAGGTTTTTTAACCATGTCAATAGCTGCGTTCGCTTTTTTTCGTTATCTGTCATGCGGCGCCTCCGCTTTCGTTTTGCTCCATGGGAGCCGAATGCTGCCCGCGCTCGCCTGCGCAAACAGGCTTTCCAGCACGTTTTTGAGCGCCTTTGAGTCGATATAGCGCATGAGCTTTCCGTCGCGCGCGATCGATATGGCGCCCGTCTCCTCGGAAACGACGATCGTTATGCTGTCCGACACGATGGATACGCCGAGCGCCGCGCGATGGCGCGTGCCAAGCTCGCGCGAAACCGCCATATCGTCGGAAAGCGGCAAAAAGCATCCTGCGGCAACAAGCGTCGAACCGCGCACGATCACCGCGCCGTCATGCAGGGGCGTATTGGGCTCAAATATGTTCTCGATCAGCGCGCCCGAAAGCAAGCCGTCGATGCGCGTGCCCGTGCCGATAATGTCGCCAAGCCCCGTCTTTTGTTCAAACACGATCAACGCGCCCACACGCCGCCGAGAAAGCGACAAAAGCGTCGCATGCATATCCCGTACAAGCTCGCTGCCGCGCATCTCGCTTGCGTCAAACAGCCCTTTGCCGAGCCGCTTGCCGCTTCGCCCGAGCTTTTCGAGCATGCGGCGAATCTCGGGCTGAAACAGGATCACGAGCACGATGATGATCGAACCGGATTTTACGATGGAATCCAGCAGCCAGCTCAGGGTCGTAAGCGAAAGGATCTGGCTCGCGATCGAGCACAGGAACAGCAGCCCGATGCCCTTCAAAACCTCGAAAGCGCGCGTTTCCCTTGTCCAAACAATCAGCTTATAGATGAGGATCGCGATGATGACGATATCCAGAACGTCAAGCCATGAGATCTGCGAAAAGCCGCTGATCAACGCCTTGATGATATCGTTATAAGACATGCGTCGCTCTCCTTTCCGAAATAAACGCCCGATTCAATCGTTTGAGACGTGACCCGCGATCCGCTTTTCATACGCCTCGACTTCCTCGCGAATCACATCGCCCGTGAGCGAACCCGTTTCCTCATATTCCTGCATGATGAAGTCGGAAAGCTCGCAGCGTAAGCGCTGTCCCTCCTCGTCGAGGCGTGTTTCCTCGATAGACAGCCCGTCCAGCTTGCGTACTTCCGTTTTCATTTCCTTCACCCGCCATAAAAAGCTCATGCAATTCGCATTTTTTACATTATAACATTCTGCGCTGCGTAACGCGATATTGTAAATTTGAACTTTTCATGGCGTTTCGGTTATAGTCGATACAATCGCCTTTCCGCGCTCTTGCACAGATTGATCCACAAAAGCGCCGTGACCGCAGCGACCACCAGCGCGGCAAGCGGCGCCACAAGCGCGTTGTTCAGCATGGCGGCAAGCACCGCGGGCGCGGCGGCGAACAGCATCGAGCCGAACACGACGAGCATCGTGGAAACGCCCTGCTTGACGACCTCCGCCTCGCTTGTCCAATCCAGCCGCGGGAAGCGGATGTTGACCCAAAGACCGAATACCGCGAAGAAGAACGCGTAGGCGAGCGGAATCAAAACGATATACAGCGCGTCGAGCGCGCTTGCCCGAAGCCCGACGGCAACCAGCGAGCAAAACACCAGCGTGCAGGGGACGGCAAGCGACAGGCTCACATACAGCTTCGCCTTCAACCAGTCCCGCGCCAAAATCGGCATACTTTTCACGATCCAGAGCGATTTGCCCTCCATGGAGATCGCGCTGCCCGTCGTCGTTGACATGCCGACGATCCAGGAAAGCGCAAACGGCACAACGGCATAGAGCAGCTTTGTCAGGCTCGCGTCGAGGCTCAGCAGTTCCTTGCCCTTGATCAAGGCCGCGACCGCGGCGGCAAGCAGCATGACATAGCCGAACGCCGTGTTCGTAACATAGATCGAGGAGGCGAAATACCGCCGAATCTCCTTGCCGAAAAGCGCTCTCGTCGCGCTGACGCGCGTCTGCCTGCCAAGCACGAACCGCTTGCCGCGCGTGGGCGCGGAGCGCAAAAACGAGTTGACGCGAACGAAGCACCGATCCAGCAGCCATATGAGCAGCGCGAAAAGCGCAAGCGCGCACAGAAGCAGCCACAGCGCGGGAAGCAGCTTCCCCTCCGAAAGCGCGGTTTGAAACCACATGGCGGGCGGATAGCTCTTTCCGACCACCTCTTGCAGCATCCCCGCCTTTTCACCGATATTCTCAAGCCCCGCGCTCGTGCGAAACGACAGGAACATCACGCCTAAAATGAGCAAAAGCTGCCCGATCGTGCTGAAAATGTTCTTTTTCTTCATGCGCGACGTGGCGGCGGCGAGCAGCGTGCCCAAAATCGCGCCCAGTACGCACGGCAGCGCGGGCACGAGCAGCGTCAAAAAGAGAAACAGCGGATAATACCACCAGACCGGATGCGCGTATGCGGCATAGAATCCGCCCGCGGGCAAAAGAAGCAAAAGCGCGTACACAAGGTTGCTGATATACAGGTTGGTTACGCGGCTGCACGCAACGGCGCGCACGTCCACGGGCCAGCTCATCAGAATGTCATAATCGCCGAACCCGAAGATCATTCCCTTGACCTCGAACGTCGCGAAAACGAGAATCAGCAGGGACGCCGCCATCGCCATAATGCCCAGCATGGCGGGCAGCATGCCGAATGCGCTGAACGCCGAGGCGAGCAGGCCGCTGTATATAACGGACATATACAGCAGGGCAAACGTCATCACCAGCAGCGTGGTAAGCGCCTTCTTGCCCTTCTTTTTATCCTCCTCGCTCTTTGTGTGGCGGATCTTGTTGATCCCGAACAGCGAGGTAAACTGTAATTTGGTCAGGATCCAATACTCACGCATGCTCGGTCAACTCCAAAAACAGCGTTTCGAGCGAGGCGTCGCCCTTGACTTCGTCCATGTTCCCCGCCGTAATCAGCGAGCCGTTCTTGATGATCGCAATCTTATTGCAGAGCTTCTCCGCAACCTCCAACACATGCGTGGAGAAGAAGATCGCGCTGCCCTCCTTGCAAAGCTCGGTCATAATGCCTTTGAGCAGATGCGCCGCCTTGGGATCGAGCCCAACGAACGGCTCATCCAGCAAAAGCAGCTTCGGCGCGTGTATCAGCGCGGAGATCAAGGCGATCTTCTGCTTCATGCCGTGCGAGCAGGAGCCGATCAGGTCGCCAAGGCGCGGCGTCATCTCGAACGCGTCGCCATACCTGCGGATGCGCTCGTCCCGCTCGTCGGCGGATACGCCGTAGATATCCGCCACGAAGTTTAAGTATTGTATGCCCGTCAAATGCTCGTAAAGATCGGGGTTGTCGGGTATATACGCCATATTGCGCTTGCAGGAAATCGGGTCGGTCAGAATGCTCTTGCCGTTGACGAAGACGTCGCCCTCGTCAAACGCGAGGATGCCCGCGATTGCGCGCAGCGTCGTCGTCTTGCCCGCGCCGTTATGCCCGATAAAGCCGTAGATATCGCCGGGCAGAACATGCAGAGACAGGTCGTTTACCGCCTTGACGTTTCCGCCGTAGGACTTGGTCAAATGTTCGATGCGCAGCATTCGATATACTCCTTCTCGTATGCGGCGGCTCGTCGCCGCCGTGTGTCTGATCGTTGGTTTGATTATACGATATTTGCCGCGTGCGCGCAACAATATATGACGCGCGCCCTTCCGCGCCGCATTGACACCGACCGCTTCTTTGCATAAAATGGAAGCGGAATCGACACACTGCAAACAGAATCAGAATTGGGAGAGAACGCCATGAAAAACGGATTCGTCAAGGTTGCCGTGGGCACGCCCGCGATTCGAGTCGCCAACTGCGCATACAACGCCGACGCGATCATCGAGCTCATCCGCCGCGCGGACAAGGACGGCGCAAAGGTGCTTGTCCTGCCCGAGCTTTGCGTCACGGGCTATACCTGCGGCGATCTTTTGCTGCACCACGCCATGACGGACGCGTCCATGGCGGCGCTTGAACGCATTCTCATATCGACGATCGGTTCGGATATGCTCGTCACCATCGGCATGCCGATCATTTACCACCACCTGCTCTACAACTGCGCCGTCGTCATACAAAACGGACGTCCGCTCGGCGTCGTGCCGAAAACGCACCTCGGCAACTACGGCGAGTTTTACGAAAAGCGCACGTTTGCCGCCGCGCTCGAAACCAACGAGGAAATGACGCTCTTTGGCGCCAAGGTGCCG
Organism: uncultured Oscillospiraceae bacterium; assembly: GCA_964495255.1. Lineage (GTDB taxonomy): Bacteria > Bacillota > Clostridia > Christensenellales > CAG-138 > UBA7703. The sequence continues at coordinate 18,840 of CAZBVC010000040.1, forward strand.
TTCGGCAACCGCCTCGTGTTCGAATGCGCCGAGCTGCCGCTGTTCTCCGTCGGCGTCGAGATCTGCGAGGATCTTTGGGTGGCGCTGCCCCCCTCCACGCGCCTTGCGGACAGCGGCGCGACGATCCTTTGCAACCTGAGCGCGAGCGACGAGGCGGTTACCAAGGCGGATTACCGCAGAGTACTCGTTCAGTCCCAAAGCACGCGCACGGTTTCGGCGTATCTCTTTTGCAGCGCGGGCGAGGGCGAAAGCACCACGGACGTCGTCTTTTCGGGGCACGATATGATCTGCGAAAACGGCGCCATGCTCGCCGAGGCGCCGCCGTTTGGCACAGGCTACGCGGTCACGGAGGTCGATTTGGAATTTCTCTCGCGCGAGCGCAGACGCTTTGCGCGCAAGCTGTTCCCCGACGACGGCGTGATCCGCATCCCGTTCTCCATCCAAACCTGCGAAACGGAGCTTACGCGCGCCTGCTGGAAATCGCCGTTCGTGCCCGATTCGGAGGCGGAGCGCAAGAGCCGCTGCGAGCAGGTTATCGCCATTCAGGCGCACGGACTCAAAAAGCGCATCGAGCATACGGGCGTGAAAAAGCTCGTTATCGGCGTGTCGGGCGGCGTGGACTCCACGCTCGCGTTGATCGTCTGCCGCGAGGCGCTGGGTCTGCTGGGCCGCCCCGCAAGCGATATTCTCGCCGTCACAATGCCCTGCTTCGGCACGTCGGATCGCACGAAAAGCAACGCATATCGGCTCTGCGAGGCGCTGGGCGTCGAGCTTACGACCATCGACGTCGGCGAAAGCGTCAAGCTGCATTTGAAGGAGATCCATCACCCGTTCGATGTGCAGGACGCCGCGTATGAAAACGCGCAGGCGCGCGAACGCACCCAAGTGCTCATGGATCTATGCAATATGGTTCGCGGGCTGGTCATCGGCACGGGCGACCTGTCCGAACTCGCGCTCGGCTTTGCGACGTACAATGGCGACCATATGTCCATGTACGGCGTGAACGCGGACGTGCCCAAGACGCTGATTCGCATGATGCTGCGGCAGATCGCCGCCGTGTCCGAGCCCGCGCTTGCCGCCGTGCTCATCGACATCGTGGATACGCCCGTCAGCCCCGAGCTTTTGCCCGGCAAGGACGGCAAGATCGGGCAGGTCACGGAGGATATCGTCGGGCCCTACGAGCTGCACGATTTCTTCCTGTTTCATCTGCTGCGGCGCGGCGCGAACAAGGAAAAGATTCTGCGTCTCGCGCTGTATGCGTTTGGCGGGGAATATGACGAAACGACGATTGCGCGCTGGTATGAGGAGTTTATCCGCCGCTTCTTCTCGCAGCAGTTCAAACGCTCCTGTATGCCCGACGGGCCGCGCATCGGCAACGTTGCGCTCTCTCCGCGCGGGGATTGGAGAATGCCGTCCGACGCGGAGCCGCAGGCGTTTCGGTAAAACGCGCGCCGATGCGGTTCTCGAAATTGAAACACGCCCTCCCTGTTGCGGGGAGGGCGCCAGTCTGTCAAAAAAGTCCTTGGGGGATTCGGGGGTCGAAACCCCCGGAGGTTTT
>CAZBVC010000041.1:0-12804 GCA_964495255.1 uncultured Oscillospiraceae bacterium
TTTTGCCAAGCAGGCCATATTCACGCGCCTGATTGATTGCAATCTTGAGGCGTTTGACCGCGATGGGATACTCCGCGCGGACATAGACGTAGCCGTGTGTCCCGCCGATCGCATAGCCCGCGATGGCCATGGCTTCCAGCACCGCGTGCGGGTCGCCTTCCAATACGCTGCGATCCATAAACGCGCCGGGGTCGCCCTCGTCCGCGTTGCATACGACATACTTAATATCGCTCTGATTGTTGGCGGCAAACTGCCACTTGTTGCCCGTTGGGAAGCCCGCGCCGCCGCGGCCGCGCAGACCCGACGCCTTCATGAGGTCGATGACCTGCTGGGGCGTCATTTCGGTAAGCGCCTTGCCCAAAGCGACATAGCCGTCAACCGCGATGTATTCGTCGATGATCTCGGGGTTGATGACGCCGCAGTTGCGCAGCGCAACGCGCATCTGGCTCTTATAGAACGGCGTTTCGGAAAGCGAGGTTACGCCATGCGGCATATCCTCGGTTTTGGGCTTGTAAATGAGCCGCTCGACCGGGCGGCCTTTGAGCAGATGCTCGGATACGATCTCTGTCACGTCGTCCGTGGTCACGCGGCTGTAAAACGTGCCCTCGGGGTATACGATCATGATCGGGCCCAGCGCGCAAAGACCGAAGCAGCCCGTCTGGACGACCTTGATCTCCTCTTCGAGACCCTGCTTTTTCAGTTCCCGAGCCAGATGCTCACGGATGGCGGGGCTGCCGCTGGACGTGCAGCCGGTACCGCCGCAAACGAGTACGTGTGAACGAATCATTGGTTTCTCCTCCCGTTATTTCTCGCCGATCGTGTATTCGTAAACGGGCGTGCCGCCCTTGATATGCTCCGCCACCACGCGCTTCGCCTTATCGGACGTCATCTTGACGTAGGTGACCTTCTCCTTGCCGCTCTCGAACACCTCGACGATCGGCTCCAAACGGCAAATGCCGATGCAGCCCGTCTGCGTAACGGTCGCCTTGCCGGAAAGACCCTGCTTTTCGACCTCCTCGACCAGCGTGTTCAGCACGGGACGCGCGCCCGCGGCGATTCCGCAGGTCGCCATGCCGACGACGATGCGAATCTCATTCTCGCCTTCCCGAATCGCAACCTTGCTCTTCATCCGTTCGCGGATCTCCGCCAATTCCTGCAATGATTTCATGTTCCTCGTCCTTTCCTATTTGTAAAATTGATCTATGTCAACGCATAACTGCTATTTTTACGTTTCTTCCCGCCCCGGTTCGAGCGGTTCGTTGATGTAGTCCTGCGCCCAAAGCAGCACCTCGGGCGCGTTCAGCGGCACGTCTTCGCCCAGCATCTCGTGCATCTCGTCCGTGGAAAGCCGCTTTTCGCCCGCTTCCGAACGGAATTCGTAGGTCAGATGCAGGTTTGGGCTGCCCTGTATCAGCGTGGTGATCGTGGACGCGACGTCGCCGAGCGGCGCGCAGTCCATATGCGCCGTATCGAAGGTTGCAACGACGCGCGTGCCGTGACCGTCGCCTTCGAACGCCGCCTGCTTGGATTCGATCAAAAGCGTTCCGCCCGTCTGCTCCGCCGCCAGCTTGAACAGCGGCAGTCCCATACCGACCTTGCGGGTCGTTCGGGTTGTCGTAAACGGGTCGGTCACCGCGGCGAGGAACGCCGAATCCATGCCGCATCCGTCGTCCGCAATCGAGATCGTGAGCAGATTCCCCTTCTGTTCGAGCAAAATGTCAAGGTGCGCCGCCCCCGCCTTCACGGAGTTTTGCGCGATATCCAGAATGTTCAGCGAAAGCTCCTTCATGGTTCCCCTCTATCCGCGCAGCTTCGCGATCAGCGCGCGCCGCACGGCGTCCGCGTCCGCGTCCTTTTGGCAGGGCAGCTCGACGGAAAACGCGTTCTCCCCGATCTCCCAAAGCCGATGCGCGTCCGACGAAACGATGTTCTCCTTCCCCCTAAGGCGCGGATACGCCGCTTCGCACGCCGCCCTCTGCGCTTTGTCGTGATACTCCACGCAGGGGAAAAACGGCTTCTCGGGCAGGTCGCCCAGCGTAAACAGGATGCCGTTGCCTTCGCGATCCACATGCGCGGGGATGCACGCGCCGTGATGCGCTTTGACCAGCGCCGCCGCGCTTTCGATCATCAAGTCCGTCGCGTTGATGAGCAAAAATTCTTCCTCGCCGACGACCTCGTCCGACGCGCTCATCAGAAGCTGGCGGCCGAACACATCGGGGCGATTTGGGATCAAGACACGATGCGTTTGCACGTCCCGCTCGAAGGAAAGCGCGTCCTCGCACGAGGGAAACAGGCAAAGCAGATGCACGTCCTCGCTCGTTGTCAGCTCCATGCCCGCAATCGGCACGACGCCGAGCTCCTCGCAGGCGCAAAAGAAGGAAGCGCAGTTGCCGCAAGCGTTGTGGTCCGTCAGCGCGGCGATTTCCAGATTGCAAACCTTTGCCATTCCCGCGATCGAGTGCGGCGTCATATCGTCGTCCGCACAGGGAGAAAGGCAGGAATGGATATGCAGGTCGCAGGAAAACGCGCTCATAAAAGCCCTTGCAGCCTCCCGCAGAGCGCAAACGCGGAATCCGCGCTGCCAAGCAGGTTCATCCCCTTTTGTTCAGCAAGCTCGCATACGCCCGCATCGGGCGAAACCCCCTCGGCAAGTATGACGCAGGCAACGTCCGCAAGCGACGCAACGGCTACGATGTTCCGATTGCTCATAATCGTCACCCAAGCGTCCCCCGCCTGCGCGCGCCCCATGACCCAGCTGAGCAAATCGCCCGCGTAGCCGCCCGTTACCGCCCGCTCGCCGTCGGGAAGCGCGAATGTCGTCAGGCCCAGCGACGAAACAAGCTCACGCGTCTTCATCGCGCCCATCCTCCGATCTCTGCGCCAGCGAATGCATTTTCTCGCGCATATGCACGATGCACTCGTCCACGCTGCGCCCGTCCAGCACGACGTCCTCCGCGAACGCACGGCAGGTCGGCGCGCCGCAGGAGCCGCAGTCCAGCGCGGGAAGCGATTCCGTCAGCGCCTCGATCTCGCTCATTTTCTGCATCGCCGCGCCGCGATCGTCGTCCAGCGCGCCAACGGGCTGATATTGGAGCGGTTCGGCAAACTGCATACTGCGCGGCAGCTCGTCCGCGTCGTCTTTGCCCAGCCGGTTTTGCGAAACGGGCAGATAGCGCCTGAGCACCTGCAAGCGAACGCGCGCGATATACGGGTTTTCCACCGTCGCCACGCCGCCGACGCAGCCGCCGTTGCAGGCGTTCAGCTCGACGAATTCCAGCATGGGGAAATGCCCCGTTTCGATGTCGTCCAGCACGCGAATGACGTTTTCGATGCCGTCCGCCGCCAGATAACGGTCGTTGAACAGGGCGCTGGACTCCCCGCCCGTGCTCGCCCAGCTCATGCCGATCATGCCCGTTCGGCTCGAAATTTGCGGGTTATGATCCTTTTTCATGACGGTGAGGAGCTTGAAGTAGACCTCGCTCATGGAGACCACATGATCCACATAGCTCTTCTTGCCCATAAAGCCGTTTTTGACGTAACTCGCCTTCGCGGGGCACGGGGAAATGAACACAACGTCCACGTCCTCCGGCTTCAACGCGGGGTTTTTCGACAAAACCTCCTCGCGCGCCATACGTCCCGCCAGCTCGATCGGCGGTAAAATCGGAATCACCTGATCGCAAAGGTACGGGAAGCGCAGGCTGATGAGCCGAACGATGACGGGGCACGCCGAATTGATGACGGGGTATTTGACGCCCGGGCCGTTCATGAAGCGGCGCGTATACTCCGTAACCAGCTCCGCCGCGCGCGCGACCTCGAACACTTCGTCAAAGCCGATTTCCAGCAGCCCCTGCAAAACGTAATCCACGTCGTCCAGATCCACGAATTGACCGTAGAGCGACGGCGCGGGCAGCGCAACGCGATATTTGGTTGAATCCAGCTCGTCCAGATGATCGAACGTCGCCTTCTTTGCCTTGTACGGACACACGCGGATGCACTCGCCGCAGTCGATGCAGACCGCGGAATTGATCACCGCGTGACCGTCGCGGATGCGGATGGCTTCCGTGGGGCAGCGTTTCAGGCAGTTGGTACAGCCCTTGCATTTTTCGATATCCAGAGAAACCGAATGCTTGTAGTCCGTCATGCTTCGTCCCATTGATCCGATCGGCGTCTGCCCGCAAACGCGATCAAACGTTGACCTTCATTTTTACGGTCGTGCCCTTGCCGACCTCGGAACTGATCTCCATTTCATCCGTATAGCGCTTCATGTTCGGCAGACCCATGCCTGCGCCGAAGCCGAGCGCGCGGATGTTGTCGGGCGCGGTGGAATAGCCTTCCTGCATGGCCAGGTCGATATCCGCAATGCCGGGGCCCTCGTCCGCGAGTATAATCGTGATATCGTCATGATCGACGATCACGTCCGCCTTGCCCCCGCGCGCATGTACGACCATGTTGATCTCGCCTTCGTACATGGCGATGGATACGCGGCGAATCACCTCGGGCGAAAAGCCGAGCTGACGCAGCTTCTTTTTGACCTCGACCGAGGCCGCGCCCGCGGAGGTAAAGTTGTCGCCTTCCACGTCAAAGTGGAATCGCAGCGGCTCAGCCATGATCAGACCTCTCTGCCAAGCCCGTTGGCATACAGAACGCCGCAGGCCTCGTACATACGACGCGCGGTGCAAAGAACGGCGAGATGATTCTCGCCGGCCAGCTCGATCATCTCCTGCGTGGGGCGCTTGCTGCGCACGAACACGAGGCACCGCATATCCATCATCATGGCGGTTCGCACCACCTGCGGATTGACCAGCCCCGTCAAAAGAACTGCCTGATCCTTGACGTATGCCAAAACGTCGCTCATCATATCGCTGCCGCACGCGCTTTTGACCTCGTCGTCAACGCGCGTTTCGCCGCAAAGAACCTCGGCGTCCAGCAGGGTCGCAATCTGCCGTATTTTCATGAAAAATCGTTCCTCCGTCGATAACGCGGACGCGTCAGTTTTTGTATTTCGCGAGAATGCCCTTCACGTCCTCGGGAACCAGCCGCCCGTAAACCTCGCCGTCAACCACCATGACCGGCGCAAGCCCGCAGCAGCCGAGGCAGCGCGTGGCTTCCAGCGTGAACATACCGTCGGGCGTCGTTCCGCCCGCTTTGACGGCAAGCTCTTTCTCAAGCTCGTCCAAAATGAGCTGCGAGCCCTTGACGTAGCACGCCGTGCCGAGGCAGACCGCGACATGATGCTTGCCGATGGGGTTCAGCGCGAACTGCGCGTAGAACGTGACCACCTGATACACTTCCTCGACGGAAAGCCCCAGCTCCTCCGCGATGATGCGCTGCACCTCGATGGGCAGATAGCCATAGATCTCCTGCGCCTTTTGCAGAGTTGGCATCAGCGCGCCCTGCATGGTCTTGGTGCCCGCAATGTAGTCCCGCAGCTTCTGTTCCTGTTCGGGCGTCCCTTTGAACGGCACCACCGTCGTCTGTTTTTTCATGGTTGTCCTCCTGTTTGGGATTTCTGTAAACTTTTGATGCAATCCTTGTGATGTTCACTTAGAGTCATTTTGCATTATAACATAAGCGCTTCTTATTTCAAAGCGCTAAACGGCAAAAATCGCGCTGTTAAAAAATATATTCGCTCATGCGGCGCGCTTTTTTTGCGCATTCTTTCGTACAATCTTACACATTTTTACAACAAAGCCGCTTCGTTCGGTCAATCGCCGCTTTTGGCGCGCCCGTTTGCTTTGACACACGCGCGCTTCTCGCCTATAATGTCCGTAGGATCATCACACGACGTGAAGGGGGTTTTCCGGCTTATGCGAATCCTTGTTACGGGCGGCGCGGGCTATATCGGCAGCCATACGGTATTGGAGCTGATCCATGCGGGGCACGACGTGCTCATTGCGGACGATTTCGTCAACGCAAAACCCGCGGCGCTTTCCAACCTCGGCGCGCTTGCCGAGCGTAAGTTCGATTTCGTCGAATGCGACCTGACGGACGCGGCGGCGACAAAGGCGCTGTTCGACACGCAAACAATCGACGCGGTCATTCACTTTGCGGGGCTCAAAGCCGTCGGCGAAAGCGTGGAAAAGCCGCTCCTATACTACCAAAACAACCTGATCTCCACGCTGAACCTGCTTGCCTGCATGAAAGCGCATAACGTAACGCGCTTCGTGTTTTCCTCGAGCGCAACGGTTTACGGCGACCCGCACACCGTGCCCATCACGGAGGATTTCCCGCTTTCCGTGACCAATCCTTACGGGCGCACCAAGCTCATGATCGAGGATATTCTGCGCGACGCGGCAAAGGCGGACGATACCCTGCGCGTTTGCATCCTGCGCTATTTCAACCCCGTCGGCGCGCACGAAAGCGGCATGATCGGCGAGGATCCGAACGGCATACCGAACAACCTCGTGCCTTATATCGGGCAGGTCGCCGTCGGCAAGCTGCAATATCTGCGCGTGTTTGGGGACGACTACCCCACCAAGGACGGCACGGGCGTGCGCGACTATATCCATGTAACCGACCTCGCAAGGGGGCACGTCTCCGCGCTGAAAAAGCTCGAAGACGGCGCGGGCGTGTATACCTTTAACCTCGGCACGGGCGTAGGCTATTCCGTGCTGGACGTGCTGCACGCGTTCGAGCGCGCCTGCAAAAAGACGCTGCCGTACCGAATCTTCCCGCGCCGCGCGGGCGACATCGCCGTTTGCTACGCCGACCCGAGCAAGGCGGAAAAAGAGCTTTCCTGGCGCGCGGAATACGGCATCGAGCGTATGTGTGAGGACGCGTGGCGCTGGCAATGCTCACATCCGAACGGATTTGACGCATAACGGCTTTCAACCCATATTTTTGAAACGTTACGGAGGAAAAAACGATGCAAAAACCGAGTCTTGTGGTCATGGCTGCGGGCATGGGCAGCCGATACGGCGGTTTGAAGCAGATCGATCCCGTCGGCAGGCATGGCGAGATCATCATCGACTATTCGCTTTATGACGCGATGCGCGCGGGCTTTGAAAAGGTCGTGTTCATCATCAACCATCGCATCGAGGCCGACTTTAAGGACGCGATCGGGCGCCGCGCCGAGCGCCATATGGAGGTGCACTACGTTTTTCAGCAGCAGGATTCTCTCCTGCCCGCCGGGTTTCAAATCCCGAGCGAGCGGGTCAAGCCCTGGGGCACGGCGCACGCCATACTCTGCGCAAAGGACGCGGTAACCGAGCCGTTCGCCGCGATCAACGCGGACGATTATTACGGTCGGCGCGCCTTCTCCACGCTGTATGACTATCTCGCTTCCGCGCGGGACACGGAAACCTACGATTATGCCATGGTGGGGTATCTCGCAAAAAACACGCTGACGGATAACGGCTCTGTGGCGCGCGGCGTATGCGAAGTATCCGAAAACGGCGAGCTTGTGGATATTGTCGAACGTTTGAAAATCTTCAAAACGCCCGACGGCCCCGCCTATACCGAGGACGACGGCAAAACGTTTGTCCATTTCCCCGCGGATAACCTCGTATCCATGAACTTCTTCGGCTTTACGCCTTCGATCTTCGGCGAGCTGGAAGCGCGTTTTCCCGCGTTCCTGGCGGAAGCAATGCGCGCAAACCCGCTGAAAGGCGAATTTCTGATTCCGCGCGAGGCGGGTCTGCTGCTGCGCGAGGGCAAGGCGCGCATGCGCGTGCTCTCCTCCCCCGACCGCTGGTACGGCGTAACGTATCGCGAGGATAAGCCCGAGGTTGAACGCGCGCTTGCCGAAATGACGAACGCGGGTTTGTATCCCGACGAGAAGCTGCTGGGCTGACCCTGCGTTTGAACAATGTGACCGAAGAAGGCTTGTATATGAACCACGAAACCTGCTGCGGCGCGGTCGTTACGCATGGCGCGGGAAGCGCGCGAGAGCTGCTGCTCATCCAATCGCGCAAGGGGTTTTGGACGCTTCCCAAGGGGCATGCGGAGGCGGGCGAAAGCGAGCAAGAGACCGCCCTGCGCGAGATCCGCGAGGAGACGGGTCTGACCGTCAGGCTGAACTGCGATTTTCGCCGCGTGGTATCGTATCCCGTCAAAACCGAAACGTTCAAACACGTTACGTTCTTCCTTGCCGAGCCGGAAAGCGGCGCCGAGCGCCCGCAGCCCGAGGAGGTTTCCGCGCTCAAATGGACGGATTTTTCCGCCGCACGCGCGCTTTTGACGCGCCCCACCGATCTTGCCGTCATAAACGAGGCGGAGGCGTACCTAAACGCGCAGTCGCCGAGCGCGTAACAAAAACGACGCGATGCAACGATCGCGCCGTTTTTTCAGAATCCGTCTTGCTTTCTCAGCCCGCGTTGCCCGCCGACGGAACAACGTTGCCCGCAGACGGAACGATCATGTCGCCCGCAGACGGAACGATCATGTCGCCCGAGCTGGGATAATAGATCGCGTTGCCGGACGAGGCGTAAAAGCCCGCGTTGCCCGAGGACGAGATGCCCAGCGGCGCAAGATACGCGCCCGGGTTGCATGCGCAAAGCATCGCCGCGCAAAGCGTCAGAATCAGAACGATTGCAACGATTTTCATGATGGATTTCATTGGTTTTCCCCTCCAAAGCTCTTGTTTCTTTTGTTTATTATGTGTACTATATGTGTTAGTACACTTATATGCTAATATTTCCCGCTGCGATTGTCAAGCGCATTTTGCCGCTTTTTGACAGAATTCATAAAAGGGTAACAACTATGTCCGAATCGCTCCGTAATCGAATCGCCTTTTGGGGAAAGCAACCGCTGCCGCGCGTAACGAGCGGGTATTTGACGCTTGTGTTTTTCCTTTTACCGCTCGTGCTGCATAACGGCTATCTCGACCTGATGGAAACGAAATATGCGTTTTTCAGCCTCGTCAGCTTTGCCTATCTCGTCGTGATGGCGGTACTGTGGCTGTTTGAGCGGTCGGGCGCGCGAACGGATCGCGTTTTCTGGCCTCAAAAAAAGCGGCGCATATCGGCGTTCCCCTGCTTTTTGCTCGCGTTCCTGCTGATCTTTGCGCTCTCCGCCGCGTGCTCCGCCGAGCCGAAAGCCGCTCTATACGGCGCATACAACCGCTATCAGGGGCTTTTGACGGTCGCTTTGTACGTCCTATGCGGCATATGCGTAACGCTGACCGCGCGCGACCTCCGTCTGCCGATGCTTGCGCTATGCGCGTCCCTCTTTTTCGTTTGCCTGCTTTGCGTGCTGAATCGATTCTCTTTGGATCCGATTTGCACGCTTTCTGCGCTTTCGGCGTTCGACCGCGGGCGGTTTCTTTCCACGCTCGGCAACATCAACGCCTGCGCCGCCTATCTTTCGCTGCTTTTTCCCGTCGTCCTCGCGCTGTATATCGGCGCGAAAACGCGCGTTTTTCGCATTCTGACCGCGCTGCTTTTGCCTTTGGTCTTTCTTGCGTGCGCCGTTTGCGGCAGCGAGAGCGCAACGCTCGGGCTTGCGGCAGCGATCTTGATCTTCCCCGTTCTGCTTGCCGAGCATAAGCGCGCGCTTGTTCGCTTTTGTTTCGGACTGTTCCTCTGCTGCTTTGCGCTTCTGGCGCTCCATTGGGCCGAAGCGCTTTTTTCACTCGATTTGGGTCTGTCGGCGCTGTTTTCCTTTGCCGCCAAGCCGTATGTTTGCCTGCCCGCCGCGCTTTTGTCGCTTTTGTTCGCCATTTTGCTTGCAAGGCGCCCCTTCGCGCCCGTACCGCGCTTTGCAATACCCTACGGCTTTGTTTTGGCGGCGTTGCTCCTTGCCGCTTTCCTCGTCCTGCTGCTTTTCAACACCCTATGGCGGGACGTTTCCCTCGGCGCGCTCGACCGCTTCCTGAAATTCAACGACGCGTGGGGCACCGACCGCGGCAAGATCTGGCGCTTTGCGGCTCAAACCTATCGCGCCTTCCCCCTCCCGCAAAAGCTGATCGGCGGCGGCGCGGGCTGTCTTTATTTTGCCGCCGACGCGGACAAGGTGTTTGCCGACGCAATTGTGGACACGGCGCATAACGAGTATCTGCAATATCTCTTAACCTGCGGTCTGTGCGGGCTTGCCGCCTATTTGGGAATCGTTTCTTCCGCGCTGAAAGCGTCCTTTTCCGCCGCAAAAACGTCGCTTCCCGTCTGCGGGCTTTGGGTCGGCGCCTTCGCTTACTCCGTTCAAGCGGCGGTCAATATCGCGCATCCTGCCGTAACGCCGCTTTTTTTCCTGTTTCTCGCGCTGCTCGCGGGGGCGAAGGGAACGGGGACGTTTTCTTCTCTGAAAGGGGACGTTTTCTTCTCTTGAACGGGGACGCTTTCTTCTCTTGAAAGAGAAGAAACAAGAGAACTTACAGCAGAGCAGAGCGGGGTTTGCGTTGATCAAAAAGCATAAAGGATTTTACTGAGAAGATAAGAAGACTTGCATGATAATAGATAAGGAGACGTTGACGGGATGTATGAAAGACTGTTGGATGCGTCGATTCGGCCGAGCGCGGACGATCTGGCGCGGTATTGCGGCGAAAACCAAGCGCGCTTCGCGGCGCTGAACGACCTGCTTTCTGCACGTTACCAAACGACGCAGGAAATACGCTTTCCGTACGGAAAAAGATATGGCTGGTGCGTTACGCACCGTCATAGCAAAAAGCTCGTTTGCGACGTGTTTGCCGAGGCAGGCGCTTTTTGCGTGATGCTGCGGCTGACAAACGCGCAATTCGCGCTTGCTTACCCGTCGCTTTCGGCGAATATGCAAATATGCATCGACAATCGGTATCCCTGCGGCGATGGAGGCTGGATTCATGCCCGCGTGAAAAACGACGACGATTTGCGGGACGTTTCCATCTTGCTGGACTTCAAATGCGCTTTCCGCACGCCAAAATGCAAGGATTCGGAGGACGAAAACCAATGATCGACATCGAAAACCGGCTGTATCAGCCAAGCATGGAGGAGCTGCGCGCCTATACCGATTGCGAGGCGTTTGACAGCCTGTATTCTGATTTGGAACGCGAATATCAGCCCATGTGCAAAATCGAGTACAGCTGCGACAAGGCGTTTCTCGGCTGGAACGCAAAATACAAAAAAGCGGGCAGAACGCTTTGCACGGTCTACCCGCGAAGGGGACATTTCCCGCTGCTGGTCGTTGTCGGGCAGCGCGAGAAGCAGCGCGTGGAAGCGCTGATGCCGTCGTTTTCCGCCGCGTTTCAAGAGAAGTACGTCCAAACGCAGGAGGGCATGGGTCAGCGCTGGCTGATGTTCGATCTTTCCTCCTGCAACGAATTGTACGACGATATTCTGCGCGTCGTGCGCATCCGCAGGGAGAGTCGCTAAGGCGGTCGCCCTTACGCGATTCCAACCGACTTGCGCTTGTAATCCTTGTAAAAGAGTAAAAGAAGAACGGTATGACGCTGAGCGCAGCCGAAATCGCGGGCATGACCGATCTGCCGAACAGCGCGCCTTTTTTTAAGATGGTATGCGCAAGTGCGTTCATCCGCCTGTTCGTAAACGTCAACGCGAAAAAGCGTGAACCTTCGTTGCCGAACGTACGCATAAGGGCGATGGTTTCCACTCTCTCGTCCCAAGCGTATGTCATGGCGCCCGACAGCGCCCGATACAGCGCGGCGCTTATGCTTGTATGCGTCAAGCGCAGATGGTAAAATGAAGTTGCGCTTTTGCGCATCAACATTTCAACATGGATCGGAGGACGCTTTACTATGAACCTCATCCCTCTGCCCGACGCGTGCCGCGAAACGGGCGGTTTGTTTTCGATTCCCCCCGTTCTCTCGTTTGATACGGGCGCTTTTTCGGCGCAATGCATGGAGGCGTATCGCACGCGCTGCGGCATGACCGTTTCAAAAGGCGATAAACCATGGCTGCGGCTTGTCAAAACCGAATCTCTGTCGCGCGAAGGCTATCGTCTTTCCATCGCGAAGGACGGCGTAACGATCGAAGCGTCAACCGAAACGGGCGTCATTTGGGCGCTGACGACGCTGTTTGAAATCACGGAAAACGGAGACGCGCCCTGCGTGGCGATCGAGGATGCGCCGAAATACGCCCACCGCGGGCTGCTGCTTGACTGCGCGCGGCATTTCTTTTCCATTGCGGAGGTCAAGCGGATCATCGAACAAATCGCGCGCGCCAAATTGAACGTTCTGCATTGGCATCTTTCGGATGACCAGGGCTGGCGCGTCGAGAGCAAAGCGTTTCCCCGGCTCAACGAAACCGGCGGCGCATACTATACGCAGGACGAGATTCGCGACGCGGTCGCGTTCGCCGCTGCGCGCGGCGTGGAGATCGTTCCCGAAATCGACCTGCCGGGGCACGTTACGGCGATTCTTGCCGCGTTTCCCGAGCTTGGCTGCGCGGACAAGCGCATGGTCGTTTCGGATCGCGTGGGCGTTTACCGCGTGATTCTCTGCGCGGGCAAGGAGGCGGTTTTCACCTTCCTGGACAAGCTGCTCTGCGAAATCTGCGGTCTGTTTCCCTCGCCGCGTTTCCACATCGGCGGGGACGAGGCGCCCAAACACGAATGGCGCGTATGTCCGCATTGCAACAAGCGTCTTGCCGACGAGGGCTTGAAAACGTTTGAGGATTTGCAGGGCTATTTTACCCTGCGCGTCGCCGACCTGCTGAAAAAGTACGGCAAGGAGCCGATCTGCTGGAACGACGTGCTCCGCACGGAGCGGCTGCCCCAAAATGCGACGATTCAGTATTGGACCAACGAGCACGCCTCGCGTATGCCCGCGTTCGTCAAGGCGGGCGGCAAATTCATCTATTCCGATATGTACGACCTGTATTTGGACTATCCGCATTCCATGCTTCCGCTGAAAACCGTCTATCGAACCGTTCCGCG
>CAZBVC010000041.1:12904-14779 GCA_964495255.1 uncultured Oscillospiraceae bacterium
CCTATGTGACCGAGATGGCGAACGTCGCGCCCGATGCGGGCGAAAGCGCCGACCCAACCGACGAGCGCGACGCGTCGAGCTTCTTCTTCCTTGCGCAGTTTGCGCTGCGCTTTTTCCCGATGACTGACCTGCCCGCGCTGCTGCGCGCCTATCGCGCCTCGAAAACCAAGTAACGCCGCCAAACGGCAGAAGGGTTTTGGGCGGGAAGCGGTTACATGCCCCAAAAACGCTGTTCGACAGAATAAAGCGAGGTCGCCGGTTCGGGCGACCTCGCTTTGTTACGCGGGTATGACGCTGATTATGCGTTCGCTTCTTCCTTGGCGGCTTCCTCGTCGGAGAGGTAAGCGGACGGCGCCGGCTCTACGCCGCGCGCCCACTCGATCCAGTTGACCACGAAGAACGCGAGCACGCCGCAGGCGCAGCCGAACACGACGGGCAGCAGACCGAACTTGAATCCGCCGCCGCTCAGAATCTGCCAGAACACGACGCCGATCGTGCCGGCGACGATCGAAATGATGCCCGAATTCTTCGTCGCTTTCGGAACGACGAGACCCAAGCCGTATGCGGCGAACGGGCCCGCGCAGCGAATGGCGAACGCGAAGGTGTTCATCGTAACGATGTCGATGCCGAACAGCGTAATGCACATGGCGATGACGCAGGCGATAACGTTGCACAAACGCGTTGCGAAGATCTCCTGCTTATCCGTCATTTCCTTCTTGTTGAAGAACTTCTGATAAATGTCCTTAATGAACATTGTGGACATGCAGAGCAGGTTGCTATCCGCGCTGGACATCGTGGCGGAGATGATCGCGGCCGAGATGATGCCCGTGACGACCGGGGGCGCGAAGTGATTGGTTACGTCCATCATGGCGGTCTTTCCCGTGATACCCGGGATCTGATCCTGCAACGCAAACGCGGCAAGGCCCAAAAGCGCCGGGAAGATGGACATGGCGGCCATCAATACCGCGGAGAGGAAGGCCGCGCCCTTTGCGGTTTTCTCATCCTTGGCGGAGTAGAAGCGGCTGACCATTTCGGGGCCGGACAGGAACGTGCAGAAATAGTTGAAGATGTAGCCGATGATCGTGACCCAGCCGATGGCGGTAAAGTCGAGCTTTGCCGCGGGCAGCTTTGCGGAAATCGCGTCCCAGCCGCCTGCGCTGTTCAGCACGATCGGCGTCGCAATGGCCAAACCGACCAGGATGATGATGAACTGCACAAGGTCGCTGATTTGGTCGGCGATCATGCCGCCGAGCGTCGTATACAGAATGATGACCGCGCCGGCGAGCAGGAGGCAGACGTTCAGCGGAATGCTCGTCAAGCTGGAAATAACCACGCCGGAGGCCATAACCTGCGAGCTGGTCAGGCAGAACAGCGCCAAAATGTTCAGCACGGCGGAAAACGTGCTGGAAAACTTGCCAAAGCGGCGCCCGATGACCTCGGGAATCGTGACGGCGAGCGTTTTACGAATCTTCGGCGCGAAGAACGCAAGCGGAATCATGGCAACCGAGCCGGCAAGCACATACCAGCAGGCGCTCATGCCCCAATCGCCAAACGCCTTGGCGGCAAGGCCCGTGGTGCATCCGCCGCCGACGTTGTTCGCCGACAACGAGAAAGCGACCATAAACAGACCCATTCTTCTGCCTGCAAGCATGTAGTCCTTACTGGTCTTAATCTTCGTCTTGCCGACGATGAAACCGACCAGAAGCATGCCAACCAGGTAGGCAACAACGATTACGATGGCAATGGTGTTCATAGATACTCCTCCGTTTTATTTTGTTTTTTGACCATGCAGCAGAATGTGGAAAGACGCCCCGACGCGCGGCTACGATGCGATTTGTTGTAACCATGTAACCGCGATCTGTTAAGAAGTATTTT
>CAZBVC010000041.1:14879-20365 GCA_964495255.1 uncultured Oscillospiraceae bacterium
TCGGCAACGGACTTATGCAGGACGACAGCGAGGCGCTCGATTCGCTCGAATCCTCCGCGAGGATCAAGGCGCTGTGCCGCCAAGCCGCGGCGGAGGCGTGCGTGCTGCTGAAAAACGAGGCGAACGCGCTGCCGCTTTGCGCGGGCGAACGCGTTGCGGTATTCGGCCGCTGCGCGCGGGACTGGTTCTACATGGGCTATGGCAGCGGCGGAAGCGTCCACGCGCCGTACACCGTCAACTTGATCGACGCCATTTTGCGCGCGGGCGAGCTCTCGCTTGACGACGCGCTCGATGACCGATACGCGGCGTTTTCGCGCTCGCCCAAAACCGCCGTTGAAGCCGGCTGGTGGGGACGCTGGGATACGCATTATGCGGAGATGCCCGTTTCCGAGGACGTCGTTTCGGCAACGGCGGCAGGAAACGACGCGGCGATCGTCGTGATCGGGCGCGCGGCGGGCGAGGATCTCGACATGCCGCTCAAAAAAGGCGGTTTTTATCTGACGGACGACGAAATCGCGCTGCTCGATTCCGTCACCGCGCGCTTTTCGCGCGTAATCGTCGTCATCAACAGCGGCAGCGTCGTCGATTTTGCGCAGCTTTGCGCTTACAAAGAGCGCATCAAAGCCATCCTGCTTTGCCCGCATGGCGGCATGGAGAGCGGGAACGCGGTTTACGACGTACTGCTCGGCAAAGTCAACCCCTGCGGACGACTTGCGGATACGATCGCCGCGCGCTATGAGGACTATCCCTCCGCGCCGCATTTCGGGCAGCGCGTGCACAGCGATTTGACCGAGGATATCTACGTCGGCTATCGCTATTTCGAGACGTTTGCGCCCGAACAGACGCTTTTCCCCTTCGGGTTCGGGCTGTCCTATACCACGTTCTCGATTGCGCCCGTTTCGTTTTCGCAGGACGTCGACCGGTTCACCGTGTGCGTCAGCGTCAAAAACACGGGCGCGCGCGCGGGCAAAACCGTCGCACAGTTATACGTTTCCGCGCCGGACGGCGTTCTCGGCAAGGCGAAGCGCAGCCTTACGGCGTTTGCCAAAACGAATCTGCTCTCCCCCGGCGAAACGGTCGAGCTGTCGCTTTCCTGCACGGCATACGACCTTTCGTCCTACGACGAGGCGGGCGACGCGGGGTTCCCCTCCGCATATGTATTGGAAGCGGGCGACTACGCTTTCTATGCGGGCGAAGACGTGCGCTGCGAAACGCGCGCGGGTGTGTATACGGTTTCCGAAACGCGCCTGATCAAGCAATGCGAGGAAGCGCTCTCGCCGCAGGCGCCGTTCGACCGCCTGACGAAAAACGGCTTCCGACCCGTCAAAACGCGCGGGTTCGATTTGAAGGCGCGCATCCTTTCGCGTCTGCCGCAGGAACGCGCCGTTACGGGAGAGCGTGGCATCTCTCTAAACGACGTGCGCGACGGCAGGGCTTCGCTCAACGACTTCATCGCTCAGCTTTCCGACGTGGAGCTGGAAGCCTTGACGCGCGGCGAAGGCGAAATGATGAGCGCGCTCGGCCCCGTGGGCAACGCGGGCGTTTTCGGCGGCGTTCTGCCCTCCCTGCGCGCAAAGGGCGTTCCCGCCGTCGTCACGTCGGACGGGCCATCGGGCGTTCGGCGGGGCGGCTGCGCATCGCTGATTCCGTGTGCATCCGCGCTTGCCTGCACGTTTGACGCGCCGCTTGTCGAGCGGCTCTACCGCGCTTTGGGCGAGGAAGCAGCGGCGCAGGGGATCGACATGCTGCTCGCGCCCTCGCTGAATCTGCATGGAAACCCGCTCTGCGGGCGCAATTTTGAATATTACAGCGAGGATCCCGTGCTTTCGGGCCGTCTCGCCGCAGCTGCGGTGCGCGGGCTGCAAGGCGCCGTCGGGCTTTCCGCCTGCCCGAAGCACATCGCCTGCAACCAGCAGGAGCTTGCCCGCAACCGTGTGGACAGCCGCGTGTCGGAGCGCGCGCTGCGCGAGGTCTATTTGAAAGGATTCGAAATTTGCGTCGCCGAAAGCGCGCCCCTCTGCGTCATGAGCAGCTATAACAAGGTAAACGGCGTTTGGAGTCATTATGCATACGACCTGTTTACGACAATTCTGCGGCGAGAATGGGGCTATGACGGCATGGTCGTTACGGATTGGTGGATGCAAAAGGACGTTTCGCCCGAATTCCCGCTTTTATACGACAACGCGTATCGCGTGCGCGCGCAGGTTGACGTTTTGATGCCCGGCAGCATGAAGCACGGGGAAAAGATCTATCGCGCGGACGCTTCGCTGCTTTCCTCGCTCGGCAAGCAGGGCGGCGTCACGCGCGGCGAGCTGCAACGCACGGCGGAAAACGTCCTGCGCTTCTGTATGCGCTCCATCGCCATGGAACGCGCGCGTTCATCCGCCACGGCGCACGCGATCGAACCGAACGGCCGCGCATAAGGGAAGGAGCGTTTGCCATGCTGCATCTATACTGCGGTGACGGAAAGGGCAAAACGACCGCCGCGCTCGGGCTGATTCTCAGGCATATCGGCGCGGGCGGAACAGCCGCGCTCGTTCAATTTCTGAAAAGCGGTGAAACGGGCGAGCTTTCCGCGCTGCAAGCGCTCGGCGTGCCGATTTACCGCAACGACTTTCCGCACGGCTTTGCGCCGCAAATGGACGAGGCGACCCGCGAACGCGTGATCCGTTCGCAAAACGAAAACCTTCATTTGGCGCTCGAACTGGTGCGCAAGGGCAAGGTATCTTTGCTCGTTTTGGACGAAGCGATCGCCGCGGACAACCTCGCTTTGTTGAACCGGGAAAGCCTGCGCACGCTGCTGGACGAATGCAACGGCATTGAGGTTGTGTTGACGGGGCGCAACCCCGCCGCCGACCTGATCGAACGCGCGGATTATGTAACGGATATGCGGCTAGTGAAGCATCCGTTTACCCGCGGCGTTTGCGCGCGGCGCGGCGTGGAATACTGATTTTTACCAAAAAGCGGAGCGGCAAAAGGAAATGCCGTTCCGTTTTTATTTTGATCTTTTCTGTTCGATTGCGCCAATCAGCGCAGGAGCTTGCGGATAAAGCGCTTCTCGCGGCTGTCCACTTCGCCGTTCGCCGCGCAAAACGCGAGGCAGAAGCGCATGATGCTGCATTTGATCTCCTCATCCAATACGCCAAACAGCTCCACGACGGCGTCCACCCGCTCCTGCGCGTCCTTGCCCTTTGCCGCGTCCACGATGGCCAGCGCGTCCTCATAGGAGACCGTAACGCCCGTGACCTCCTCAAACAGCTTGTATTCGCCCAGCTCCAGCTTGCCGCTTGCGGCGCACGCGGTTGCCACAAACAGGATAAACGTGGACAGCCCGTCGCCGTCGAGTTCGTCCAGCGCGGGCAGAATCACGCTGCTTTCGGTCGAAACAATCGTTTTGAGCTGATCGAACGAGAGCGCCTCATACTCTTTGCAAACCTTCTCGAATTCAAACATACCTTTCGCTCCTTTTGCGTTATTTTGGCTCTATTTGCACCCGAGCAGCGAAACGATCTCCTCCGCGGCGGTATCCGCGTTCATCGTATCGCTGTCGAAGCGAAAATCAAACGGCTCCGCGTCGAACATACCGTGCTTCTTTTGCAGCATCTGCATGAGCGGCGGCGGCAGCTTCCCATGCATACGCGCGGCAAAGCGCGTTTGGATCGTATCAATCGACGCTGTGGCAAGCACGCGGAAGCAGCTTTTCGGCAAAAGCGCCAAATCGTCCTTTTCCGTCATAACGCAAACGATCGGCGTTTGGCTTGCTTGCAGCAACGTTTGAAACGCGCGCTTCGCTTCGCTTTCGCTTTTCGCCAGCCGCAGATAGTCCTTTCCCGTCCACGTCGCCGCGTTAAGCCCTGCTTTCAGCGCGTCCGCAAGCGTGGATTTGCCCGTACAGCTCTCCCCGAATATCCCGACGACCAATATTTCCCCCGCCTCTCGTTATCAGGTTTGTTCGCCGTTCGCAACGCACGGCTCTGTCGCCTTTGACCGCACGAGTTCGCTGCCAAGATAGAACGCGAACATAATCGTGCTGCAAACGACCCATCCCACGGGATAGGCGAACGTTACGCCCGTCAGCGAATTGCCGAGCAGCTTATTGACAAACAGATAGATCTGTCGAAACAGCACGAACGAAAAAAGCATGATATACATCGGCTCGCGCGAACGCCCGATCCCGCGCAGCGCGCCCGCCAAAATTTGGTTGACGCACATCGCCGCATAGAAGGGCGTGATGAGCAAAATAAAATGCGCGCCGTATTCGATCACACCGACGTCGGTCGTAAACAGCGTCAAGAGCGTTTTGCGGAAGAGAACCATCAGCGCGCTGCAAACCAGCGTGATCGAGCAGGCCAGCAGAAGCGAACGATTGACGCCCTGCCTTGCGCGCGACAGCTTCTTTGCACCGTAGTTTTGCCCGACAAACGTGGTTGAAGCCATGACGAGCGCCTGCATCGGGATCATGATATACATATCCAGCTTGCCGTAGCTCGACCAGCCCGCCATCGCGGTCGATCCGAAAAAGTTGACGTAGGACTGCACAAATACGTTGGAAAACGACGTGAGCGACTGTTGCAGCGTCGTCGGAAGCCCGATTTTCAGGATGCGGGAAAGCATATCTCGCTTGATGCGCACATGGCGCCAGGTAATGCCGTATGAAACGTCGCCCCGCGTCAGCGAAAACAGCACGAGCACGGCGGAAATCAACTGTGACAAAATCGTCGCCCATGCAACGCCCGCTATGCCCCAGCGGAAAACGATCACAAAAAGCAGATCCAGCCCGATATTGAGCAGCGCGGAAACGATTAAAAAGTACAGCGGCCGCCGCGAATCGCCCACCGCGCGCAAAATACCCGACCCCATATTGTAGATGAGCAAGCCCGCGCTGCCCGCGAAATAAATCGTTAAGTATTGCTTTGCCTGAAAAAAGACGTCGCTTGGGGTCGCCATCAAGCGAAGCATGGGCGAAACGATCCCCACGCCGAGCGCCGTGACCAAAGCGCAAAGAATAAACGTGACCGCAATCGTCGTATGAACGGCGTCATGAAGCGATTCGTTCTCATGCGCGCCGTAGCACTGCGAAATAACCACGCTTGCGCCCGTGGCAAGGCCCGCGCAGGCGCCGATTAAAATATTGATAATGCTGCCCGTGCTGCCAACCGCGGCAAGCGCCTCCTTGCCAACGAAGCGCCCCACGACGATGGTATCCACCGTATTGTACAGTTGTTGAAACAAGAGCCCGAGCATCATCGGAATCGCAAATTCCAACAGTTGCCGCGAGATCGGGCCCTGCGTCATATCCGCGTCGCAGTGTTTTCCCAAACGAGCCGTATGCATTCTCCTCAATTTAATATTATGACAGTATATCACAGCGATCGGCAAAAAGGAACGTTCAGACAGATAGTCTCCACCCAATCAAAAACAAAAGTCCTGCCTGCGGCAGATTTCTTTAGTCTCCACTCAGCAGACAAAGCAAGAGCCCCATGCGT
>CAZBVC010000042.1:0-20147 GCA_964495255.1 uncultured Oscillospiraceae bacterium
CAAGCGCCTCGCGGGAGGCGAACGCCTTGTCGTTATGCGCGTCGGCATAGCGCAGATAGTACCAGCTCGAACCCGCCCAGTTGGGCATGGTATCCGCCTCGCGAACGGCGGGCGCGCCGCATTTCGGGCAGGTGGTGTGCAGCCAGTCCTTTGCGCGGGCAAGGCAGGAGCTGCCGTCGTCCGTCGGGGTAAAGTCGTCCAGCATGGGCAGTTTGAGCGGCAGTTCGCTTTCGGGAATCGGAACCCAGCCGCATTTGTCGCAATGCACAAGCGGAATCGGCTCACCCCAATAGCGTTGGCGGGAGAATACCCAGTCGCGCAGCTTGAAGTTGACCTTCTTCTCGCCGACGCCGTTTTCCTCAAGCCAGGAGATAATCTTCTTCTTTGCCTCGGCGACCTCGAGCCCGTTCAAAAAGCCGGAGTTGACGAGCTTGCCGTGTTCGCATTCGGTATAGGCTTCCTTTTCGACGTCGCCGCCCGCAACGACCTCGACGATCGGCAGACCGAACGTTTTTGCGAACGCATAGTCGCGCTCGTCGTGCGCCGGAACCGCCATGATCGCGCCGGTGCCGTAGCCCATGAGCACATAGTCCGAGATCCAGATCGGGATCTTTTCGCCGTTTGTGGGATTGATCGCGGATATGCCGAGAAGCGGCTCGCCCGTTTTGTCTTTCACAAGCTCGCTGCGCTCGAAATCGCTCTTTGCCGCCGCCGCCTTTTGATAGGCGCGCACCTTGTCAAGATTCGTGATGCGCGAGGCGTATTTTTCAACCAGCGGATGCTCGGGCGCGACCACCATATAGGTTGCGCCGAACAGCGTGTCGGGGCGGGTGGTGTAGACCTGTAAGGCGTCGTCTTCCCCGTCGAGCTTAAAGTTGACGAGCGCGCCTTCGCTTCTGCCGATCCAGTTGATCTGCTGCGCCTTGATCTTGTCGAGAAAATCCACGTCGGCAAGGTCGTCGATGAGGCGCTGCGCATAGGCGGTGATTTTGAGCATCCATTGCGAACGCACCATGCGGATAACCTGCCCGCCGCAGCGCTCGCAAACGCCGTCCACAACCTCCTCGTTGGCAAGCCCGACCTTGCAGCTCGTGCAGAAGTTGATCGGGAT
This sequence comes from uncultured Oscillospiraceae bacterium, assembly GCA_964495255.1. GTDB lineage: Bacteria > Bacillota > Clostridia > Christensenellales > CAG-138 > UBA7703. The sequence goes on from CAZBVC010000042.1 coordinate 1,112, forward strand.
CTCCGCCTTGTAGGCGAGTCCCTTTTCAAAGAACTTCAAAAAGATCCACTGCGTCCATTTATAGTAGTCGGGGTCGGTCGTGTTGACCTCGCGCGAATAGTCGAACGAGTAACCGAGCCTTTGAAGCTGTGAACGGAAGCGGATGATGTTGTCATGCGTGACCTTGGCGGGATGGATGCCCGTTTTGATGGCGTAGTTCTCCGTTGGCAGACCGAACGCGTCGTAGCCGATGGGGAAGAGCACGTTATAGCCCTCCATGCGGCGTTTGCGGCAGATGACGTCCATCGCGGTGAACGGGCGCGGATGCCCGACGTGCAGCCCCTGACCCGAGGGGTAGGGGAACTCGATGAGCCCAAAGAATTTCTTTTGTTCGGGCGCGTCCTGCGCCTCGAAGCAATGGGAATCCGCCCAAATCTTTTGCCATTTCTGCTCGATTTGCTGCGGGTCGTACCGATTGACCATGCGTATTTCCTCCGAATGCTGTCCTAGCTAAACAGATTAGTCTGTTTGCGGCGTTTTGTCAATCCAAACGGGCGCGCTTGCGTGCAGGCGAAATCCCGCGTGCATCTGAAAAAACGCGTCGCTTTTTCGTATGCCGAATCAGGCGGCCGCTATTCGTATCGGATCTTGATCTCCCGATCCGTGGGATGAATCGCGATCCATGTGCTTCCCGTTTCGAGGCGGAGCGGCGTGCCGTCCGTAAGCAGATAGGTCGTATGATCGTCCACGCTCCCGCGCCGCCAAACGCCGGAAAAATACCGCCCGCCGACAAAGAAATCGCATTTGCCCGAGCCGACGAGGGAAATCGAGCGATATCCCGTCTTTTCATACGAGGAAACGGGCGCGTACTGCACGATCAGGTTGGAAACGGAAACGATCTCGCTGCGCTTTTCCCCGCTTTCCGACACGACGAGCGATCTGCTCGCGGTCAGCACGCCCTTGGAGTTCTTTTCGCTGCGAAGGAAGCGATTCGTCTCGGCGTCGTATGTGAAAACGACCTTCTCCGCGTCCGAGCTCGTAAACGGCAGACCGACGGAAGCGACGCGCTTGCCCTTTTGCCCGCCTGCGTTTGAAAAGGCAAACCGCTCCGTTTCCGCGCTTGCAACGTCGTAAAGCTGATCGACCGCGTACCGAACGCGGCAAAAGAGCGTCAAAGCATCGTTTGAGGAGACGGTTTTGTCGCGCTGAAACGCCTTCCTGCCATCCGCGTCGTTTTCCAGCAGCGTCAAATCAAAGCTCGTTTGCGCGGGATAAACGTCCTCCTTCTCCGTCGGGTAGCCGTTGATCGCCAAAATACCGCCCCACTCGCTCGCAATCTGCAAAAGGTAGGCGCGCGCGCTTTGCACGGGGCCGGTGAGGACGGGATGCGCGTCGGCATACACCGCGAGGAAACGCGTTTCATGACCGTCTCGATCGAGCGGCGCCTCGTATACGATATCCGCCTCGGACAGACCCGTTTGCGGGCGCGCCTGCGGGGAATTGTCCATGACCACGAGCAGCGGGCGGTAAAGAAAGCCGCTTTCGCGCGCGCGTCCCGTTGTTGAGGATTCCGTCTCCGCCGACAGAATCGGCGTTGGCGACGGGGTTATTAGCGCGTCGGGCGACGCGCTCGGCTGTTCGTCGTTTGGCAGGGTTTGCGGCGCCGCAAGCGGAATGGAGGCGCTCTTGATGAGATAGATCGTCGGTTCTGACGTCACAATCGCCGCGGGTGAAACCGATAGCGCAAAAACCGATCGCGCGCGCGCAGCCCGAGAAAAGCATGGCGCAAACAATCGCCGCAAACGTCAAAAGGCGGCGATAGCGCGCGTTGTTCTGTTTTGCGATCGACCTATTCAATCGTCGCCGGCTGATCCTGCGGATGCACGGCGATCCAGGTATTGCCGGGTTCGAGAATGACCGTTTCGCCGTTATCCAGGCGATAGGTCGTGTAATCGTCTGCGGTCGGGCGCGACCAGGTGCCCGTTACATATTGCCCGTTGATGAAATAGTCGCATTTGCCCTCGCCGATCAAATCGCAGGTTCTGCGGGACTTGTTGTCGTCCGGCACCTTGCCGTAAGCGACGTATTGGACGACGAGGTTTTGAACGTTCATTTGCTGCTCCGTGTAGACGTCTCCCGTGGCGTCCAGCTCGCGCGTCAAAAACGGCTCGCCGCTTTCAAAGCGATACAGGCGGTTGTCCTCGGGCGAATAGACAAACTCGATCCATGCGGGGTTGTCCTTGTTGTAAAATTGCAGGGATACGCGCGTAAACGGCGTTCCATATTCATAGGAAACGTTCTCCAAAAAGCGGAACCGTTCGCAGATCTTTGCGCTGTGATCGCCGTAATAACGGTTTACCAGCGCCGCAACGCGGTAATACAGCGCGTGCACGCTGCCGCGCATATTCTCCGTCATGCGGAAGGAATAGCCGTTCTTCGTTTCAAAATCGTCATAGCCCGATACTTTTCGGTTAAACTTGGCGTTGTATCCGTAAAACGCTTTGTTCTTGGAGGTCAGATACAGCGTGATTTCGTCCGCCGGATAGCGCTTGTACGGGCTTTTCAGCAAAACGTAACCCTGATGCAGATACATACAGTCCCATTCGTGCGCAAGGTCGATAAAATAGTAGCGCGTGGAGCGCAGCGGCCCCGCATAGAGCGGATAGGTATCATGATACAGCACCTGAAAGCGCGTAATCGCCATCTCCACGAGGAATTCGTATATGACGTCCGCCTGCATGAGCGAGGTCTGCGGCTTTGCGCCGTTCGCGTTCTCGACGGACATCATGAACGGGCGGCTCGGCGTTCCCTCGGGAATCACCTTGCCCGACGTTTGGGAACGATTCTGCGGCTCGGGCGTCGGGGTCGGCGTGGGAACGGGGGTCGGCGTGGGAACGGGCGTCGGCGTCGGCGCATCGGTCGGCGCGGGCGCTTCCGTTATAACGGGCGTTACCGACGGCAATTCGGGCGTCAGAACGGAGCAGCCGAGCGCGAACGCGCAGCAGCATAGCGCAAGAAACATCCATGCCGCGCGCAGAAGAAATATGTTTGCCCGATATGCAGCCTGCTTCATGTAACCCGCCTTTTATCTTTACGCGCTCAGCGCGCCTTTTTGCTTGCTTCGCTTTTCGCGCCTCTATGCGATCGTTTTGCCATAATCACGATCAGCGCGATCAGCAGCGCGAGCAGCACCGCAACGACAACGTAGGATACCGCCCCGACCTCGCCCATGGCCTGCGTCTCCGGCTCCGGCGTTTCAAACGGCGTCGCTTCGGGCGTTATCTGCACCGCGTCAATCTGCGGCGGCTCGGTCGGCTCGGGCGTTGGCGTCGGCGTGGGAGGCGGCGTTGCGGGGATCCAGGGCGTAACCTGCGCGCTTGGTATCGCGCCGCCGTCAATCGTGATGCCGCCGTTTGTCAGCGCGACATATGCTTGCGTTTGCGCATAATCGTTTTCCGCGTCCACGCGCGTAACGATACCGTCCGTCAGCGTCAGCGCGCTGCCCGTCCGCATGACCGTCTTGAAGCGGATTGTGATGAGCGTACCCGCTTGCGTCATTCCCTCCGCGCATGCGCACGCAACGCGCACGCGCCCCGCTTCATCCTTATTGTATACGCAATATTCCGCGGGAATCAGTTGCCCCGGCTCCACTTTGACCACCGTAAGCGCCGCGGGGTCATAGTTGAGGTTGAACTGAACGGAATCCACGCCGATGCACGCGTCGAGGTCGATCGTAATGTCAACCTGCGTATCCTGTGCGGCGTCCGCCGTTAAAACGGTGATGGAAACGGGCGCGTCCTCCTCCGCAAACGCGGAAATCGGTATGCAGATCAGCAGCAGCGCGGCGAGGAGCAGAAGCGTTTTTTTCATAACGGCGGCACGGGTTCCCTTCCGAAATTTGAGTTTATCATATAACAAATCGCATGCTTCGTCAAATGCTGGGGCACGCTTCCGCTTTTGAAAGAGAAGAAGCAAGAGAACTTTAACTTGCCGAGCGAAAATCCGCAGCAAAAGAGACTCCCGGCGGGAGTCTCTTTTTTCTGCGATTGATCCTTGTGGCAAACAACGTTTCTTTACAGCTTTCTTTACAAAAAGGAAGCAGAAGGAAGCAGATGGAAGCAGAACCGTTCTTACCCGCGATAGGCGGCTACAACTTCGCCGAAATACAGCTCGTGCGGGTCGCCGTTGTCGCCCTTCTGGTTCGCGCCGTAATAGCGCGCGACGATCGCCGCGTCCATATCGTCCAACGCGCAAAACGCCTTGTTGACGATGCGGCATTCGAAGTATGCGCCGCAGCCCGAAACGCCGTTTGCGCCGTTTTCGCGCGCGGCAAGCTGCGTCATGCCCGTTTCGACCGCCTTATCCACATCACGGCCCGAATGCGAGCCGCAATAGGCAAGCTCGCGGGCAAATTCGCCGTTCTTCGGCACGCTCAGGGTAAAGGCGTCGCCTTCCTCCATCTCGGCATAGGTAAAACGGCTTTTGCGCACCAGCACCGCCACGACGGGCTTGCCCCAAACCACGCCGAACTGCGCCCAGCCGATCGTCATGGGGTTCCATTTGCCCGCATTTGCGGTCAAAAACGCGCCGCCGCCCTTCACCTGCAAAATGCTTTCGGGAATCAGCCCGGTAAATTCGTTCCATTCCATGCTGCGTTCGCCTCCGTCGATCATTTTCCATCAGTATAGTGTGAACAGGGGCAAGAATGCAAGCGAAACGGCAAGAGCGGCCGCCGCAATCCGTCTTTCAGTCCGCGTCGGGCGCGCCGCTTTCCATCGCGCCGCGTCGAAACAGCATCACGATGCCCCATAGACCCGCCAAACCGACGAGCGCGAATATGATGCGTGAAAGCACGCTCGTCATGCCGCCGAACAGCGAAGAAACGAGGTCGAACCCAAAAGCTCCGATGAGCCCCCAGTTCAGCGCGCCGATCAGCATCAATATCCAAGCAATGGTATCCATACGGAAAAGTCCTCCTTTTTTTCGCTTATCATGCCTGAAAAAAGAAGGATTTATACGCTTTTGCTCGTTTGTCAAAACAAGGTTCTCTTGCTTCTTCGAATGGAAAGCCTTTGAAAGACTTTTTTCTTACGCTTGCTTGTTTGTCAAAACAAGCTTCTCTTGTTTCTTCGAATGAAGGCCTTTGAAAGACTTTTTTCTTGCGCTTGCACGTTTGGTAAAACAAGGTTCTCTTGCTTCTTCTCTTGCAAGAGAAGAAGGCGATTTCAGCAGCAGTCTCCGCCGCAGAGACAGTTGAGGCACATCATCGTCGAGCAGACGTCGCAGCAGGACGACGTGTCAAACGCGCCGCCCGCGCCCCGCGTCTGCGTTCGGTTGATGTTGTTGACATATTGAAACGCTTTGGCGTATTCGGCGTTGGACGGGTCTGCTTCGCAGGCGGTGCGGATGCACGCGTAAGCCTTTTCGTACCAGCCCATGCGCGAGTAAATGATGCCGTAGAGATAGTTCCATTCCGCGTTATGCGTCGGCACGGCGTCCAGAATCGAACGCGCGGCGTTGAGGTTGTTTTGATTGATTTGCGCGCGCGCGCGGGCGAACTCCTCCGCGTGGGGGCCGCTGTACGTCGTGCCGCCCTGCGCGTATCCGCCTTGATAGCCGCCTTGATAGCCGGAGCCGGAATAGCCGCCGTAGGAGGAGGAGGACGTCGTCTGCTTTTTGGTAAGCAGCTCGTAGGCCTGGTTGATCTCCTTGAGCTTCTCGCTGGCCAGCTCTTTGAGCGGATTGTCGATATACTTATCGGGATGATACTTTTTGACCAGTTCGAGATATGCCGCGCGGATCTCCTCCTGCGTGGCGTTCTCGCTCACGCCCAACACCTTATATGGGTTCATCAACAGACTCCTTCGCCGTTTCTTGCGTGCGCTCATATCGGAACGCGTCCTGCGTGATCTTGGAAAGCCCCAGCGTTATTACGTTTTGTATGACGCCCGCGTCGGTTTGAAACGCAATCAAGTCGAACGCTTTCTCCGCCTCCGCGCGTGTCAGCTCCAATAGCCACGCGGCATGTTCCTTTGTTGTTTGGGCAAGCAGGAACGTATTGTATGCGCCGCTTTTTTGATCCTTTGCGCGATCAAGCCACGCGTCGATCAAATAGATCCATTTGCCCAGGTTGTAAAACATCCATTCGCTCGCCTGCATCTCCGTGCGCGGCATGGTCGGCGCATATCGCACAACCGCCGAAAGCAGGCGCCCGAACGCGTCGGAAGGCTCGTCCGAGCAGGGAACGCGCGCCTTTTCATAGGCCGCAAGCTGCGAAAGGCAATCGCGCATCTCTTGATTCGGCGCGGGGTTATCCTTTGCCGCGCGCCTGTACGCCCTGCGCAGCGCCAAGCGCAGCACGCGCGCTTTCAGCCGCCGAAAGACGTTCTTCTCATCCTGCGCGTCGTCCGCCAGCTTGTGGTAAGAGAGCAGCACGGTGATGTCTGCGGCGTATGTAAGCGAGGCGTCCGTCGTGCGGATACAGCGGCGCGCGCGTGTGCATCGCGGAACGCATCCGCCGCGTTGATAGTGGGCGTTCCCGTCCACGGCGCCCAAAAACGCCGCAAGGAACGCGCAGTCGTAGTTGAGCGCGAGCCGCGCGCATAAGCCGTGCCGCTTGCCCAACGTTTTGCACAAGCCGCAGTAGCAGCCGCGGTATGCCGCCTGCTCGCGCACGCGCAATTCGCATTCCAGCGGACGGACATAACCGAACATGCGCGCCTCCCTTGCAAACTTATCTGTATTCTAGCATGAAACGCGTCCCGATTTCTACCCGCTTTTGGCAAGTATGGTGAACGATTGCGGCAAAACGGACTTTTTTTTGCGCCATGACGGAAAAGAATCCGCTTTTTGGGGGAATCGGCACGTCGTTTGTCGCCCTTGCAGGAGCGGACGTGTCCCGCGTCGAACCGCACGGGAAAGGGGGAACGCCGCCATGCTTGCTCATTTTATCGAACAGCCCGAGTCGCGCAGTCTTCGCCTCGTCCTCCTCCCCGTGGACGAGATCCGCCCGAATCCGTATCAGCCGCGCCGCCGCTTTGACGAGACGGGGTTAAAGGAGCTTGCTGACTCCATTCGCAGCGCGGGTCTGATTCAGCCGCTGATCGTGCGGAAAACCGCGCGCGGCTATGAGCTGATCGCGGGCGAACGCCGATTGCGCGCCTGTCGCCTTGCGGGATTCAGCGAAGCGCCCTGCATCGTGCGAGACACGCCGAACGAGTCCGACAGCGCGCTGATGGCGCTCATCGAAAACGTGCAGCGCAAAGACCTGCATTATTTCGAGGAGGCGGAGTGCTGCCGCGCCCTGCTCAAAACCTGTTTCATGACGCAGGAGCAGCTCGCCGTGCGGCTGGGCAAAAGTCAGTCCGCGCTGGCGAACAAGCTGCGGCTTTTGCGCCTCTCGCCCTGCGTGCGCCGCGCCATTGTCGAAGCAGGGCTGACCGAGCGGCACGCCCGCGCGCTTTTGAGGCTGCCCGAGGAGCATATGCAGCTCGAGCTCGTTCGCCGCGCGTTTGAGCAAAGCCTGACCGTCAAGGAGGTCGAATCGCTTGTCGAAAAAGCGCTCGCCGTTCCGCAAAAGCGCCAAAAACGCATCGTGCTTCTGCGCGATTACCGCCTGTTTCTGAACGCGGTCAAAAGCGCCGCCGCGCAGCTTCGGCTTTCGGGCGCAGCCGTCGAAATGGAGCAGACGGACACCGCCGACGGCGTCGAGCTGCATGTGCGCGTGCGCGGCGGGACGTCCGCCTCAAAATAACGGCCGCGCTTGCCGCAGGAAAAATCGCAAGGGGCTGCCCCGGCTGCGATTCGGATGAACCGCTTTCGGGGCAACCCCTTTGGCAAACGTGTGGAAAAGTGCAAAGCCATTGCGCCGCAGTTCTGTGCGGCGTGCGTTTGATACGAAAACGCAGGTTACGCCTGCGGCGTTTCGTCTGCGGGATTCGTCTCCTCCGCCTGCGCCGCTTCCGTTGCCGGCGCCGCGACGGGCTCCGTTTCTGCGGGCGCGACCGCCTCGAGCGAATGATCGACGGGCTCCGCGGGCGACTCCGCCTCCGCGTCGGACGTCTCCGCTTCCGCTTGCTGCGTTGCGCGTTCGGGCAACGTGTTTCCGTTCAGCACGCGCAGCTTGATCAGCAGCAGCAGAACAAAGCCCGCAACCACGATGAAGATACCGATGAATTGCGACGTTGAAAGCGCGCCAACCGCGCCGCGATCGTCGCTGCGGTAAAATTCGATGATGAAGCGCCATACGCCGTACAGAATCATGTACCAGCCCGTTACCGTGCCGAACGTCTTTTTCCGCCGCAGAATCAAGACGAGCGTGATCGTAAGCAGAAACAGAAACGCGGATTCCATGAGCTGCGTGGGCAAAAGCGGAACGCCTGCCGGCGCGGCGCCGCCTGCGGGGTAGACCACCGCGAGCGGATGATCGACGGCGCATTGACTGCCGTAGCAGCAGCCCGCGCAGAAGCACCCGATGCGCCCGAAGCCCTGCGCCAGAACAAGCGACGGGATAAACAGATCTGCAAACGCGAAGAACGGCAGCTTTTTGCGCACGCAATAAACCGCAACGCCGATCATGCCGCCGATCAGGGCGCCGTAGAAGACAAAGCCCTCACGCAGCGTTTCGAGGAGATAATGCGGGTCGGCAATCACCCGGTCAAGTTCAACGATCCAAAACAGCAGCTTCGAACCGAGAAGCCCGAGGATAATCGCCCACAGCGCGCAGGAAAGCAGCTCATCCTCCGTGAAGCCGATGAAGCGATGCGTGTATGTCAGCAGCAGAAACGCCGCGAGCATACCCGTCATCATCATGACCCCGAACATGGGGACCGTGAGACCGAATACCTGAAAAGATGGAAGCATGGCGCTCCTTTACAGGATCTCCGGCAGAACCACCAAATTGATGAAGCTGCCGGCGACCGCGCAGAAAAGCACAATGCAAAGAATCGTGACAACGATCGTGACCGCGCCCGCGATCACGCCGATGAGCCCGCATACATAGCCCGCGCTGTTCATGTTGTTTTCCGCGATGCCCTGCGTCGCCGCAAACGCGCGGTTCGACTTGCTGCGCACATATCCGATGATCGAAAGGATGAAGCCTGCGATATTCAGCGCGGGCAGAAGCGTCAAGCCCAAGCCCACGATGCTGAGTATCATCGCGGTCGTCGCGTCCTTCTTATGCTGCGCCTCGTTGGGCGTCAAGGTTACGACGGGGTTTTGGTTGCCGGTTTCCATAACGATACCTCCATGATCGATACTTTTACAAAGCTATCATACCACGCTTCCCGCCGTTGTGTAAAGCGTGGACGCGATCGATTCCGCGGCGGAATATGCAGGGAGAAAATCCTTGCTTTACAAAGCCGCAAACGCCGTATACAATGGCGATATATGTCCATGATAGACGAACTGCGAAGCGTATACGGCCCCGTGCGCGCGGGCGACGTCAAACAGCTTTCGCCGCTTGCGCTGGCTTATGTCGGCGATACGGTGTTTGATCTGTATGTGCGCGCCATGCTTTTGGAGCGCGCGCCCTGCCCGCCGCATAAACTGCACCTGCTTTCGGCAAAGCGCGTTTGCGCCGCGGGTCAGGCGGCGGCATATCAAAGGATCGAGCCGCTTTTGACGGAGGAGGAACGCGAAATCTGGAAGCGCGGGCGCAACGCGCATTGCGGAACCATGCCAAAAAACGCATCGGCGGCGGACTACCACGCCGCAACGGGCTTGGAATGCTTGGTCGGGAAGCTGTTTCTGTCGGGAAACGACGCGCGTTTGAGCGAGCTCATGGGTTATATGCTGGAAAGCGAGGAAACAAAATAGCATGACGCAAAAAGGTTACTTCTCGGGCAAAACCGAGTATCAGAAAAAAGGCGGCAACGCGGGCGACAAAAAGCCGTATACGCCGCGCGACAAGGGCGCCAAGAGCGCCGGTAAAGCGGGCTACGGCAGCCAGGGCTACGGCAGCTACGACAAGCCGGAGGGCAAACCGCGCTATGACAAGAGCGGGGATAAGCCCTACGGCGACAAAAAGCCTTATGGCGACAAGCCCTATGGCGACCAAAAGCCTTATGGCGATAAAAAGCCCTATGGCGACCAAAAGCCTTATGGCGATAAAAAGCCCTACGGCGACAAGAAGCCCTACGGTGACAAGCCGCGCTACGAAAAGAGCGGGGATAAGCCTTACGGCGACAAAAAGCCCTACGGCGACAAAAAGCCCTATGGCGACAAAAAGCCTTACGGCGATAAAAAGCCTTATGGCGATAAAAAGCCCTACGGCGAAAGAACCTATGGCGACAAGCCTTACGGTGATAAAAAGTCCTACGGCGATAAGCCGCGCTATGAAAAGAGCGGGGAGAAGCGTAAGCCGTATGAGCGCGACGGGAAGCCCGCATACGAGCGAACCGACGCGCCGAACGCGCAGGGCGACGCCGACGAACTGCCGTTTCTCATCATCGGCAGGAACGCCGTGCGCGAGGCGATCAAAAGCGGCAGAAGCATCGACCGTATCCTCGTCGTGCCCGAAGCGGACGGTTCGCTCCGCGAGATTCTCGCGTTGGCGCGCGACGCACAGCTTCTCTTCCGCGAAACCGATCGCAAAAAGCTGGACGAAATCTGTATGCCGTTCGGACATGGCGGCAGGACGGCGAACCATCAGGGCATCGTCGCATATGCCGCGGGCGCGGAATATTGCTCGGTAAAGGACATTCTGACGCTTGCAAAGGAACGCGGCGAGGATCCGTTCGTCATCGTGCTGGACGGCGTGACCGACCCGCATAACCTCGGTTCGATCATTCGCAGCGCGGAATGCGCGGGCGCGCATGGCGTAATCATCGGCAAGCGGCGCTGCGCGTCGGTATCCGCGGCGGCGGTCAAGGCGTCCGCGGGCGCGACGGAGCATGTCAAGATCGCGCGGGTCACGAACATCGGCGGCGCAATCGACGAGTTGAAGCGCGCGGGGCTTTGGATTGCGGGCGCGGATATGAGCGGAACGCCCGTGAACCGTCAGGGGTTGAACGGCGCGCTGGCGCTTGTCGTCGGCGGCGAGGGGGAAGGCATCGGCAAGCTCGTTTCCGAAAAATGCGACTTCCTCGTATCCATCCCGCTGTTTGGCAAGATCGGGTCGCTCAATGCGAGCGTTGCCGCCGCAATTCTCATGTTTGAGAAGAAACGGCAGGACGCCGCGGAATGATCGCCTACGAAGAAAAGACCGATGAGGAGCTTTTGACCCTTTTGCGCGGCGGAGACGCGCGCGCGGAGGACGCGTTGTATGCGCGCTATAAGCAGGTCGTTCGCGGCAAGGCGCGTCCCTATTTCCTCATCGGCGCGGATCGTGAGGACATCATTCAGGAGGGCATGATCGGTTTATACAAAGCGGTATGCGACTATCGCGCGGATCGGCAAAGCTCGTTTCGCGCGTTTGCGGAGCTTTGCGTCACGCGGCAGATCATAACCGCCATTAAGAGCGCCACGCGCAAAAAGCATATGCCGCTTAACACCTATGTTTCGTTGAATCGTTCCGTGTTCGAGGGCGATACGGAGCGCCCGCTCATCGAGGTGCTCGAAAGCGCGCAGGTCAGCGACCCCGAGGAACTGCTCATCGGGCGCGAAAACTACGCCGTCATCGCCGAAAGCATCGAGCGCTCGCTCTCCAAGCTGGAAAAGAGCGCGCTGGATCTCTACCTCAAAGGTTATTCGTATCAGCAGATTGCGGCAGCGCTGGATAAATCCGTCAAATGTGTGGACAACGCCATTCAGCGCGTCAAGAAAAAGCTGGAACAGCAGCTTCGCATTCGGGCGCACGAATAAACGCCTTTTTTGGCAAGCAACGCGTCGATCAAGCGTCGGCGCGTTTTTTGATTGGATAAAACGCCGAAAACGAATTGTGAAAATATTGTAGCGCGCGCGTTTCTGCCCTTGCAAACCGCGAACGGGCGTACTACACTGGGGTTAGCACTCGGCTTAATAGAGTGCTAACAACTGCAATACGGAGGCGGGAAGCATATATGGCAAAGAAGCAGTTTAAGGCGGAGTCGCAGCGCCTGCTCGACCTGATGATTGACTCGATCTACACGCATAAGGAAATCTTCCTGCGCGAGCTCGTCAGCAACGCGAGCGACGCGATTGACAAGCTGTATTTCCTCACCCTTGCGGACGATCAGGTCAGCAAAACGCGCGACGAGTTCGAAATTCGCATTACGGCGGATAAGGACGCGCGCATCCTGACCATATCCGACAACGGCGTGGGCATGACGAAGGAGGAGCTGGATGCAAACCTTGGCACGATCGCCAAGAGCGGTACGCTGGCGTTCAAGAAGGAGCATGATACGACCGACGCGGTGGATATCATCGGGCAGTTCGGCGTGGGCTTTTATTCGGCGTTCATGGTGGCGGACAGCATCCGCGTATTGAGCCGCGCGTTCGGCAGCGACGAAGCGTATCTTTGGGAATCGACCGGGCGCGACGGGTATACGATCAAGCCCGCGGAAAAGGCTGCGTGCGGAACGATCGTTACCCTGACGATCAAGGCGGACACGGACGACGAACGGTATTCGCGTTTTTTGGAGCCGTACACGCTGCAAAGCCTCGTCAAGCAGTATTCGGATTATATCCGTTACCCGATTCGTATGCAGATGGAGCATACGCGGGCAAAGGCGGGAACGGAAACCGCCGAAAAGCCCGAATACGAAACCTATATCGAGGACGAAACGCTCAACAGCATGATTCCGCTTTGGAAAAAGGCGAAGTCCGAGCTGACGCCCGAGGCGTACAACGCGTTTTACAAAGAAAAGTTTCATGATTACGAGGATCCGCTCTTGACCATCCATTTCGGCGGGGAAGGCGCGGTAACCTACGACGCGCTGCTGTTTCTGCCGAAGAATCCGCCGTATGATTTCTATTCGAAGGAGTTCAAGCGCGGCTTGCAGCTCTATTCGAGCGGCGTGCTTATCATGGACAAGTGCGAGGATCTGCTGCCGGACTATTTCGGCTTTATCAGCGGGCTTGTGGACTCGAGCGATCTCTCGCTCAATATTTCGCGCGAGCTTTTGCAGCATGACCGCCAGCTCAAAACCATTGCGGTTACGCTCAAAAAGCGGATCAAGACCGAGCTGGTCAAGCTGCTCTCAACCGACCGCGAGAAGTATGAAGCGTTCTACAAGAGCTTCCGCCAGCCGATCAAGTACGGTCTGTATGCGGACTATGGCATGAATAAGGAGTTTCTTGCCGACCTTGTGATGTTCCATTCGGCGGCGGAAAACAAGCTCGTCACGCTCAAAGAGTACGTCGAACACATGGCGGAGGGGCAAAAGAGCATCTATTACGTCTGCGCCGAAACCGTTGAGCGCGCCATGCGCCTGCCGCAGACCGAGCGCGTGCGCGACAAGGGGTTCGATATCCTCTGCATGACCGACGATGTGGACGAGTTTGCCGTGCGTATGCTCGGCACGTTTATGGAAAAGCCGTTCCAATCCGTTTCGGACGCCTCGCTCGAGCTGGTTTCCGATGAGGAGAAGAAGGCCGCCGCAGAAGCGCAAAAGGAGCATCAGACCATGCTGGACGCGCTGAAAGCCGCGCTTGTCGGGCTTGTGAAGGACGTGCGTCTGAGCGATCGGCTGACCAGCTCGCCCGTGTGCCTGACCAGCGACGGCCCGCTCTCCATCGAGATGGAAAAGGTGCTGTCCGCCATGCCCGTTTCCGACGGCAGCGTCAAAGCCGAACGCGTTTTGGAGCTCAACCCCAAGCATCCCGTGTTCGAGCGGCTTGCCGCGCTTTCGCCCGACGATGAACGCGTCAAGACGTATGCCAAGCTCCTGTATGATCAGGCGCTGCTTATCGAGGGTCTGCCCATCGACGACCCCGTCGCGTTCTCCAACGGCGTTTGCGAACTGATGGTGTAAAGGACGGTTTTTTCTTCTCTTTTGAAAAAGAGAAGCAGAAAACTTACGTTTGCCGAGCATACAGCCAAGACAAAAGAGACTCCGATCGGGAGTCTCTTTTTTGACGGTCAGTCTGCGCAAATGGGGTATTCAAACGAATACCTGCGGCAGAGACGGTTCATCCGCGCAAATGGGGTATTCGTTGCATAAGAGGCGATAGGGCGGCTCGTCCTCCTCGATGGCGGGAAAGCGGCCGACGGGCGGCAGAAAGCGATTGTCCGAAGCGTCGTCGTTCGTTTGGCTGACCTCGCCGATCAGCACCGCGCCCGTACCCTTTTCCACCTCAAAATCGTGATAGAGATACGGCTGAATCGAAATGCTCATGCCGGGCGTCAGCTTCACCTGCGCGCCTGCGGGAACGACGCGCGTTTCGCCGTCGAGATGCAGCGTTACGTCGCCCTCTCGATCGAGCGCCTCGTCGGAAAGCGAGTTGTAAACGCGGATGAGCAGGTTGCCGCCGCCGCGGTTGATGATATCCTCCATCTTATGCCAATGGAAGTGGTTCGGCGAATACTGCCCCTCTTTCAGATAGAGCAGCTTTTCGGCGTATGTTTTCTGATACCGCGCGGATAGGACGGGGTTGCCGTTGCGCAGGGTAATGAGCGAAAAGCCCACGCGGCCAAAGTCGCCCAGGCCATAGTCCGTGATATCCCAGCCGAGCATATTGTCGCGGATCTCATCAAAGGCATGCCCCTTTTTTGCCCATTCGTCGGGCGTAAACGCGCAAAACGGCGGCAGCGGGAAGCGGTGCTTTTCCGCCATTTCTTCCAGCTCGCGCAGCGCTCGATTGATTTCGGATCGTTTCATAAAAAACACATCCTTCCCGTCGGAAACGGCTTCTTTCAATATACACCGCCTGCCGCTTCCGCGCAAGCCGTCGAAACGTAAACAGGGAGAGCGACATATGACTTTACCAACAGGAAATAAAAAACTTTCTTATATTGACAATCCCTATCTTCCGAAACGGCTTGAAATCGCGTACAATAACGTCGTAGAACAGAGGACGGGGGCAAACGCCATGAAGATCAAGATTGCTGAGAACATCCGCGCGTTCCGCAAGGAGCGCAAGATGACGCAGGAGCAGCTTGCCGAGGCGCTGGGCGTAACGATCGGCGCGGTGTCCAAATGGGAATCCGGCGCGTGCATGCCGGACGTGGGGCTGATCGTAGAGATGGCGGGCTTCTTTGAAACATCTGTGGACGTATTGCTCGGTTACGATTTGCAGGCGGGCGGCATGGGCCGCGCGGTGGCGCGCATCAAGGATCTGCGCAACGAAAAGCGGTTTGACGAAGCGAGCGGCGAAGCGGAGCAGGCGCTGCAAAAGTATCCGAACAGCTTTGACGTCGTATACTGCTGCGCGGTGCTGTATTGCATGAAGGGCATCGAGCGGCGCTGCGAGAAGTCGATGCGGCGGGCGTTGGAGCTGTTTGAGCGGTCGCTGACGCTTCTTGCGCAAAACACGAACCCGCATATCAGCGAGTGGACGATTCGCAACAGCATCGCCGACGCCTATGTTTTTCTGGGGCAAACCGACGAGGCGCTGGAACGCATGAAGGCGAACAACGCGGGGGGCTTGAACGACGACGCCATCGGCGCCACGCTTGTCAAGCTGCACAGACCCGACGAGGCGCTGCCGTATCTTTCCGACGCGTTGGTGCGGTACGTTTCCAACAATCTGATGCGGGTGGCGGCGAGCTTAACCAACGCCTATTGCGACAAGAAGGATTACGCTTCCGCGATGGCGGCGACCGATTGGTTCAGAAGCGTGCTGGACGGTTTGCGCAAGCCGAACGAAATTTCGTTTCTGGATATGGAGATCGTTCAGCTATGGTCGGCAACGGCGCAGATCGCGCTGATGCGGGGCGACGAGGCGCGGGCAAGGGAAGCGCTCAAACAGGCAGACGCCGAGGCGAAGCGCTTTGACACGGCGCCGTCCTATGGATACGCGAATATGCGGTTTTTCAACGGGACGATCGGTATGACGGCGTTTTCGGACTTTGGAGACACCGCCGCGGCAGGCGTCGAAAAGACGATTCGAGAGAACGAGGACTGCGGGGAACGGTTGGGCGAGCTCTGGGCGGAGCTGCGGAACGAACAGGAAGGATAACGGAGGATCGAATATGAAATACGCTTATAGTTGCAGGATGGAAGCCATGAATGCGCAATGGAGCAGCCGCGACGCGGCGGCGAGCACGCAATGGTATCGGGACGAACAATGCTGGAACTGCGAAGCTTTGCAGGGGAACGAAGCGAAGCCGTTCCGCGCGCGGCAGAAGCGGACGACGCGGAGCCTGAGGGAACTGTTCACCCTTCAAAAGGCATAACGCGGCGTGGGAAAAAACGGCTTCCGATCCGGCGTATCTGCCGCTCGGAGCCGAAAGAAAAACGCCGGGGGGTTCGACCCCCGAAGTTCACGGATATATTTTCGACAGACTGCGGCGGAGCGAACGCTTCGCCCTTTTTCTATGGACGGGATCGGCAAAACATGGTACATTAGGTACACAAAGGCAAGAAGCGTCGCTTTTGCGGGGGATACGGCGGTATGGAGCAAAACGGGGGCGGACGAAGCGTGCGCGGAACGCAGAAACGCGTTTTCTGCGCGCTTTTGGCGCTCGCTTTTTTGCTTGGTTCGGGATGCGCGAGAGACGGTGGCAGCAGGGTTGCCGCCGCGCCCGAGGTTATCGACTTTGTGATGCAGCCAACGCCGACGCCGCTTCGCCCGACCGAATCGCCTGCGCCGACCCCAACGCCCACGCCGATTCCGACGCCGACCCCGTCGCCCATGCCGACCGTGGACGCGGATTGGTATCGGCAGCGGGACGATATGCTGCGCACGCTGCTGCCGCAGAACGGCGCGTTTGAAAACGCGGAGGCGGTCGAGGAAGCGATTTCGGGCATGGGCGTCGATCCGAACCGCCCGATGATCGCGCTGACGTTTGACGACGGGCCCAAGGCGGGCGTGACGGAAGGCGTGCTGGACGTGCTGGAAGAATACGGCGTGCGCGCGACGTTCTTTGTCTGCGGCTGGCGCATCAAGCCCGGAAACGAGCAAGCGGCCGCGCTGCTTCGACGCATGGTGTCGCTGGGCTGCGAGATTGGCAACCACACGACGAACCATATCAATATGAAAGAAGCGTCGTACAATAAGCTGTATTACGAGGTCGAAGCCACGAACGACCGCGTTTTCGACGCGACGGGATATACGCCGCGCACGCTGCGTCCGCCGGGCGGCAGGATCGGATTCTACACGTCGGGGGTTGCGCGCAAGCTGGATATGGCGGTTGCGCTTTGGGCGCAGAGCGGCAATGTGATGGAGACCGACCCGCAGAAAATCGCGCAGAACGTGTTTTGTCAGATCGTCAACGGCAAGGAGTTGGAGGACGGGGACATCGTGCTTCTGCACGACACGCATCCCGAAATGATCGAAGCGGTCAAGATCATGGTGCCGAAGCTGCTCGAACAAGGGTATCAGCTCGTTACGGTATGGGAGCTGATCAACTGCTCGGAGCGCGGGTTTCTTCCGGGCGAGACGTATCGACGGCAGCGCGCGAGCGATTGACGGCGATATCCGCGCGGGTAAAACACAGCGTGCGGCAAACGGTCGGCGGCGGCGGAAAAACATCTTGACACTTTGATTTTGTTTGCCTATAATTGAACAGTGCAAAACGCCAATGTAGCTCAGTTGGTAGAGCAGCTGATTCGTAATCAGCAGGTCTGGGGTCCGAGTCCCCACATTGGCTCCATTTTTTTCGGGGTGTAGCGCAGTTTGGTAGCGCGTTTGGTTCGGGACCAAAAGGTCGCTGGTTCAAATCCAGTCACCCCGACCAAATATAAGAGGGTATCCGATCGGGGTATCCTCTTATATTTGTTTTGAAAACGAATGGATTGGAAGCCGCGTACAAAGCTATGATACGGAGCACGCGCGAAAGAAGTATGCTGTGATGGCAATCCCCAAGCCGTGGCCATCGATTTTCATAGGATTGTCATCGCGTGTCGGTTTCCTGCGCATGCGGTTCGCAGACATATGAAAATTTCAGCTTCGCTTTGCCGCAATGGCGCCAAAGGAGCGAAGATTGGCAAGCGCCGCCTCTATCGTTTCGGCCCGCCTGACCAGGATCTCGTCCGAACGCAGCTGATCCCCCAGACTGCCGTCGTCGCGAATGAGAAACAGACGGCGGAACTTTGCCGGAGATACGCCCGTCAAGATCTGAAAGCGCCGAGAAAAATAGCTGACGCTCGTGAATCCGACGGATCGTGCCGTATAGTATACGTCCATGCCGGAGTAGGCGAGACATTCGGCCGCTCCATAGATCCGAATGAACAGCAAATAATCGACGATGGTAATTCCCGTGTTCCTTTTGAACGTGTCGCAGAGGTAGCTTTTTGTATAGCCAAGCTGCTTCGCAAGATGTTCAAGCCTGAAAGCGGAACGGTAGTTTTGCTCGATATATCCGATGATGCTCCGCGTCAAAGCGTCAAAGCGATCCGTTTTGATGTAGCGCGAATCCCGCCATTGAAACTCTGTCGTACAATAGCAGTTGTACAGCAGGAGCGCCTTCAACATGCTGCTTACATAGTCGCGAATCCGCGCGTCGTCCTGATTCCAGTTGTTGACAATATAGGCGACGCATCTTTCCGCGAAATCTCCGCCGAGCAACATATAGCTGTCCTTATTCAGATGTGCGTGGATCGCTTCGTCTCTGACGAGGAATTTGACCTCATAGATTTGCGCGTCTCGATCGTGCTTTGCGGTAATGCCGTGCCGCATTTGGGGCATGAACAACAGGCACGTGTTGCTTCCCGCGCGGCATGACGCTCCGTTTACCAAAAACTCGGCGTCGCCATGGCGTAGGAAAAAAAGGTGATAATAATCATGGCTGTGTTCTTTGATCGACCAGGAAGCGGGCAGCGTGGTCTGTTGCGCCCAAAGCACCTGTATACAGCTTTCGGAATCCATTTCGCGCTCCCTCCGCATCTTGCAGGTAACGGAAGCCGAAATCATGCCGCGAAGCAAACAGGCGCCGTTCTCTGCACAATGGCATTATAGCACAAGGGGGCGACGCTGCGCCCCCTCAGGCTGTCGAAAAACGCTGTTTTTCGACAGAATAACCGCTTCCCGCCTAAAA
>CAZBVC010000043.1:0-18754 GCA_964495255.1 uncultured Oscillospiraceae bacterium
GCAAATCCTTCCGCAACGAGATCACGCCCGGCAACTTTATCTTCCGCATCCGCGAATTTGAGCAGATGGAGCTGGAATTTTTCTGCGCGCCCGGCACCGATTTGGACTGGTACGCCTTTTGGAAGGACTATTGCCGCAAGTTCCTGCTCTCGCTCGGCATGAAGGAAGACCATATCCGTATGCGCGAGCATGAGAAGGAGGAGCTTTCGCATTACAGCAAGGGCACGACGGACATCGAGTTCCTCTTCCCATTCGGCTGGGGCGAGCTTTGGGGCGTAGCCGACCGCACGGATTTCGACCTGAAAGCGCACGCGACGCACAGCGGCGAGAGCTTTGAATACACCGACCCGTTCACGAACGAGAAATTCGTTCCCTACTGCGTGGAGCCGTCGCTCGGCGCGGATCGCGTCACGCTCGCGTTCCTTTCCGACGCATACGACGAGGAGGCGCTCGAGGGCGGCGACAAGCGCACGGTATTGCGCCTGCATCCCGCGCTCGCACCATACAAATGCGCCGTGCTGCCGCTGAGCAAGAAGCTCTCCGAGCAGGCGAGCGCCGTCTGCGCGGAGCTGTCCAAGCGCTTCATGGTGGACTTTGACGATACGGGCTCGATCGGCAAGCGCTATCGCCGCGAGGACGAGATCGGCACGCCGTACTGCGTGACCATCGACTTTGACACCGAGACGGACGGCTGCGCCACGGTGCGCGACCGCGACAGCATGCAGCAGGTGCGGCTGCCGCTTTCCGAGCTTGCGGGCTATATCGAAAGCAAACTGGACTTCTGATTCAAGAAAGGAAGCGCCCCCGCTTGATTATCTTTGCGGGGGCGCGTGTTTATCGCATGGAGTTTCTAGACCTTCTGCTTGACGCGGTCTTGGACTGTCTCAAACTCGTCCCCTTCCTCTTTGCCACGGTTTTGCTCATGGAATACATCGAGCATCGCGCGGGGGAGAGATTCGTCGTTGCGCTGCAAAAGGCGGGCAGGTTCGGCCCGCCCGTCGGCGCGGCGCTTGGGCTCGTTCCGCAATGCGGCTTTTCCGCGGCTTGCGCACATCTGTTCAACGGCGGCTTCGTTTCGGCGGGCACGCTCGCGGCGGTGTTTTTGGCGACGTCCGACGAGGCGATTCCCATCCTGCTCGCCAACCCGAGCGGGCTTCCCATTGTGCTGAAACTCATCCTCACAAAGGCGCTCGTCGGCGTGATCGCGGGTATGCTGCTCGACCTTGTCTGGCCGCTCGGCAAACAGCGCATCGAGTACGCCGCGCATGAGGAAAAGCACGTTTGCGACAGCGACGGCACGTTTCGCAAGATTCTGCTCGCGGCGCTTCGGCGCACGCTGTCCATACTGGGCTTTCTGTTCCTCGTAACGCTCGCGCTGAACTTCGCGATCTTCTTCATCGGCGAGGAGCGGCTCGGGAAGCTGCTTCTGCCCGGGCCGTTCCAGCCGTTTCTTGCGGCGCTCGTCGGGCTGATCCCGAACTGCGCGGCGTCGGTTCTGCTCACGCAGCTTTATTTGGACGGCGTGATCTCGTTCGGCAGCGCGGTTTCCGGCCTTTGCGCGGCAAGCGGCATCGGTCTGCTCGTGCTTTTGCGCGGCAAACGCGGCAAAAAAGCATACGCCATCGTGCTTGGCACGGTTGTTGTCGCCTCGGTGCTCTGCGGCAGCGTGTTGCAGCTTCTTTCATAACGTATGGAAACGATCAGCGGGCTCGTCAACTCCATCATCTACCGCAACGCGGAAAACGGCTGGACGGTATTGGAACTCACGCCCGACGAGGGCGAGAACCTGACCGTCGTAGGCACGTTCCCGCTCGCCTCCGTGGGGGAGCGGTTGGAGCTTGACGGCGCGTTTCTTTCGCATCCCAAATACGGGCGGCAGTTTAAGGCGGTCGCCTCGCGCACCGTCGCGCCCGCAACGCTTTCCGCAATCGAGGGCTGGCTGGGCAGCGGACTCATCCGTGGGGTCGGCCCGTCCACCGCGCGCGCCATCGTCGCCCGTTTCGGCATGGAAACGCTCCCGATACTCGACAACGACCCCCTGCGGCTTTGCGAGGTGCCCGGCATCGGCGCAAAACGGCGGGACATGATTCTCGCCTCCTATGTGGAAAACCGAACCATGCGCGACATCATGCTCGCGCTCGAGCCCTATGGCGTAACCGTCAATCAGGCGCTCAAACTGTATCGCATCTACGGCGAGATGTGCTTAACGCGCATTCAGGAGGATCCGTATCAGATCATTCGGGATGTGGACGGCATCGGCTTTCTGACGGCAGATAAGATCGCGCAGAACGTCGCGGGCTTCACGGCGGATTCGGAATCCCGCCTGCGTGCGGGCATCCTTTACGCGCTGTCTCAGGCAAGCGGCGAATATGGTCATACCTTTCTGCCGCGCGACAGGCTCGTTTCCTACGCGTCAAAGCTGCTTTCCTCGCAGGAATCGCGCATCGAGGAAACGCTCGATATCCTGATTTCGCGCGGGGAGGCGACCGAGCAGGTCGTCGGAGACTGCGACCACGGGATCTTCCTGCCCATGTTTCAGCGCATGGAGAGCGCCATTGCCGAAAAGCTCGTCACGCTTTCCCAAAAACCGGTTGCAAACCCGTTCTTTGATTTTTCCGCGGCGCAGGCGTCCCAGCGCCTGGAACTGTCCGCGCAGCAGCGAGAGGCGGTCACAGCCGCGCTTTCGGAGGGCGCGCTCGTCATCACGGGCGGCCCCGGCACGGGCAAAACGACGATCATCCGCTTCATCACCGCCATCATGGAATCCGTCGGCATGGAGGTCGCGTTGACCGCGCCCACGGGACGCGCCGCAAAACGCATGAACGAAGCGACGGGGCACGAGGCGAAAACGATCCATCGCCTGCTGGAATACGTTCCGGGCGAGGGCTTCCTGCGCAACGCCGACGATCCCCTCTTTTTCGACATGGTGATCGTGGACGAAATCTCGATGGCGGACGTGCCGCTGATGAACGCGCTGCTCAAAGCGATTCCTGCGGGTACGCGCCTCGTCATGGTCGGCGACTGCGACCAGCTTCCGCCCGTCGGCGCGGGGGACGTCCTTCGCGACGTAATCGCAAGCGGCTGCATCCGCGTGTTCCGCCTGACCGAAATCTTTCGTCAAGCGCAGCAAAGCATGATCGTTACCAATGCGCACCGCATCAACCGCGGCGAAACGCCGATTCTCGATAAACCCGCGTCCGACTTTTGCTTTGAGCAAATTCCCTCGCAGGATCGCATCCTCATGCGCATTCTCGACCTGTTTTCCCAAAAGGACGGCTTCTTGCGAACGACCGAGCCGCTTCTCGAGGTGCAGGTGCTCGCGCCCATGAAGAAGGGTGTGCTGGGCGTTTGGAACCTGAACGCGCGCTTGCAGGCGATTCTAAACCCGCCCGATCCGTCGAAAAGGGAGCATATCAGCGCGGACACGATCTTCCGCGAGGGCGACCGCGTCATGCAAACAAAAAACAACTATCGCGTGGAATGGAAAAAGCGCGGCGAAAACGGCGCCGAGGAGGACGGAACAGGCGCGTTCAACGGCGACCTCGGCACGCTCTTCTGCGTGGACGAGGAGAACCGCGTCTTCTCCGTTCTGTTTGACGACGACCGTCTCGCAACCTACGAAATGATCCATATGGACGAGCTGTCGCTTGCCTACTGCATCTCGATTCACAAGAGCCAGGGCAGCGAATTCCCAATCGTTATTCTGCCGCTGTTTGGCAGCGCGCCCATGCAAACAAAGAACCTGCTGTATACCGCAATTACGCGCGCAAAGCGGCAAGTGGTCTGCGTCGGACGGAAGGAAGCGTTGCTCTCGATGATTCAAAACGACCGTGCGGACGCACGCTACACCTCGCTGAAAGAGCGTTTGATCGAATGGAAACAGATTCGTTCCTGACCAAAACGCAGCCGAAACCCGCGCGCGGAGCAAGATTGCTTGACGCGCTGTTCCCGCCGCGCCTCGTCTGCTTTCTTTGCGGAAACGAAGACGTCATCGGCGAGGACGGGCTTTGCGCCGCCTGCCGCAGGGCGATAAAGCCCGCGCCCATGCACGAACCGCCGCCCGATGTTTTTGCTCTCGTCTCCGCGTATTCGTATACCGAAAGCGTGCCTTCTGGCGTTCACGCGCTGAAATACGGCCGCGAGATTTGGCGCGCGCCGCTTATGGCGGAGCATATCCGCATCCCCGCCGATTGGCAATTCGACTGTATCGTTCCGATTCCGCTCCATTTTTGGCGCCTGTTTCTGCGCACGTTCAACCAGAGCGAGGCGCTCGCTTCGCGGCTCGCGTCGCTTTTGGGCGTCCCGATGGAGACGAAGCTCGTTCGCCGCGTCAGGAACACGCCGACGCAGACCGCCCTGCATGAATCCGCGCGCGAGAAAAACGTTGCGCACGCGTTTTGCGCTTCCCCTGCCGTTTTCGGACGCTCTGTTTTGCTGATCGACGACGTGACGACCACGGGCGCGACGCTTTCCTCCTGCGCAAACGCGCTCATGCGCGCGGGCGCAATCCGCGTGTATGCCGCGTGCTTCGCCGCCGCTTGCCGCAGAAACGATGGAAGCGACTGATTTTACGCGCGTTCGGGATGAGACGAATGCGCCATGCCGCGGAACTTTTCCCGTGTGGCGCGGCCGCCGCGGATATGCCGCTCCGCCTTGTTGACGTCCAGCACGGCGCGCACCTCGCGCGCGAGCTTCGCGTTCAACGATAAAAGCCGCACGGAGACGTCCTGATGCACCGTGGACTTGCTGATGTGGAAGCGTTTCGCGGCGTCACGCACCGTAGCGCCGTTCTCGATGATATAATATGCGGTTTCCAGGATCCGCTCCTCCATATAATCGCGCAACGCCCGTTTCCTCCCCCTCCGCATTCGTCTTTACAGCGTATGCGCGGGTCGCAAAGGGCATGCGTCAAAGAAAAGGGATTCGATCCCTCCAAGCGCCAAATCGCTTCCACCCAAAGCGGATGGAAGCGATTGTCATTCCGTTGATTTCGTATTCTTTTTGCTTTCTCTTCGCGGTTTTGCAGCTTTTCACATGAGAGCGGAACGGTTCTGCATGGGGATCAGGCGAAAAAAAGTATGAATCCCTGCTCTGTCTGATCGAAACAGCCAAAGCGGCTCATGTGAATTGTCTTTGCCAAAGCACCGACTCGTTTCAAACGGAATCAGAGCGCCTTGCCCTCGGCTGCCTTTTCCGATCCAAACAAGCCTGATAGTCTTGGATGATTCGTATCGCGATCTCGTGCGGATCATGCCACTTTTCGATATATTCTCTGGAAGCTCTGGCCACTTGCGCCAATTCTTGTTTGTGATCCAACGTGGCCTTCAATTTGTCGTAAAGGCTCTGTGGCGTAACACGAATAATCGGCATCTCTTGTTTCATTTGCGCCGGAATATATTGTAAGTCTTCTTCGCGAAGATAACACATGACAGGTTTCCCCAATGCCATGCATTCTACGGCAAACCCGCCATACCAGCCTACCAGCAGCTGATCGATTACCAAATCTGCCTTTTCGTAATACTGCATTACTTCGTCATGCGGTATATTCTGCAAAAGCATGAATTCAATATCATATCCTTCGGATTGTAATCGTTTGATTGCCTCCGTAACGTAAGCCGTACCTTTAACATTCTGATTCGTCGGCGCATGCAGAATCACAGTTTTCGCCTTGGAATAGTCGGAATACCGCGGCTTCCATTCCTCGGGCCATAGCTTTGTATACGGGCGAAACATGGCGCAGCTCGGTAGGACATGGAGCAAGTCGGGATTCGTTGCATAAATCAAATCAGCATTCTTTTCCAGAAAACGAATCTTTTCCACCTTGTACGCATCCGTTTTTGCCTGAGCGATCACGTCCTCCGCTTTGAAGTATGTGATGGGCATATTCCGGTAGCAGTATTCGGCTTGTCTGGCGTCGCTGCCTTGAAAAGTGATTGCAATCACCTTGCCATGTTTTTTGAAATACTTCAAATCCCATGCAAACAAACCGAACTCTTTTGTTTCGAACAGAACGGATCCCCAATTATAATGAATTACGTCATATCGATTGCGCGCCTTTATACAAAAAAGCATATAGCGAAAGACGCGAAAATATCGATTCCCCGGCCGAAAATTGATGTCGCACTTGTTGCTGTACGGCGTTGGGTCAATGATCATCACATCGCTTTTTATTCCCGTTTCTCTCTCCGCCGCAGAAAGCGTCCATGCATTGTTTCCAACCGAGTGCGGCAAATGAAGAACTCTCACCTGATTCCTCCGGCGTTATATCGGCGAATATAGTCCGCAATCGTAATATCAAGACCTCCCTCAAAATCAGTGTCAAATTCAAACCCCAAAGAACACAGCTTCTCATTGGATATCACAAATTTCTTGATGTCTCCAATGAGCCAATCCTCAAATCTCGGCGCCAAATCCGGGCGATTCATTTTTTTCAGCAGCATTTCGCACATTTGCAGAACCGTGACATTGACGCCCGATGCGCAATTATATGCTTCACCGGAAGTGCCCGGCGTTGCGGCAATAAACAAATTCGCGTTCGCTACATCGCCTACATAAGTAAACGATCGTTCCTGCGTTCCGTCGCCAAAGATGGTCGGGTGATTATCCGATAGAATCGCTTTGATGAAAATCGGGATCACGCCGCCGTATACGCCCCATTCCTGGCGAGGGCCAAATACATGAAAGTAGCGCAAAATCGAGACGTCCAGCCCATATAGATGCTGAAACGTTTTGGCGTATCGCTCTCCGGCCAACTTGCTGACCCCATAATAAGAAACAGGATTCAGCGGATGGCTTTCGGTTTGGGGAATCATCTGCGCTTCTCCATAAACGGAGCCCGTGGACGCGTGCACAACTTTTTTCACATGAAGATCACGCGATAGTTCCAGCACGTTAAACGCTCCGGCGCCGTTCACTTCCAAATCACGACGCGGGTCTTTGAGGCACACGTTCTTTTTTGACGCGGCTTCATGAAAAACAACATCAACGCCGTCAAAGCACTTTTTGAGGCCGTCATAATCTGTTACATCGCATCGAATGCATGTGAAATGAGGATTGTCCCTAAACGAAGCTATGTTTTCCTCTTTACCGGCAACAAAGCTGTCTACGCAAACGACGTCAATCCCAATTTTCAATAGTTTTTCGATGATATGGCTGCCAATAAAGCCTGCGCCGCCTGTAACAAGCGCTCTTTGATACCGTCTGCCAAGTTCGTTTTCTACCATCTGCATTTGCATCCAAATTCGCCTCATCCCTAAATAGTATTGTAACTTGCCGCCTATTCGATGGCTCGGATAAAACGAGCCGGATTCCCCGCATACACGCAGTTATCCGGAACGTCCTTCGTAACAATCGCACCGACCCCGATCATTACGTTGCTGCCAATTTTTACGCCTGCGAGAATAACGACCGTCGTGCCAATTATAACGTTGTTTCCGATCTCTACGGGCTTTGCCACTAACGGCAACGTTCGGAAACAAGCGCCAACCCGATATGGATGCTCTGATGAAAGTATCTTTGTATCGTTACCGATGCTAACATCGTTTCCGATTGATATCCCTCCGTAACCATTGATAAAGCAATTCTGGTTGATTGACACCCGATCCCCGATCTTGATTTTCTCGGGAAAGCTGACGATTACGCCGCCTTTCATATAGCAACTGTGACCAATGCGCTCCAACAGATGGCGATATAGCTTCATTCTTATGGGATAAAACCAAGCCCCATCATGATTGCGCATCAAATTGATGGTCAAACGGCATATTCGTTTGATGATACTGCGAACAAAGCAGCGCGCTTTCCCCTCGCTATGCATACTCTTCCCCCGAATCATTCCTTCGCTTTGTGTAACATCGTTAAAACCGTTGCTTTTATCGTTTGAAACTCCTTTGTGCGATAAAACAGCAATAGCCATAATGCATTCGGAACAATCAAGCAACATAAAACGCGCAGCACAAAGTTTAGCAGGTTATATTCCAAAAAGCAAGCGCATATCCATTTTGTCAAGGCGCCGGTTGCCAATACGAGGAGAAAGGATCCGACATATTTGAGGTAAAATCTAAGTGGGCTTTCCCTAAAAACGTGTTTGAAAACAATATATGGATCGCAAGATACCATCGCAAACATACAAATTGTTGTTGCGAACAGCACCCCCTCGATTCCCCACCCAAACTTCAAGACAAACAAGAAGGATAAGCCGACATTGAGAACCGCAGAAAGGATGTATCGAAGCTTTGCTTGCCAATACAATCCCGCCGCTTGAATATACTTAATGGGAGCAGCCATCAGTCCGTCAATCAGGAGATTAAACCCCAGCAAGAATGCGACCTGATCGGAAAGCATCCAGTCTTTATTGATCCAAATGCCCCCGACAAACGGATTGATCAGATTCCAAATGCATATTGCGCAGAACCCATAACTCCATGTATAAACCAAGTGAAGAGCGTTAAAAACCTCTTTGTTTCGATCAACTGTCTCTGTTACATATAGGTTGCCCAAGCTCGACGTCAGAGATGCGGATAGTATCGAAAAAAACGAGGTAATTGCAGCAATAATCATCTGATAATTCGAATATATCGCGACAAACGACACGCCTTGGTATAACGTCATCGCAATCACGATACTATCGATCGAATTCAGCATAACGCGGCTAATTCTGCTGATGGAAAGCGCAACAATATTTTTCCGAATTCCCTGCTTTACATTCGGAGCAAGCGCGCGGACATTCTTGCTGTTCAAATAGGGGTAGGTTTTATCGGATCGTATCGCGATCATTATGTTGCCGGCTATGTTGCCAAAAACATCGATCAGTATATAGATATAAAACGATAACGCCGGTCGATTGCGCAATAACAGCAAGCTGACGATGCATGCGATCGAAGATACCGTTTTTGCAATCGCCTGGAATATGTTTACAAAATACAGCTTCTGATCTGCCGAAAGAATTGCCGACTTATACGCAAAAAAGAAGTACCCCGAAACCGAGTTCAGCAAGTATAACGCAAATACCACATATATATTTACAAGATCGGTTGATTCTTTGATCAGGCGAGGCAAAAAGGGCATGAGCGACAGCCCTATTGCAAGCACGCAGACGCCAATGATATGATACGCTTTTTTGTACAAAGCCATTAACGACCGAATCTGCTCAATATCATGATTCGCCAAAGGCTTATAAAGCGCATAGCCGATTGCCGAACCAAATCCAAGCTCGGCGATGTTTAGAACATTCAAAATATTGACGAACAGCCCGCTAATGCCAAGGTATTCTTTCGTAAGCGTATAGATAAACACGGTGCGAACAGTAAAGCGCAGAAGGAGGAGCAGAAGCTGTTCCAGTAATCCGGATATTGCGTTTCGGGATACATTTTTTGTTCGCATATGTCGTAAGTACTAATCTTTCTTGTTCATCAATTCTGTAACGCACGCTTTCACACGTCGTTTGTATGGTTTGCTCATGCGAGACGTTCCGACGGGCGCTTACAAAACTTCGATATTGTCGCGCGGGTGTATGTCCTTCATTATATTTTTCGTATCAAACACGCTCTTTGCGTGGCGCTGTATCAACGCATAATCTACGTTCGTATGCGCTGCCGTTATCATCACAAGATCGGTGCTTTGCAGAACCGCCGGGCTTAACTCCGCCAAACTGTCCATCGTTATTCGCCCATGTTCAAAGTGCGGCACCCACGGATCAAAGTATCTGACGTTTGCGCCTTCCTTTTGCAGCTCTTGCATCACTCGAATTGCCGGGCTCTCACGATAATCGGCAATATTTTGTTTGTAAGCGACGCCTACCACCAAAATCTCTGCGCCGTGCATTGCTTTTCCTTGACGGTTTAGAATTCGCATCGCCCGATCTACGCAGTATTCCGGCATACGGTCGTTAATCATCATGGAGCTTTCAATCATTGACGTATGGAATCCATACTCCCTAGCCTTCCAGCTCAAATAATATGGATCAAGCGGAATACAATGCCCGCCAAGCCCCGGGCCGGGGTTGAAAGCTTGGAAGCCATACGGCTTGGTCTTTGCAGCCTCAATGACCTCCCAAATATTGATTCCCATACGGTCGCACAACATAGCCAGCTCGTTGACCAGGCCGATGTTCACATTGCGGTAAGTGTTTTCCAGTATCTTCTCCATCTCGGCGATTGCGGGAGAAGAAACGCGATGAACAGGCGCCTGCAAGACGCTCTCATACATGAGCGCCGCAATCTCGGTGCACGCGGGTGTAATTCCGCCGACCACCTTGGGCGTATTCTTGGTTTTATAAATGAGATTGCCCGGATCCACACGCTCAGGTGAAAACGCCAGATAGAAATCCCGTCCGCAAACGAGTCCCGATGCTTCCAAAATGGGCTTCACAAGCTCTTCGGTGGTGCCCGGATAAGTTGTCGATTCCAAAACAACCAGCATATCCTTGTGCAAATATGGAACAAGGCTCTCCGTTGACGCCTTTACATAGCTGATATCCGGCTGCTGATGCGCATCCAGCGGCGTCGGAACGCAAATGCAGACACAGTCGCATTGCGCCGCGTCCGCAAAATCAGAAGTTGCCCTCAGAAAACCGTCCTCAACGATCTGCTTCAAATCCTCATTGACCACATCGCCGATATAATTATGCCCCGCGTTGACAAGCTCGACCTTCTCCTTCTGCACGTCAAACCCCGTGACGTGATAGCCGGCCTTCGCCTTCTCCACGGCAAGCGGCAACCCCACATATCCAAGACCGACAACGCCCAACCGAGCTGTTTTTAACAAGAGCTTTTCTTTTAATTCAGACATTATATGACTCCAAATACTTCAAAATTGTATGGATTACCATCATCTGATCCTCACCATTCATATATGGATGCAGCGGCAGAGACAGGCAACGCTGTACGATCGCATCCGTATTCGGAAAATCGCCCGCGCTGCAACGCCCCGAGATGGTCGCCCCCTGTTGGTGCATCCCCCGCGGATAGTATATCATGGTGGGAATTCCCGATGCTTTTAGGGCGTCCTTCAATCCGTCTCGCTGTGCGCGGTCTTTTAGAAGAATCGTATATTGCGCCCAACTGGACGAATAGCCATCCAACACGGTCGGCGTAACGACCGCTTGGGATAACGCTTTGGTATAGCGACCGGCTACTTCGTTTACCGCATCCAGCTCGTATTCATGCAGTGCTTTCAGCTTCGGCAGAAGGATTGCGGCTTGTATGGTATCCAGGCGGGAGTTCAGACCGACAAATCGGTTATCATACTTATCCTCCGGCGAACGTCCGCCCGCCCGCAGGGAGCGCAGCAACTCGTTCTCGTTGTCGTCGTTGGTAAAAATCGCTCCTCCGTCGCCGTAGCAGCCCAGAGGTTTTGCCGGAAAGAATGACGTCGCCCCAATGTCTCCAAAGCTGCACGCCATACGATCCCCGATGCGGCCGCCAAAGCCCTGCGCCCCATCCTCAAGAACCCTGAGACCATATCGGTTCGCAATTCTTCGAATTTCGTCATGCGCAGCAGGCTGACCAAATAAATCGACGGGGATAATCACTTTGGGGCAAAGACGCCCTTCTCGAATCGTATGTTGAATCGCCTTCTCCAAAGCGACAGGCGACAGATTGAACGTGCGCTCGTCGATATCCACCAAGACCGGCTCCGCCCCCCGCAGCATGGCGCAGCTTATCGTGGCAAAATACGTAAAATCCGGCGCGAATACCGCGTCCCCCGGCCCGACGCCCCACGCCATAAGAGGAAGAATCAGCGCGTCCGTCCCGCTTGCGCAGGCAACGCAGTGCTTCACCCCCACATAATCCGCAAGCCGCTGCTCCAGCTCGATTACTTCATTGCCCATAATGAAGCTGTGGTTTTGGATGGCTTTCTGTATTCCCGCATCAATTTCGTTCTTCAACGCCAAATACTGCGCACCAAGGTCGCGGAACTGCATTACTTGATTTCCTCCAAACCTTCTTCTGCCTTTTGATATCGTCTGCCGCAGGCGGAACACATCGTTTCATGATGCAGCCTCTCCCCGCATTTGCATACCCAATCCGCCTGTTTCGCCGGAACGCCCAACATAAGCGCATGAGCGGGCACATCGGATGCAACAACAGCACCTGCGCCAATCATAGCATATTTCCCGATTGTATGTCCACAAACTACGGTTGCGTTTGCGCCGATGCTCGCGCCCTCTCGAATCCATGTGCGCTTGTAGTTTGCATGACCCTTCGGATACTTCGCGCGCGGGGTCAGATCGTTTGTAAACACGCAGGACGGGCCGCAAAACACGTCGTCTTCCAACTCAACGCCTTCGTAAATCGAGACATTGTTTTGTATTTTGCAGCCGTTTCCGATCGTCACATGATTGCTTATGTTTACATTTTGACCGAGAGAACAGTTCTCCCCGATCCGCGCGCCGGATTGAACATGACAAAAATGCCAAATCTTCGTTCCGTTTCCAATCTGCACATCGTCGTCGATAAAGCTGCTCTCGTGTACATAACAATTATTCATGCCACAATTCTCCGACCATATCCATACCGGCAAAGTCGTCAAGGGGGAGCTTTACCGGCATTCCCGTCTTCTGGCTCTTATAGATCGCCAACACGATTTCAAGCGCGTTGCGTCCCGCGACGGCGTCCACATATGGCTTTCGCCCATTTTGAATCGCATCGATCATATCGGCATACAGGCTTGTATGCCCGTTTCCATATACGTTGCTGGTCGCCTCCCGCAAACCGGCTTTTGCGCAATCCGCTTCTCCTGCGTCGGCGAACTGCCAAACATCAATGTTGTTCGTTGACGTTCCGCCGATCTTTACGGTTCCGTTCTCTCCAAAGATGTACAGCGTTTCCTCCAGGTTTTTCGGAAACACATTCACCGTGCCCTCAATGGTTCCGACCGCGCCGTTTGCAAATTTCAACACCGCGACGCCCACGTCCTCTGCCTCCAAATAATCGTGGAATCTCTGACGCGTTGCGCCGTAAACCTCCGTCACTTCATCGCCCATCATCCAGCGGAGCAGATCAATGCCGTGGATGCATTGGTTCATCAGGCATCCTCCATCCTGCGCCCAGGTTCCACGCCACTTCGCCTGATCGTAGTAGGAATGATCCCGATTCCAGCGCACATGGATGGATCCGTGGGAAAGGCTGCCGAAACGCCCCGCTTCAACCGCGCCGCGCAGCTCCTGTATCGCAACGTTAAACCGATTCTGATGGCAGGCGGAAACCTTTGCGCCCTTTTCTTGTGACCGCCGAATGATCTCATTCGCGTCCGCCATGGACATGGCTATGGGCTTTTCGATGATCACGTTGATTCCATGATCTATGCAAGCCAACGCAATCTCCGCATGGATACCGCTTTCCGTGGCAATTCCGATCAGTTGAAGCTCCGGATGTTCGATCAGCATTTTTCGATAATCCGTATAGCGGGAAATCGCGCCGTCTTCGGCAAGCCCATGCTTATTCAGGAGCGCTTCCATCTTGTCCGATACAATATCGCATACCGCAACGATCTCCAGCTTATTGTTGATCGCCGCCTTTATGTGATTCGTCGCGATACGTCCGCAACCAATTAATGCGTATTTCATTTATCTTTCCTTTTCTCAATTTATGCACAACGTGCCCTAACGTTTTTCTCGTTTATTATAAACATCTTCTCAATTTATGCACATCGTGCCCTAACGTTTTGCTCGTTTATTATAAACATCATGGATGAGCAAATCAACTTTTTTGCCCAGATTCTCGTAGGAATACGCCTGCACATATTCTGTATTTGGATGATATGCAACGCCGCCTTCGTGTTTCCATTGTGAATAAGCCTGCAAAAGAAAGCTTCTGAGCGCGGGGCGATCCGTGCAGGCACATGCCGATTCATAACAGAATCCCAGGTCACCCTTCGCGATTTCTTCTTTCATCATGCTATTGGGATCGTCTCCCGAAACACATGCGAGAATCGGTTTTTGAGCGGCCAAACACTCATAAAACTTGCCGCTCATGATACCACGCTCAGACGGGGTGTTCCATGCACATACCATCAACAAGCAGGATTTCTGATAAAGGCCCAATACTTGTTCCCGCGAAACATAACCCAAGTCATGAACGAGATTGCCCAGTCCGAAAGAATCGGCTTGTCGGTAAAACGCGGCGCCGTCGCCGCCCGCATAGTCCAATTCGACGTCTTCTTCGCAAATCTCGCCGCACAAGGCCAGGTCTTTCAGTTCTTTCATGATCGGGCTCAAATCGCTTTGCAGAACCTCACGGCAATACAGCGTGCCGCAATAGGAAAGCCGGAATTTATCCGCGGATGACGTCTGCATTCTCTCGGCGGGATCATATCCGTTGGATATCATTTCCAGTCTCTGTCCCTTGCTCAGGAACAGCATCCGCCCAATTTCCCGGTTAATCGTCATAATCATGTCTGCATTTGCGGACATATGCGCAGCGAAGCGTTTATACCTCCCACGCTGTATCATCGGCGTATCATCACGCAAGCAGGGATCCCGATAATCGGCAATCCAAACGCAATCGGGATTCTTTTTTTTGAGCCATCTCCCGACTCTATGCGCCCATTTGGGCCCGAAGCTGGTAATCAGAATATCAAAATCCGGTTCCGCCTTGTTCTTCCGCAAAGCACCGATCAAGCACCTCGCCTGCAAAACGGACTTAATATCATGCGTTGTATGATCGCATATCCGCCTCACGATGCTCCATGTATTTGGCTTCCTTCCGTCGGTCGTTATTTGCGCCGCATCGCCATCTGCCTGCTTGCGTTTTCTTTTCGTATGTTTTAGTCGGTAATACAGGCGCATGGGGAACGAATCTGCTACGCAAATATAGTTTCGAAAGGCAGCCATATCCTTTTCCAGCAATGCATCCGTTTTGTAAAAGTCATGTCTGCAATCCGCGCCGGTGTAATCTTTTTGATTTGTTATGACAGTAATCTCGTATTCGCCGGACAAATATAAGTATTTCAGCAGTTTTGTCCAGCGAATGGAAGCGATTGCCTGCACCGGCGCGATGTTTTCCCCGATAAAGCATATCTTTTTCATATTCCTCGCACCTCTTGCACGAATTCCTTTCTTCCGGAAAGCCGTCTCTGTTTATATGCCGCAATCGTCATACCCGATTGCCCAACCAATCGTTTTAGACCCGTCCTTTGATCCGCCCCAGCGCATCAAGTCCCTTTTGTCCGTACAGCGAAACGATCGCGGCCACGGCTCGATTCTTGAAACGACAGTTTCTGTCCTTCCGCACTTTGTCCGCATCTTCCATAATGGCGGCGCGCAGCTTTTCGCGCATCAAATCATTTTGGCAGCCGTCTGTCAGCATCGAAAAAAGCACCAGACAATAGCAGCTGAACACCCTCGAATCGGCAGCAGGCAGCAGCGCGGGCGTCCATCTTTCAATATGTCGGCGCAATTCGTCCACCGCGTCGACCTGATCGAACATTTTGGGCGTAAACGCGCTTCGGGTAATGCTTCCTTCCCGCTGAAAATAGTAATACAGTCCCAGCGGAACAAAAACCGCTTGCCCGATCTCTCGAAACCAACGATAGGTCGTCGCCAGATCTTCATATTGTTTGCCTTCGGGGAACGGATACTTTCCGGCAATTTCGGCCGGAACAAGCTTCCCTCCCGCAGAAACATCAAAATCCTTTTGATACAGCATACGGCCGAGCATTGCGGCCCCCGTCTCAACAACAGGCTTTCCGAAAGGCAAGACCGTCGGTCGATCCTTCCCCTCCGTTTGCCCATGCGTCTTTTGAATCATGCAGATTGCAATCTGCGCGTCGTTCTCGGATAAAGCAGAATACAGAATTTCGATTGCCTGCGGCGCCAAATAGTCGTCCGAATCCAGGAAAAACAGGTACGCCCCCCTTGCAAGCTCCATTCCCGCATTCCTTGCCGCAGACAAGCCTCGGTTCGTCTGATGAACGACCCGTATTCTGTCGTCGCATAATGCGTAGGAATCACAAATATCGCCGCTGCCGTCCGTTGAGCCGTCGTCGATCAGAAGGACTTCCAAAGGTTGATATGTTTGGCGCATTACGCTATCCACGCAAGCCGCGACGTATGCTTTCACATTATATACGGGAATTATAACGCTTATCAGGGGCAATTCGCGCTTATTTTCAGCTTGCCCCAATAGCGACTTGCTCTTTTTCCTGCCTATATATCCATTTGTACAGAGATATATACCCAGAACAAACTGCATTTGTCCCTCTCCGCCATGGAACTGAACCAAGGATAGGATGAGATACGTTAAAAACCACGCGGCAAGCGGATGGCGAAACCATGTCTTCCCCTCTTTTTTCAGAAAAACTGCCACCAAGCCGAGAAACCAAACGCCGCCGATAACGCCCTCGTCTAACAAAAACTGTGCGAAAACATTATGTGTGTTGCCTTCATAGCCGGCAAACCCATAATTGCTTTTCATAACGCTCATGGCGTTTCCGCAGCCATATCCAAACGGATTATCGCGAAACATCGGCCAGACGCGCTCCCATATTGGTTTTCGCCCGGATAGAATCGCCTCCAAAATCGGTTTCCCGGATTCAATTCCGGTAAACCTGGCAATGAGCACGCCAAGAAGACCTGACGCAAACAAAGCCGCCAACGCCGCAATCGCTGTCGCGCCAAACAGAATGAGCGTTTTCTTTGTCAATTTGATTTCTTTTGCAATCAGCAAGTACCAAATCAGGAATATTCCGGATGCAATAATCCCTACGCGCGAACTGAACATCAACGAAAAAGCCAGGCCAAAAGCCCAATAGGGGAGCTTCCATTTTTTATTTACAAAATATGCTCCCATGCATAGCCAGGTTGCATCCAGATTCCTGCCGCCTCGCGTAAGAGAACGATACCCAACGGCAGACGAAAGATATTCACGCAGATCTCCGGCAAAAGCCGCCTCCATCGTTCGATGCACGACGCTCGCGTTCATAATCAGGTTAACGGCAACGGCAGCGGCAAACAGCAACGCAACGCAATTCAGAATGCGTTGCCAGTCCTCCCATAGGAAGTCGCAGCCGAACGTTAACACGGTAACCAAAAGAAACGCGCCATAGATCCAGTTCAGTATTGTCCGGCTGTACCCCCATCGAAAGCCTGCCACCACCGCATAAAGCAAAACAAAGAGAAATAGCCCGGTGATATACCAGGGCGGAAGCCGCCAACGTCTGATATTCAGAAGCAGATAGGGAAGAAACACCAGCGAGAAAATGTATACCACGCTAACGGGAATTGTGCCCGAGTCCGTCTGAATCTGCGAAAGCATGACGCTTTGGAGAAAGCACAGCAAAAACAGTATCCCAAGCAAGCGCTGCCGAACGGTTTTTTTCTCTATTCGGTTTAGATAGCTTTTCCACATCAAATATGTCCCCCGCCTTCCAAATAAAACGCCTTCAGCCGAGCTGCTTGATTCCGAATATCATATGTTTCCCCAAGGCAATCGCCCTCAGCTCGGCAACAGCGCATACACGTTTGCGTCCAGCGATCCAAACAATCGGAAAGCCCGATACGATTGTTCCGAAGCGCTTCTGCCGTCACCACATCCGACGCCACGCAAGGCAATCCGTTCGCCTGCGCCTCGATCAGCACGACGGGCAGCCCCTCGTAACAGCTCGGCAGGCAAAATACGTCCATTGCGGAATAGAGCTTGTTGACATCGTTTCGCACGCCGAGAAAGCGCACGCAATCCGACAAGCCAAGGCTGTCGACCTTATCACGAATCTTTTGTTCCAGCTCGCCTTCGCCGATCAAAACCAATATGGAATCCGCTTTTCCCCGATGCAGCGCCGCGAAAATATCGATCAAGAGGGAATGATTCTTCGCGAACGTGAACCTTCCCACATGCCCGACAACGAGCGTGTCCGCCTTCGCGCCAAGCGCTTCCCGCAGCCGCTCCCGCGCGTCGGAATCAAACGCGAATTTTGCCGTATCGATCGCGTTGGGCATGATATGCACTTTGCCCGCGTCGAAGCAGCGGTTTCCGTACATCCAACGCCCCGCCTTCTCGCCGCAGGCAAAATAGTCCGTAGCAAACAGCTTGGCAAACGGACGCAACAGATATTTGAGAAGCGTTTTCACGCCTTCGCCCCAATTTGCCGTGCTGTGATTATGACAAATACGAACGGGCACACCCGCAAGCCATGCGGCAAAAAGCGGGAATACGTTCATTGTATTGATGTGCGAATGGACGATCGAATAGTCGTTCTTGCGAAACAGCTTTTTCAGCGTGCGAATGTAGGCAAACGGGCGGCTGTATGGCGGCGTCAAATAGTAACGACCGCCAAGCGCCTCGATCTCCGCGCGCTGCGGAAACGAGCAGGTTTCGTCCACAAAAAAATCAAACTGAATCTCGGATTTGTCGATGGC
The DNA here is from genome assembly GCA_964495255.1 of uncultured Oscillospiraceae bacterium. Lineage (GTDB taxonomy): Bacteria > Bacillota > Clostridia > Christensenellales > CAG-138 > UBA7703. The sequence continues at coordinate 18,353 of CAZBVC010000043.1, forward strand.
GCGGTAATAGTTCATGACCATGGCTTCCACCCCGCCGCTGTTCATGACGCCCGTCACCTGCGCGATGCGAATCGGTTCGTTCATTCCCAAGGTTCGTGTCCCTTCTGCATCTTTCCGCAAATACTACGCAAATACTATATCATAAACGCGCTCGATCGGACAGCACGTTTCCGTCGTTTTTTTCCTCTGTTCTTCCGCTTTGCCGTTTTTGACAGCTTTTCACAATGGAAAAAACGCATAATTGCGGCGGCATGGCAAAAACTATTTCTCGACGGAAAAAGTCACGGCATAGGAGGAATGTTTTTTGAAAGCTACCGGCATTGTGCGGCGCATCGACGAACTGGGCCGCGTTGTCATTCCCAAGGAGATTCGGCGCACGCTTCGTATCCGCGAGGGCGACCC
>CAZBVC010000044.1:0-16160 GCA_964495255.1 uncultured Oscillospiraceae bacterium
TCTTCGTCAACCAGCGCTGGCTCGGCGGCATGCTCACCAACTTTAAGACCATTCAGGGTCGCATCGCGCGTCTGCGCCGCATCGAGCAGATGGAGGAGACGGGCGAATTTGATCTTCTGCCCAAGAAGGAAGTCGGCAAGCTGTTGCTTGAAAAGGAAAAGCTCGAGCGCAACCTCGGCGGCATCAAGGAAATGAAAAAGCTGCCCACCGCGCTGTTCGTGGTAGACCCCCGCAAGGAGCACATCGCCGTTGCGGAGGCGCGCACGCTGAAAATCCCGATCGTTGCGATCATCGACACCAACTGCGACCCGGACGAGGTCGATTATCCCATCCCGGGCAACGACGACGCGATTCGCGCGGTCAAGCTCATCGCGGCAAAGATGGCGGACGCCGTCATCGAGGGGCATCAGGGCGAGCAGATGACCGACGAAGCGGTCGAAGCCGTGGAAGCCGTCGAAACGACCGAGGAAGCGTAATCACACACGAAGGAGGAAATAGCTATGTTTACCGCTAAGGACGTCATGAAGCTGCGCGAGCTCACGCAGGCTGGCATGATGGATTGCAAAAAGGCGCTCACGGAGTGTGAGGGCGATTTTGAAAAAGCCAAGGATTATCTGCGCGAGAAGGGCCTTGCCGCGGTCGCCAAGAAGGCGAGCCGTATTGCGGCGGAAGGCGTTGTCGGCAGCTATGTTTGCGCGGAATGCGGCGTCGGCGTGATCGTCGAGGTCAACTGCGAAACGGACTTTGTCGCGAAAACCGACGCGTTCCATGCGTTTGTTTCCGCCCTCGCGGAGCAGATTGCCAAGAAGAACCCCGCCGACGTGGGCGCGCTCTTGCAGCAGGAGAGCGTTTCGCAGCCCGGCAGCACGATCTCCGACCTGCTCAACGAGGCGACCTCGAAGATCGGCGAAAAGATCAGCATCCGTCGCTTCGCGCGCTTTGACGGCGTTGTGGACACCTACATTCATCTGGGCGGCAAGATCGGCGTTATGGTCGAGATGGACGCGCCCGCAGAATTGAAGGACAACCCCGCGTTCAAGCAGCTTGCGCACGATATTTCCATGCAGATTGCCGCGGCAAAGCCGCTGTATCTCGCGCGCGAGGAGGTTCCCGCGGAGGAAGTCGAGCACGAGAAGGAGATCAACCGCGCCATGGCGCAAAACGAGGAAAAGCCGAAGCCCGCCGCCGTCATCGAGAAGATGCTGCTGGGGCGCATCGACAAGTTCTTCAAGGAGATCTGCCTGTTGGAGCAGGTGTTCGTCAAGGATTCGTCCCTAACGATCAACAAGCTGCTCGAAAACGCATCCAAGGAGTTCGGCGCTTCGATCGGCGTCAAGCGTTTCGTTCGCTACGAGATGGGCGAGGGCCTGCAAAAGCGCTCCGACGATTTCGCGGCGGAGGTCATGAGCCAAATGAAGGCGTAACCGCCAAATCAAGGAGGAATGCGGAAACGTGTTCCTCTTTTTCTATCCGCGCGCATCGGCTCGCCGCGGGAAAGGAGAGAGGGAATTGTATCAGCGTGTATTGTTAAAGATCAGCGGGGAGGCGCTCTCGTCGAAAGCGTCGCCGCTTTGCGCCGAAACCATCGACGAAACGGCGCTCATGCTCAAACGTATTTGGCAAAGGGGCGTGCAGATCGGCGTCGTGACGGGCGGGGGCAACATCCTGCGCGGACGCAGCTCGGGCAACATGGAACGAAACCGCGCCGACCATATGGGTATGCTGGCGACGGCGATCAATTCGCTTGCCTTGCAGGACGCGCTGGAACGCTTGGAGGTTCCGTGCGTCGTGCTGTCCGCCGTGGCGATGGATCGTTTTTGCGACGCGTATTCCTCCCGCGCGGCGAAGGCTGCGCTGGAAGACGGCAAGATCGTGTTGTTTGCCTGCGGCAGCGGAAGCCCGTTTTTCTCGACGGATACGGCGGCGGCGCTGCGCGCGGCGGAGATCGGCGCGGACGCGATGCTGCTCGCCAAGAACGTGGACGCGGTGTATTCCGACGACCCGCGCACGAACCCGGACGCCGTGAAATACGATCATATCAGCTATGACCGCGTGGTTGCCGAGAACCTGCACGCAACGGATCTGACCGCCATCACGCTCTGCAAGGAGCAGCACGTTCCGATTCGCGTGTTTGCGCTGGATCAGATCGAAGCGATCTTCGACGGCGCCTGCGTCGGCACGGTGATCGAATAAGCGCGCATAAGAGGCGAAACCCCTTGTGCCGCGCGTGCGTTTTATTGTAGAATAGAGAGAGCGACACAGCTTCATTCGTGCGCGCGGTGCAAAAGGCGCGGGCACGCAGAATAAGGAGGGTAAACATATGCCGGCAGATTTGGTCGATGCAACGAGAGAACGCATGAACAAAACCATATCCGTGCTCAAAACCGACCTGGGCTCCCTGCGCGCGGGCCGCGCGAACCCGCAGCTGCTCGAACGCATCATGGTCGATTATTACGGAACGCCAACGCCGATTCAGCAGCTTGGCAACCTGTCAACGCCCGAGCCGCGTATGCTGATTATCTCGGTTTGGGATCAAAAGTCCATTCCCGCGATCGAGAAGGCGATTCAGAAGTCCGATTTGGGCATCAACCCCTCCAACGACGGCAGGGTGATTCGCCTGATGTTTCCCGAGCTGACCGAGGAACGCAGAAAGGATCTGGTCAAGGTCGTGCGCAAGAAGGGCGAGGAGAGCAAGGTCGCCATCCGCTCCATCCGCCGCGACGCGATCGAGCAGATCAAGAAGGACAAGAAGGACAGCGTGATCACCGAGGACGATCAGAAAAAGCTCGAGGAGCGCATTCAAAAGCTGACCGACGAGCTCATCAAGGAGATCGACGCGATTCTTGCCGCCAAGGAAAAGGAGATCCTTGCGGTTTGACGGATGTTTTGGGCTATCCGCTTTCCGAAGCGGAAGCGATCCTGTCAAGCGAGGGCTATGCGGTTCGCGCAACGGAAACGCGCTCGAAAAAGGGCGCGCCGCCCGTATCGCAGATGCGCGTGGTTCGCGTCAAAGCAGAAAACGGCGTCGCATATTTAACCTGTGCGGCGTTTCTGACAACCTTAATCGAAGAACCGAACGAGATGTAGGGCGTTGCATACCCCTGCATCTCGCTCGTATGAATGGGAACGAAAATGAGCCGATACACGGATGCGGAATTGACCGAGATGGGTCTTATACGCGAACGAATCCCCGCACACGTCGCGATTATTATGGACGGCAACGGCAGATGGGCCAAAAGCCGTATGCTGCCGCGCGCGCTGGGGCATCGGGCGGGGGTCGACCGACTGCGCGGCGTGATTCGGCAAAGCTCCGATCTCGGCATACAGGCGCTCACGCTTTACGCCTTTTCCACGGAGAACTGGAAACGCCCGCAGGACGAGGTCGGCACGCTGATGGGGCTTTTGGTGGAGTATTTCACCAAGGAGATCGACGAGTTGGACAAAAACGACGTGCGCATTACGATTTTGGGCAACGTTTCCGCCATGCCGGACGCCGTGCGCGAAGCGATCGAAAACGCGACCGGGCGCACGAAGGGAAACGGCGGGCTGCGTCTCAACATCGCGCTCAATTACGGCGGCAGGGCGGAGATTCTGCGCGCGGCGAATCTTGCCATGCGGGAAGCGGTTGCGAGCGGAAAAGGGGAGATCGACGCGGCGGCGTTTGAGAAAAACCTCTATACCGCAGGTCTGCCCGACGTCGATTTGCTGATCCGAACGAGCGGTGAGGAGCGCATTTCCAACTTTCTGCTCTACCAGATCTCCTACGCGGAGCTGATTTTTACGAACGACTACTGGCCCGATTTTTCGGACGCGCGCTATTTGGATACGCTCCGACTTTTCGCGAGCCGATCACGCCGATACGGCGGATTGGAGGGATCGAAATGAGAACGCGGGTAATTGTCGGCGCGGCGCTGGCTGTTTTGCTGCTTGCCGTGCTTTGGCTGGGCGGATACTTCTTTGCCGCGGTGCTGTCGCTGTTTGCGCTTGCCGCGGTATACGAGGTGAAACAGGCGTTTTGCGGCAAGGGGATCAATCCTATCGCCGCGCCGCTATATGTGTTCGCCGCGTCGTTTACGCTCGTGTTCTATCAGTTCGGGCTTTTGCCCATGATCGCTTTGTACGTTTGCGCGCTGATGGCGACGATGATTTTCTCGCTCTTTACCAAAAAGCATTCGACGTCCGACATGATCGCGTCGCTGGTTTTGTTCGTCTACCCGACGTTTCTGTTCGTTTGCATGATGCTGGTGTACCTGAGCTTCGATCGCTCGGTCGGCATAACGGCGGCGTGCCTTTCGTATGCCGCGGCGGAGTGCGCGGATACGTTTGCGTATTTTGGCGGAACGCTGTTCGGAAAAACGAAGCTCTGCCCTTGGATCAGCCCGAAAAAGACGGTCGAGGGCGCGGCGTTTGCCGTTCTTGGCGGCGTCGTGTTCGGCGTTGCGACCGCGTTTTTGCAGAGGCTCTGGGGCGGCGGCGTGCATTGGGCGATCTGCGCCGCGCTCGGGCTGGTCAGCGGCATATTTTCACAGTTTGGCGATTTGTTCGCCTCAACGATCAAGCGCTGGGCGAACGTCAAGGATTTTTCGAGCGTATTCCCCGGTCACGGCGGCATCATGGATCGCATCGACAGCATTCTGTTCTGCGCGCCGCCGATTCTCTTGGCGTTTGCCATGATGGCGAAATGGGGGTTATTCTGATTGCCCCGCGGCCATATGGATATGGAAAGCGCAGGGCGGCGTCCCGAGAGGCGGAATGAAAGCATATGAAACGTGTTTCCGTATTGGGCAGCACGGGCTCCATCGGGCGGCAGACGCTCGACGTGATCGCCGCGCATCCCGACGAATTACAGCTCTACGGCATAGCGGCGCATCGCAGCACGGATGCGCTTGTCGAGCAGGCGAAAACCTATCGTCCCGCGGTGGTTGCGTGCGAAACGGCGTTTGACGCGTCGCTTTTGCCGCGCGGCACGCGGGCGCTTTTTGGATTTGACGCGGTGGAGACGCTTGCGCGGGACACGGCGCAGGACGTGGTCGTCAACGGTGTGAGCGGGTTTGCCGCGCTCTCGTCCGTGCTCGCCTCGCTGAACAGCGGACTTACCGTCGCGCTTGCCAACAAGGAGAGCATCGTTTGCGGGCATACGCTCATCGACGCGGCGCTGCAAAACGGCGGCTGCGTCATACCCGTGGACAGCGAGCAGTCGGCGATTGACCAATGCCTCGCGTGCGGGCGGGCAAGCGAGGTCGAAAAGGTGATTCTAACCGCGTCGGGCGGGCCGTTTTGGCGGCTTTCGCGCGCGGAGGCAGAGCGCGTTTCGCCCGCGCAGGCGCTCGCGCATCCGACATGGCGCATGGGCAAAAAAATCACGATCGACTCCGCAACGCTGTTCAACAAGGGGCTCGAAATCATGGAGGCGGCGTACCTGTTCCATCTGGACGCGGACAGGGTGGACGTGGTCATTCATCCGCAAAGCATCGTGCATTCGATGGTCGCTTACCGAGACGGAACGGTCATCGCCAACATGAGCAAGCCCGATATGCGCCTGCCGATTCAGTATGCAATCTTCGCGCGCGCGCGCGTCTCGTCGCTCTGCGCGCCCTTGCAGCTTTGTTTGGAGCAGCCGCTTTCGTTTCACGCCGTGGATCTTTCGCGCTTCGGCTCCGTTCGTATGGCGTATGAATGCCTGCGCGCGGGCGGCTCCTATCCGATCGCATATAATGGCGCAAATGAGGCGGCGGTGCAAGCTTTTTTGGACGGTCGCATCGGGTTTATGGACATTGAGCGCGTCGTGGACTATACTTTGCAGAAGCATACGCCCGCACAGCCGGACGCATACGAACAGATTCTGGCGCTGGATGCGGACGCGCGAACGGCGGCATGGGAAGCCGTTATGCAAATTGGAAAGGCGGATGGAACGTTTTGAGCACGTTTTTGTCGATTTTGGCGGCGCTTGTGCTGCTTTCGCTGTTGGTTACGATCCATGAGCTGGGGCATTATCTGGCGGGAAGGAAGCTCGGGTTCACAATCGTCGAGTTTGCCGTGGGCATGGGTCCCGTGCTGCTCAAAACAACGCGAAACGGCATTCAATATTCGCTGCGCGCGCTGCCCATCGGCGGTATGTGCCGCTTTTTCGGCGAGGACGAGGAGGCGCAAGACGCCCGCTGCTTCAACGCGCAAAAGGTTTGGAAGCGCATCGTCGTCGTGCTGGCCGGCCCGATTATGAACCTGCTGTTCGCGGTGCTCTGCGCCGTTGTGACCATATCCATATTCGGCGACTATATGCCGTCGGTTTATGAGATCCCCGACACGACCTCGCCCGCGTACATCGGCGGTATGCAGGCGGGGGACGTGATCACCGAGGTAAACGGCAAGCGCGTGCTGTTCTATTCGGACACGGTTTCCATGATTCAAGCGGTCGACGCCGACGAGATGCTGCTCAAAGTGGATCGCGGCGGCGAAAAGACGACGCTTACCCTGCGCGATTTTTACAGCGAGGCGGACGGGAAGAACCGGATCGGCATCACGATTACGCCCGTGCGCTATCGCTTCGGCTTTGGCGAGACGCTTGCGCATTCGGTCGGCTATATCACGGGTACGATCCGTGAAACGTTCGGCTTTTTCGGCAGGCTGTTCCAAGGCAACGTCGCTTCAAACGAGGTTTCGGGCCCCGTCGGCATCGTCGCGTATATCAGCGAGGCCGTTCGTTCGAGCGGCGAAACGGTGTTGCGCCTCGCCGTGCTCATCAGCGCGAGCCTGGGCGTGATGAACCTTCTGCCGTTTCCCACGCTGGATGGCGGCAGGCTCGTGTTCATGCTCGTCGAAGCCGTCCGCGGCAAGCCGATCTCCGCGCAAAAAGAAGGCTTGGTGCATTTGATCGGGCTCGTGCTGCTGTTCGGGCTGATTATCTTTTTGACCTATAACGATATTACAAACCTGATACGAGGCTGATAAAATGGCGGAATACACGAATCGAGTCTGCGTCGGCGGCGTTTTGATCGGCGGCGGGGCGCCAATTACCGTGCAATCCATGACGAATACGGACACGCGCGACGTTGCGGAAACGGTGAAGCAGATTCTTCGCCTGGAAGCGGCGGGATGCGACGTTGTGCGCGCGTCGGTATACGATGCGGCTTGCGCGCGCGCGTTTGCGCAAATCCGTCCGCAGATTCATATACCGCTCGTTGCGGATGTTCATTTTGATTATCGGCTCGCCATCGCCGCGATTGAGAACGGCGCGGACAAGCTGCGCTTCAACCCCGGCAACATCGGCGGCGAGGAACGCGTGAAGGCGCTTGTCGCCTGCGCGAAAATGCATCATGTGCCGATTCGCATCGGCGTGAACGCCGGCTCGCTCGAGGCGGAAACGAAGAAAAAGCACGGCGGCGCGACGCCGAAAGCGATGATCGAAAGCGCCATGAAGCACGTCCGCATTTTGGAAAAGGAAGGCTTCGATCAGATCGTTCTGTCGCTCAAAGCGTCGAACGTGCGGGACACCGTGGACGCCTATCGCGAGATTTCAAGGCTCGTGCGCTACCCGCTGCACATCGGCGTAACCGAAACGGGCGACGTGGAGTCGGGCGTGATCAAGTCCGCAATCGGCGTGGGCGCCCTGCTTTTGGACGGCGTAGGCGATACGGTTCGCGTCTCCTTAACCGACGATCCCGTGCGCGAGGTGGAAACGGCAAACCGCATCCTGCGCGCGCTGCATCTGAAAAAGGACGATATCGAGCTTGTCAGCTGCCCGACCTGCGGCAGGACGCGCGTAGACCTGATGGAGAAGGTGCGGCTCGTTTCCGAGCGCCTGCCGCGCAGGCAGGGCTATTTGAAGGTTGCGATTATGGGCTGTGCGGTCAACGGGCCGGGCGAGGCCTCCGATGCGGACGTCGGCATTGCGTTTGGCAACGGGAACGGCGTGCTGTTTCAAAAGGGCGAACAGGTCGATCACGGCAGCGCGGACGCGATGATCGACGCGCTGGTTGCGCGCGCAAAGCAAATGCTGAACAAACGGGCGTAACGGGGGGCGTATGCAGGAGGAATGGCTCGTAACGGCGCTGACAGACGCGGGATTTGACCCAACGGGCGTCGAACTCGAACAGGTCAAGCTGCTCGGCGAGCAGAATACGATGGTCGTTTCCTTTCGCTGCGTCGAGGAACCGAGCGACGCGGACGAGGATAAGGTTTGGAACGCGCTGACGGAGCGGTTTCGCGGTATGCGCGTGCGCATCGAGTGGATACCGGAAAAGCCGCGCGTGAGCACATATGCGGAAAGAAGCGAGACGCAGCGAACGTCCGCGGCGCTTTTTTCGTTTACGGAAGGCAAGCGCAGGCAGATTTGCGGCAAGCGCGTCACGGCGCAATACCGAAAGCGCATACATGATCTCGTCGAGGCGAAGAACGTTTTCGCGATCGAGGGACGGGTCGTCTCGTTTGAGGAGCGCAGCCCGTGGAAAAACAAGAAAAAGCCGAGCGAGATGATCTTTCCCTTACAGATCAATTTGACGGACGGGACGGATTCGATCGATTGCTCCGCTTTGTTTGACAGCGAGGAGGAACGCGCCGCCGCGGAGGACGCCGTCAAGAGCGCGCAGAAAAAGGACGAGCATCTGGTCGCGCAGGGCAGGTGCTCCGTTTCGCATATCACGGGCGAGCTGCAATTTTATATCAACGACCTGATGAGCGTTCCCGTCGCGCCAAGGGACGACCCGTCCGAACAAAAGCGCGTGGAGCTGCATCTGCATACGCGTATGTCCACGCTGGACGGCATAACGGACGTCAACGCCGCGTTCGCGCTCGCCGCGCATTTTGGGCATAAGGCGCTTGCCGTAACGGATCACGGCGTTGTGCAGGCGTTTCCCGCGGCGGCAAAGGCTGCAAAAGCGGCGGGCGTGAAGCCGATTTTCGGCGTGGAGGGTTATCTCAAACGCGACGCGGAGCTGATTTCCATGGATCAGCCGTTCGTGGTGTTCGATTTGGAAACGACGGGGTTAAAGCCCGAGCAATGCGAAATCATCGAGATCGGCGCGGTCAAGATCATGGAAGGAAAGATCGTCGATCGGTTTCAAACGTTCGTGAACGACGGCGGCATCATTCCCGCGAACATCACGGAGCTGACGGGCATTACAAACGATATGACCGCCGCCGCGCCGGGCAGCAGGGAATGCTTGACAAAGCTGTCCGCGTTTATCGGGGATTGCTGCCTCGTGGCGCACAACGCCTCGTTCGACGTGAGCTTTTTGCGGTTTCACGGCGCGCGCTTCGGGCTTTCGTTCGACATGGCATACGTCGATACGCTCCTGCTTTCCCGCGCGCTGATGCACGACTTGATCAACCATAAGCTGGACACCGTCTGCGAGGCGCTGGACGTTGTGCTGACGGAGCATCACCGCGCCGTGGACGACGCCGCCGCTACGGCGGAGGTTTTTTTGAAGCTGATCGCGCGTATGCAAGAGATGGGGCTGACCCAGCTGCCCGCGCATACGAAGGATATGCCGCTTATGCGCGGGAAAAAACGCGAAAAGCTGAACCATATCATCATTTTGGCGCGCACGCAGGCGGGTATGAAAAACCTGTATCGGCTCGTGAGCTACGCGCATATCGACCATTTCCATTATCACCCGACGATACCGTTCAGCCTGCTTTCCATGTATCGGGAGGGGTTGATTCTTGGCTCGGCGTGCGAGCAGGGCGAATTGTATCAGGCGATTTTGAGCGAACAAAGCGCGGAGGGAATCGAGAAAATCGCGCGCTGTTACGACTTTTTGGAGATTCAGCCGCGCGGCAACAACGCCTTCATGACGCGAAACGGCACGGCGAGCGAGGAGCGCATCCTCGAGATCAACCGCGAGATCGTTTCGCTGGGCGACCGGCTGCATCTGCCTGTCGCGGCGACGGGCGACGTGCATTTTTTGAACCCCGAGGACGCGATTTATCGCGAGATCATCCAATCCAAGAACGGGTTTGACGACGCGGGTATGCAGGCGCCGCTGTATTTTAAGACGACGGCGGAAATGCTGGAAGAATTCGCCTACCTCGGCGCGGATACCGCCATGCGCGTCGTGGTGGACACGCCGAACGCGATTGCGGATCTGTGTGAAACGCTCAAACCGTTTCCGGACGGCACGCACGCGCCCACCATCGAAAACGCGAACGAGATCCTGCGCGGGCTTGCCGAAACGAAGGCGCATGAGATCTATGGCGATCCCCTGCCCGAAATCGTGCAGGCGCGTCTCGATCGCGAGCTGAAATCCATCATCGGCAACGGCTTTGCCTCGCTATACCTCATGGCGCAGCGGCTCGTGCAAAAGTCGCTTTCCGACGGCTATCTCGTCGGCTCGCGCGGCTCGGTCGGCTCGTCGTTCGTCGCGACGATGGCGGGCATCACGGAGGTCAACCCCTTACAGCCGCACTATGTCTGCCCAAGGTGCAAGCACGCCGAATTTGACGTCGACCGCGCGCATTACGCCTGCGGTATCGACATGCCGGACGCATTCTGCCCCGTCTGCGGCGAGAAGTACAGAAAGCTCGGCTACGAGATTCCGTTCGAGGTGTTTTTGGGCTTCGACGGCGACAAGACGCCCGATATCGACCTGAATTTCTCGGGCGAATACCAGCCCGTTGCGCACAAATACGTCGAGGAGATGTTCGGGCGCGGGCACGCGTTTCGCGCGGGCACGATATCGGGCATCGCCGAGCGGACGGCGCTCGACTACGTCCGCCAATATGAGGAAGCGACGGGTAAAACGTTTCGCAGGGCGGAGCGGGAACGCATCGCGCTCGGCTGTCAGGACGTCAAGGTTACGACGGGTCAGCACCCCGGCGGCATCGTCATCGTGCCGAAGGAGGAGGATATTCTCGACTTTACGCCGATTCAATACCCCGCCGACAAGACGGCGAAGAACACCGTCACCACGCATTTTGATTTTCACGCGATGGACGACCGCCTCGTCAAGCTCGATATTCTCGGGCATGACGACCCGACCGCTCTGCGTATGTTGCAGGACATCACGGGTCTAAACCCGCTCGATATTCCGCTTGACGATCCCGAAACGCGCCGCATCTATTCCTCCGCCGAGCCGCTCAAGGTCGATCTTTCCGCGCTGCATTGCGACGTCGGCACGCTCGGCACGCCCGAATTCGGCACGGGCTTCGTGCGCAACGTGCTCGAAATCACGCGCCCGACGACGATCGAGGAGCTCGTTCGCATCGCGGGGTTGACGCACGGAACGGACGTTTGGCTGGGCAACGCGGAGCCGCTCGTCACGCAAAAGATCGCGACGCTGTCCGAGGTCATCTGCACGCGCGACGATATCATGACCTACCTCATCATGCACGGCGTCGACGCGTCAAGCTCGTTCAAGATCATGGAGTCCGTCCGTAAGGGCAGGGGATTAAAGCCCGAGATGGAGCAAAAGCTGATCGACAACAGCATCCCCGAGTGGTTCATCGGCTCCTGCAAGCTGATCAAATATATGTTCCCGCGCGGGCATTCGGTCGCGTACACGATTATGTCCTTCCGTATCGCGTACTATAAGGTGCATCATCCGCTCGCGTTCTACGCGGTGTATTATACCGTGCGCGCCGACCTGTTCGACGTTTCGCTCGCAAGCGGCGGCGGAACGCAGGTGCTCAAAACGATACGGGAATCGGAGCGCGCGGCGTCGGAGCTGAAAAGCGAATCCGAAAAGAAGCACGCCAAGGAGATCATCACCATATTGGAGGTCGTGTACGAGATGAATCTGCGCGGGATCGAACTGCTCCCCGTGGATCTGTATCGCTCGCACGCCACGCATTTTTTGATCGAGGACGGGGCGATTCGCCCGCCGTTCAACGCGATACCGGGCGTCGGAACGACGGCGGCGATTCAGCTTGCCGAAAGCTGCAAGGGAAAGACGTTTCATTCCATCGAGACGTTTCGCAAGGAAACAAAGGCGAACAGTGGCGTAGTTTCCGCGATGATACGCTGCGGCTGCTTTGGCGACATGCCCGAAAGCGACCAAATTTCGCTGTTTTAGCTTTTCCGATATGGATTTACGCGGTTTTGCTTGACGGGCTGACGCTTTTGAGATACAATTTTACGGAAGTAATCCTGCACTCTTATGGTGTGTTCATTATAGACGATTGTTGCCGTCCGTCGGGACTATACGATTTTGACGATGAAGTGACCGTGCAGAGATGTGCGGTTACATTTTTATAGATCGGAGAATGGATTTCTATGTGGATATATGTCGCAATCGGCGTCGTTTGCTTGGGCGTCGGCTGCCTGATCGGATACGCGTATCGCCGAAATGTTGCCGAAGCAAAGGTCGCCAAGGCGGAGGACGCGGTCAAAAAGCTCTATGACGACGCGCAGAAGCGCGCCGAGGAGATCAAGAAGGAAAAGGTGCTCGAGGCCAAGGAGGAGGTTTTCCGCCTGCGCAGCGAGACGGAGCGGGAAAACAAGGAGCGCAGGGCGGAGATTCAGCGCAACGAGCGCAGAATCTTCCAGCGCGAGGAACTGCTCGACAAGAAAACCGATGCGCTCGAGCTGCGCGAAACGTCGATTGCCCAGCGCGAGGCGGAATTGGAGCAGGGCGAGGCCTCCGTCAAGCAGCTTTACGACCAACAGCTGAAAGAGTTGGAAAAGATTTCGGGCCTGTCCATGGACGCGGCGCGCGAGATCTTGCTGGCCAACGTGGAACGGGACGCGCGGCATGACGCGGCGATCCTTATTCGAGATATTGAAGCGAAAACAAAAGAAGAGGCGGACAAGCGCGCCCGCAACATCATCTCGCTTGCGATTCAGCGCTGCGCGGCGGACTGCGTGGCGGAGACGACCGTTTCCGTCGTGCCGCTGCCCAACGACGATATGAAGGGTCGCATTATCGGGCGCGAGGGCCGCAACATCCACGCCTTGGAAACGGCCACGGGCGTTGACCTCATCATTGACGACACGCCCGAAGCGGTGATTCTTTCGGGCTTCGATCCCGTGCGCCGCGAGGTTGCGCGCATTGCGCTCGAAAAGCTCATTTTGGACGGACGCATCCATCCCGCCCGCATCGAGGAGATGGTGGAGAAGGCGAAGAAGGAGGTTGACGCCGCGATTCGCGAGGCGGGCGAAGCCGCCGTTTTGGAGGTCGGGGTCAACGGGCTGCATCATGAGATCGTTCGCTATCTGGGGCGTATGCGCTACCGCACCAGCTACGGGCAAAACGTGCTGCGGCACTCCATCGAGGTTGCGCATTTGGCGGGCATCATGGCGTCGGAGCTGGGCGCGAACGTTGCGCTTGCCAAGCGCGCGGGCTTGCTGCACGATATCGGCAAGTCCATCGACCATGAGGTTGAGGGCTCCCATGCGCAGATCGGCGCGGAGCTTGCCAAGAAATTCCGCGAGAACAACGCTATCGTCAACGCGATTCAGGCGCACCATGGCGACGTTGATCCGACCTGCATCGAAGCGGTGCTCGTGCAGGCGGCGGACGCGATTTCCGCGGCTCGTCCCGGCGCGCGGCGCGAAACGCTGGAAACCTACATCAAGCGCCTAGAAAAGCTGGAGGAAATCGCCAACTCGTTTGACGGCGTGGATACCTCCTACGCGATTCAGGCGGGACGCGAGATTCGCATCATCGTTAAGCCCGACAAGGTCAACGACGGCGATACGGTCGTTTTGGCGAAGGACATCGCAAAGCGCATCGAGGCCGAGTTGGAGTATCCGGGTCAAATCAAGGTCAGCGTGATTCGCGAAACGCGCACGGTAGATTACGCGAAATAAGCCGAAAGGCGATAGATAACGGCAAAACGTTCGGGCGGAGTATGTTCCGCCCGATTGCTTATCAAAAAAGATATACGGGGGGAACAAAGCCATGATTCCGATTGCGGACGGACATTGCGATTATCTTTACGGCGCGGTGCAGTACGGTTACGATATGCGGCAGAGGAAGCGCGACCAGGCGATTGCGCTGGACGATATGCAAAAAGGCGGCGTGGCGATTCAGTTCCTCGCCTGCTGGATCGATACGACGCTGCATACGCCGTATCTGCATCAATGCATCGCAATGATCGACGCATACGAGCGTATGCTGGCGGACAATCCCGAGCTTGTCAAGCTCACGCCCGATTTCGAACCCGGTAAGGGGCGCATCGCAACGGTGCTTGCGGTTGAGGGCGGCGAGGCGATCGAGGGCAGCAAGGCCGTCCTGCGAACGCTGAAACGGCTTGGCGTGCGCGCCATGACCCTGACCTGGAACGAAAACAACGAGCTTTCGGGCGCGGCGATGGGGCGCGGCGACAAGGGGCTGACCACGCTCGGCAAGGAGATCATCGACCTGCTTTGCGAGCTGAACATCGCCATCGACGTTTCGCATTTGAGCGACCGCGGCATCGACAACATCCTCGATCGCGCAACGAAGCCGATCTTCGCTTCGCATTCCAACGCCCGCGCGATTCGCGACGTGCCGCGCGCGCTATCGGACGAGCATATTCGCAGGATTGCGCAGCAGGGCGGCACGATCGGCGTCAATTTCTATTTTGAGCAGCTTTCCGCGCGCCCCATCGCCTGCATCGACGATATTGTGCGCCATATCTGCCACATCGCGGAGGTGGGGGGGATCGACTGCTGCGCGATCGGGTCGGATTTTGACGGGATGCAGACCTATCCGCGCGACTTGAAGACCTCGCGCGATTTTCCCGCCTTGCTTGACGCGCTGGTGCACGCGGGCTTGTCGGAAGCGGACGTCAAAAAAATCGCTTACGAGAATTTGCATCGATACATTTTACCGTTCGTGCGGTAGGGTACGTTTTCTTTTCTTGAATGAAAAGAAGTAAAAGAACGACATTTTGACAGGTACATCATACACAATCGGTTTGGAAACGGGCGGAGCGTATCTGCCCGCTTTTCATGTCTGCGTTACCGCGTCGAACCCGTGAATCCAATTCGATTTGCGGTAATAGATGAAAAACACGGCCGAGCTTAAAAACCATGTGAGCGGATATGCCCAAAATAGCAGATGAATGTCGTGGCTCAGGCGCATGGCGATTGTGATATACGTTACGCGCAAGAGGCACCATGAGGAGAACATGACGAGCATCGGCACGAACGCGCGCCCTGCGCCGCGGCAAACGCCCGCCACGCAATGCGAGAAGGACAAAAGGCAGAAAAACAGCGATTCCGTGCGCGCCTGCTGCACGCCGATGGCAATCACGGCGGGGTCGCTCGAGAAAAAGCCCATGAACACGGGCGAAAGGAAATAGACCACGACGCCGATCAGCTCCGCCATGAGCATCGATGCGGCGATGCCGAAACGCGCGCCCCGCTTTGCCCGCGCATATTCCTTTGCGCCGAGGTTTTGCCCGATAAACGTGGTAAGCGCCATGGCGAGGCTCGTGATCGGCAAAAACACGAAGCCCTCGATCTTTCCGTATGCGCCGCACGCCGCCATCGCGATTTCGCCGAAGGAATTGACGTTGGTCTGCACGAGTACGTTGGCAAACGAGATCACGGAGTTTTGCACGCCCATGGGCAGCCCGTAGCGAACGATCTCGCGCAGCATATCGCCATGGAAGCGGATGCGCCGAAACCGAACCTGATACACCGTGCCGTCCTGCGTGAGGTAGATGAGGCACAAAACAACGCTCGCCGCCTGCGAGATCACCGTTGCAATCGCCGCCCATTCCACGCCGAGCCCCAAATAGCCGACGAACAGGATATCCAATCCGACGTTGAGCAGCGAGGAAAAGATCAGGTAATAAAGCGGGCGGCGGCTGTCGCCCACGGCGTTCATGATGCCCTTGCAGATGTTATACAGAACCACGGCGACCACGCCGAAAAAGTACGCGCGGAAATACTTGATCGACTCGGGCAGAACGGCGGGATCCGTGCCCATCCAGCGCAGAATTTGCGGCGTCATCAGCACGCCGAACGCGGAAACGGCGACGCCCGAAACGAGCCCGAGCGCGATATTCGTATGGATGGCGCGCGAAACCCTGTCGTAATCCGCCGCGCCGAAATAGCGCGAAACGATCACGCCCGCACCCATGGTTGCGCCCGTAAAGAAACCGACCAGAAGCATGATTAGGCTGCCGGACGAGCTGACCGCGGCGAGCGAATCCGTGCCGAGATAGCGCCCCACAACGAGAGAGTCGACGGTGCTGTAAAGCTGCTGAAACAGCATGCTGAAAAACACAGGTAT
>CAZBVC010000045.1:0-6141 GCA_964495255.1 uncultured Oscillospiraceae bacterium
GTTTCTTGATGAGAAAAGGAAAGAACAAATTGCAATCGCGGCTGTGATGGGTTATGATAAAGCCTGAATTTGGAGGAAGAACTATGGCGTTTCCCAAGGAGCTCATTCGCAATTTTTGCATCATCGCGCATATCGACCACGGAAAATCCACATTGGCGGATCGCTTGATGGAACGCACGGATACCGTATCCGAGCGGGACATGACCGAGCAGCTTTTGGACTCGATGGACATCGAGCGCGAGCGCGGCATCACGATCAAGTCCTCCGCGGTTCGTATGTTTTATACGCATACGGACGGCAAGACCTATTTGTTCAACCTGATCGACACGCCGGGGCATGTGGACTTCACCTACGAGGTCAGCCGCGCGCTGGCCGCGTGCGAAGGCGCGGTGCTGGTCGTTGACGCAACGCAGGGCATCGAGGCGCAGACGCTGGCGAATGTGTATCTCGCCTCGGACAACAACCTTGAAATCGTGCCCGTGATCAACAAGATAGACCTACCGAGCGCGGAGCCGGAGCGCGTCGCGCACGAGATCGAGGACGTAATCGGCATCGACGCAGCGAATGCGCCGCGAATCTCCGCGAAGAACGGAATCAATATCGACAGCGTGCTTGCCGCCGTGGTGGAGCTTGTGCCGCCGCCGAAGGGGGATGCGTCCGCGCCGCTGACCGCGCTGATTTTCGACTGCTACTACGATAATTACAAGGGCGCGCTTTCGTACGTTCGCGTATTCGACGGAACGGTAAAGGCGGGCGACATGATTCGCTCCATGGCGACGAACCGCGAGTTTGAGGTTACGGAGGTCGGCTCGTTTTCGCCCGACCTGCGTGAAACGGACGAGCTGACGGCGGGCGAGGTCGGGTATATTGCCGCGTCCATCAAGAGCGTTGCGGAAACCAAGGTGGGCGACACGATCACGCTTGCATCGAACCCCGCAAAGGCGCCGCTGCCCGGCTATAAGCAGGCAAACCCCATGGTGTTTTGCGGTATTTATCCCGCAGACGGCGCGCATTACGACGATTTGCGCGACGCGCTGGACAAATTGAAGCTCAACGACGCGTCGCTCTCGTTCGAGCAGGAGACTTCCGCCGCGCTGGGCTACGGCTTCCGCTGCGGATTTCTGGGTCTGCTGCATATGGAGATCATTTCCGAGCGATTGGAGCGCGAGTTCGATCTCGACCTTATCACAACCGCGCCGAGCGTCGTCTACCGCGTGCGCATGCTTTCGGGCGAGGAACTGCTGATCGACAACCCTGCGAATCTGCCCCCGACGGCGGAGATCGAATGCATGGAGGAGCCGATGGTGAACGCAACGATCATGACCCCGTCGGACTTTGTCGGCTCGATCATGGAGCTTTGTCAGGAGCGGCGCGGCGTGTTCGAGGATATGAAATATATCGAGAAAACGCGCGTGAGCCTGCATTATGTCCTGCCGCTCAACGAGATCATTTACGACTTTTTCGATCAGCTCAAATCGCGCAGCAGGGGTTATGCGTCGTTTGATTACGAATGGAAGGAATACGACAGATCCGATTTGGTCAAGCTGGACTTTCTGCTCAACGGCGACTGCTGCGACGCGCTTTCAACGATCGTTCATCGCGACAAGGCGTACGCAAAGGGGCGCGCGGTCGCGGAAAAGCTTTGCGAGGTCATTCCGCGGCAGCAGTTCGAAATTCCGATTCAGGCGGCGATCGGCGGCAAGGTCATTGCGCGCGAAACCGTCAAAGCGGTGCGCAAGGACGTACTCGCCAAGTGTTACGGCGGCGACATCACGCGCAAGAAGAAGCTGCTCGAAAAGCAAAAGGAAGGAAAGAAACGCATGCGCCAGGTCGGCTCGGTCTCCGTGCCGAGCGAGGCGTTTATGAGCGTTTTGAAGATCAATTAGCATGGCGGGGCTGTACCTGCATATTCCATACTGCGTCAAAAAGTGCGACTATTGCGACTTTGTCTCGTTTCCGTGCCAAAATGTGCCGCAGGCATACGTTGACGCGCTGCTTGTCGAGATCGCGCTGACAAGCCGGGCGGGGCTTTGCCACGACTCGATCGAAACGGTGTTTTTCGGCGGCGGCACCCCGTCGCTTTTGTCGGGCGAACAGATGCGCGCCATTTTGCGCGCGCTGCGCGATTCCTTTCCGATTGCGGGCGACGCGGAGATCTCCATGGAGGCCAACCCCGGCACGGTTTCCCAAGAGAAGCTCGCGCTGTATTTTGAAAGCGGGGTCAACCGCCTGTCCGTGGGCTTGCAGGCGTCGCAGGAGCCTTTGCTTGCCGCGATCGGGCGCATCCATACCTACGCGCAGTTTGTCGAGACGCTTCGGCTTGCGTGCGAGGCGGGGTTTACAAACATCGGCGCGGACGTCATGCACGCGCTGCCTTCGCAAAGCCAAAATGACTATCTCGAAACGCTTCGCCTCGTTTGCGACGCAAACCTGACGCACGTTTCCTCCTATGCGCTGACGCTCGGGGAGGGCACAAAGCTCTATGCGGACGTAAAAAAGGGCAGGACGCGCCTGCCCAACGTGGACGACGCGGCGGATATGGAGGACGCGGGCATCGACTATTTGGAGCGCCGCGGCTATCATCGCTACGAGATCAGCAATTTTGCGCGCGACGGCTTTGCCTGCCGCCACAATCTGAATTATTGGATGAACGGCATATATTTGGGCCTCGGCGTTGCGGCGCATTCCGCCGTGCGCCGTTCGGAATGGACGCGCTATGCAAACGTCGAGCGCGTGGACGAATACCTGCGCCTGATCGAGCGCAAGAAACGCCCCGTGCGGGAGATCATTCGCCTGTTCCCTGCGGACGAGATGTTTGAAACCGTCATGCTCGGGCTGCGGCTCGTTGCGGGCGTCGATCGCGCCGCGTTTTGCGCGCGGTTCGGCGCGGACGTGACAAAGGCGTATCCATCCGCGGTCGAAACGCTGAAAAAGCGGGGCTGGCTCGCGCTTTCGGACACGCATCTGGCGCTCAATCGGCGCGGGCTCGATATGCAGAGCGAAGCCGTACAGCTCTTTATGGACTAGGGGTGGACGTCTTCTTCTTTTGAAAAAGAAGAAGCAAGAAAACTGTATTTGGCATGTTCGATTCTCGCGTGAAAAGGTTGCGGCAGGCTGCGTGCCCTTGCTCCCTTTCGTTCAAGAAAAGAAGAAGCAAGAAAACTTCGCTTTTCGGCAGCAATCGCCGCATACAAAACAGGCGCGGCGATCGCGGAAGCCAAATTCACGGGAATGTCACATTTTTGATATAGGCGCTTGCTTGACACATAGTCGGGCAAGTGCTAAATTTACGTTGATGGTTAGCACTCGATGAAAAGGAGTGCTAACAAGAACCGAACGGAAGGGAGGCGCGGTACGAAATGGAACTGGATGCACGCAAGCTGGGTATCCTAAAAGCGATTATCGACGAGTATATTACGTCCGCCGCGCCCGTGGGATCCCGCGCCATCAGCAAGCGCGAGGGCGTCAACCTTTCCAGCGCGACGATCCGAAACGAGATGGCGGATTTGGAGGAGCTCGGCTACCTTGAACAGCCGCATACCTCCGCGGGCCGCATTCCCTCGGATAAGGCGTATCGGCTGTATGTGGATCGCATGATGCAGCGCGCGCAGCTCACGCCGCAGGAAATCAAGCTCATGCGCGCGCATTTTACCTCGCGTGTGGACGAGATCGAGTCGATCTTCAAGCAGACGGCGCAGGCGCTCTCGTCGGTTACGCAATATGCGGCGATGGTTTTGCCGCCGCTGCTCTCGGCAAACCGATTGAAGCATATTCAGCTTGTTCCCCTGCGCGAGGGACGCGCATTGACGATTATCGTAACGGACGCGGGGTTTGCGCGCGACGCGGTTATACGCGTTCCGGACGATATGGGCGCGGACGAGCTCGAACGCATCTCGCGCATGCTCAACGAGCGCTACCGCGATTGCCGTTTGGACACGGTTGCCGAACGGATCGTTTCCGATATGGGCGAGGAGCTGTATGCGCGGCGCGAGTTCCTGAATACGATGGTAGAAACCATCGAGCATAAGATGGAGCCGGCGGCGCGCGCGGTCGAGCTTTCGGGCGCGACGAACATGCTGCACTATCCCGAATACAGCGACATCGACAAGGCAAAGGGCTTCCTTGCGGCGGTGGAGGGGCGCGATTACCTCTACGGCATTCTCAAAAAAGCGAGCCGCCTCGAGTTTACCGTTACGATCGGCGGCGAAAACGACGATGCGCAGCTAAAAGATTGCAGCGTTGTAACCGCGACGTATCGCGTCGGGGATTCGCCCATGGGCACGTTCGGCGTGATCGGGCCGACCCGTATGCACTATGCAAAGGTCATGTCCGTGCTGGACTTCATGCGGCAATGTATGGGCGAGCTGCTCGTCAATGCGCTGGACGAGAAAAAAGACTGAGGTGCAACTCCGTTTGCGGAGCAAAACAGCGGAAACAGAAGGAGCGAAACGGATTGAGCAAGAAAAAGAAGGAACCGAACCTCGCGGCGGAGGTCAAGGAAGAGATCGACGTCTCCGCCGCAGAAAACGAGGACGTCGAAACCGCGGAGACCGAACCCGTCGTCGTAACGGAAACAGCCGAGAGCTATACGCTTACGGCGGAGGAATTCGAGGCGGCGCGCGCGCATATCGCGTCGCTGCAAAAGGATAAGGACGATCTCGTCGCGCTTTTGCAGCGCAATCAAGCGGACTTCGACAATTTCCGCCGCAGGAACCAGACCGCGCGCGCGGACAGCTATGAGGACGGCAGGCGGGACGTGATCAAGGCGCTTCTGCCGATTCTCGACAACTTTGACCGCGTTTCGGAGAATGCGGCGGCGGACGGCGACGAGTGGGCGAAGGGCGTTCTGCTCGTGCAGCGGCAGCTTCTGGACGAGATGAAAAAGATGGGTCTGTCCGAGATCGAGGCGGAGGGCAAGTTCGATCCGAGCATTCATGAGGCGGTCATGCGCGAAAAGATCGAGGGCAAAGAGAGCGGCGAGATCCTGTGCGTGCTGCAAAAGGGCTACCGCTTCGGCGAGAAGATCATTCGCCACAGCATGGTCAAGGTCGCGGAATAGCGCATACAAACGGTTACGAGTTCGGCTTTTTGCCGAGTAACGAATAGATTTGAACGAACAACAGTAGGAGGATCATTATTATGGGTAAAATTATCGGCATCGACTTGGGCACCACGAATTCCTGCGTCGCTTTTCTCGAGGGCGGCGAACCCGTCGTTATCCCGAATTCCGAGGGCGCGCGCACGACGCCTTCCGTCGTCGCGTTCAAGGACGGCGAGCGCATGGTCGGCACGATCGCAAAGCGGCAGGCGATTACGAACCCGGAGCGCACGGTGGCTTCCATCAAGCGCGACATGGGCTCCGCGCGCCGCATCGGCATTGACGGAAAGGATTATACGCCGCAGGAGATCTCCGCGATGATTCTGCAAAAGCTCAAACAGGACGCGGAAGCGTATCTTGGCGAATCGATCTCGCAGGCGGTCATCACCGTTCCCGCATACTTTACGGACGCGCAGCGTCAGGCGACGAAGGACGCGGGCCGAATCGCGGGGCTTGAGGTTCTGCGCATCATCAACGAGCCGACGGCGGCGGCGCTGGCCTATGGGCTTGACAAAGAGAACAATCAAAAGATCCTGGTTTATGACCTCGGCGGCGGCACGTTCGACGTTTCGATTCTCGAGATCGGGGACGGCGTGTTCCAGGTGCTCGCAACGGCGGGCAACAACCGCTTGGGCGGCGACGACTTCGACCAGCTTTTGATGGACTATATCGCTTCGGAGTTCAAAAAGTCCAGCGGCATCGACCTGCATCAGGACAAGATGGCGATGCAGCGTTTGAAGGAAGCGGCGGAAAAGGCGAAGATCGAGCTTTCGGGCGTCGCGCAGACGACGGTCAATCTGCCGTTCATCACGATGGATAAATCCGGCCCGAAGCACTTGGACGTTACCGTTACCCGCGCCAAGTTCAACGACCTGATCGCCGACCTGATCGACAAAACGCGCGTCTGCGTGCAGAAGTGCCTTTCGGACGCGGGCTTGTCCGCTTCGCAGGTTGACAAGGTGATCCTCGTGGGCGGTTCGTCCCGCATCCCCTGCGTACAGGAGATGGTCAAGAAGATCACGGGCAAAGAGCCGTTCAAGGGC
>CAZBVC010000045.1:6151-14806 GCA_964495255.1 uncultured Oscillospiraceae bacterium
GCGGCGTGCTCGGCGGCGAGGTCAAGGACGTGCTTTTGCTGGACGTCACCCCGCTTTCCCTCGGCATCGAGACCGTGGGCGGCGTGTTCACGAGGCTGATCGACCGCAACACGACCATCCCGACCAAGAAAAGCCAGATCTTCTCCACTGCGGCGGACGGGCAGACGAGCGTCGAGGTGCATGTTTTGCAGGGTGAGCGCGAGATGGCGCAGTATAACAAAACCCTCGGCAAGTTCCAGCTTACGGGCATCGCGCCCGCGCCGCGCGGCATGCCGCAGATCGAGGTTTCGTTTGACATCGACGCCAACGGCATCGTGCACGTTTCGGCAAAGGATCTCGGAACGGGCAACGAGCAGCAGGTGACGATCACCGCTTCGAGCAACCTGAGCGAGGACGATATCAAGCGCGCGGTATCCGACGCGGAGAAGTTCGCGGGCGAGGATAAGAAGCGCAAGGAAGACGTCGAAACGCGCAACCATGCCGACCAAATGGTTTATACCACGGAGAAATCCCTGCGCGAGATGGGCGACAAGATCGACGCCTCCGGCAAGGAAGAGATCGAAAAGGCGATGGCGGATCTGAAAAAGACGCTCGAAGGCAGCGACGTCGAGATGATCAAAACCGCGACCGAGCATCTCACCGAGGTCAGTTACCGCGTGTTCGGCAAGGTTTACGAACAGGCGCAGCAGGCACAGCAGGCAAGCGGCGCGGAGCAGACAAGCGGCGCGGAGCAGACGCAGCAGCAGAGCCGGCCCGAGGAAACCGTCGTGGACGCGGACTATACCGTAATCGACGACGAGAAGCAGAAATAAGCATGGCGGCAAAGATCGTCGCATAAAGGCATCACGGAGGCGCAGGATAAGGGCTTGCGCCTCCTTTTCGAGAGGTGTGGGGGATAAATGGCGGACAAACGGGATTATTACGAGGTGCTCGGCATACCAAAGGACGCGACCGACGCGCAGATCAAGAGCGCGTTTCGCAAGAAGGCGAAGGAGTGCCACCCCGATCTGCATCCGGGCGACAAGGCTGCCGAGGCGCAGTTTAAGGAGCTGAACGAGGCAGCCGAGGTGCTTTCCGACCCCGATAAGCGCGCGCGCTACGATCAATTCGGTCATGCCGCGTTCGAGCAGGGCGGCGGCGCCGGTGCAAACCCGTTTTCGGGCGGCGGATTCGGCGACTTTGGCGATATTCTCGATCAGGTGTTCGGCGGCGGGTTTGGCGGCGGCTTCGGCGGAACGCGTTCGCGCACAGGCCCTATGCAGGGCGAGGATCTGCGCTATTCCATGACGATATCCTTTACCGAGGCGGCGTTCGGCGTCTCCAAGGAGATCGTGATTCCGCGCGAGGACGTTTGCTCCTCCTGCGGCGGCAGCGGCGCAAAGGCGGGCAGCGCGCCCGAAAAATGTAAAACCTGTAACGGAACGGGTCAGGTGCGCACGCAGCAGAACACGATGTTCGGTTCGTTTGCGTCCACGCGCCCCTGCACGACCTGTCGCGGAACGGGCAAGGTTATTTCAAACCCCTGCGACGAGTGCCGCGGAACGGGCAGAGTCCGCAGAAACGAGCGCACGGCGATCCGCGTGCCGGCGGGCATCGACAACGGGCAGACGATCTGCATGCAGGGCAAGGGCAGCGCGGGGCAGCGCGGCGGCCCCAACGGCGATTTGTATATCACCATCAGCGTGCGCGATCACGACGTTTTCCGCAGGCGCGGCTTCGACCTGTATCTCGATATGACGATTCCGTATGCGACCGCCGTGCTCGGCGGCAAGATCGTTGTGCCGACGCTCAAAGAGAGCGTGGAAACCAACATTGCGGCGGGCACGCAGTCCGGCACGATCATCCGCTTGCGCGAGCAGGGCGTCAAGCGCCTCAACGCGAGCGGAACGGGCGATCTGCTTTTGACCGTAACGATCGACGTGCCCAAGCGCCTGACCGAAGAACAGCGCGCGCTGCTCAGAAAGTATGCCGAGGCGTGCGGCGACCAGACCGCGCAGGTCGGCAAGAAGGGCATATTCGGGAAGAACAGGCGGGACTGAGGCCTTTCCTTTCTTCCTTTTGAGAAGAAGCAAGAAAATATGCGTTTCAAGCAAACAAAAAGGAGTTCAGCCCCCAAAAGCCCATTCTTTTGGAGAAGAAGCAAGAAAACACGCGTTTCAAGCAGACAAAAAGGAGTTCAGCCATAAAAGCCGAACTCCTTTTTTGCAGATCGTATTGCGTTTTTCTTTGTGCGCCCGCACTTTGGCGTTTGGCAAGCCCTGCGCGGCGAAACCGATCGGCTATGCCTGCCGACTTGACATGCTTTCGGGCAAGGGGTGCGCCGCGTCCGCTTTTTTCGTGCGGCGGAACATCGTTTTCCAGGGAAGCTGCGAGCAAAGCACCGCGAGAAACACGAGCGCGCAGCCGAATTGCTCCCGCGCGGTCAGCGTTTCACCGAGCAAAATCCAGCCGCCGAGCGCGGCGAACACCGATTCGGGGCTTAACAGCAGCGACGCGACCGTCGGCTCGAGCGAGCGCTGGGCAAACATCTGAATCGTATAGCACACGCTGCCCGAGATGAGCCCGACGTACACGAGCGTGAGCCACGCGTTCGAGATCGCCCCGAGCGTCGGTTCTTCAAAAAGCAGCGCGGGGATGAGCGAAAGCACGCCCGTGACCAGAAACTGTATGCCGCTCATTCGCATCACGTCGACGTCCCGCGCGAACCGGTCGATGAGCAGGATGTGCACGGCGTAGACCACCGCGCAGCCCAGCACGAGCATATCGCCGCAGTTGAGGCTCGCCCCGTCGCCCATGGAGAGAAAGTACAGTCCCGCGAGCGCGATCAGCGCGCAAAGCCAAACCATCGGATGCGCGCGCTTGCCGACGACAAGCCCGAACAGCGGCACGAACACGATGTAGAGCGACGTGATAAAGCCCGCCTTGCCCGCGGTCGTTTCCACCAGCCCGAGCTGCTGCAAATTGCTGCCGACGGTGAGCACGAGCCCGAGTATGACGCCCGCCTTGATCGTGCGTCTTTTGTCATACGGCTTTTTCCCGCCCAGGAGTTCGACGAAAAACACGGCGACGAACAGCCCGACGCCGCCCAAAAGCGACCTTATGCCGATAAATGTGAACGGCCCGATATATTCCATGCCCGCGCTTTGCGCCGCGAACGACATGCCCCACAAAAGCGACGCAACAAGCAGCAGCGCCGCCGCCCGCGCGCGTTTTCTTCCGTCTTGATCCGCCATTTTCCTCACCCGTTTTGCAAGAACCGCAAACGCCTTTCAAGCCGCTATCATACTCGTTTCTCGTGCGGAAAGCAAGACGGCGCTTTTCTTTTTTGCGTCGGGAAGGTATACTGTAAGCAGTTGAACAGAAAAAAGGGAAACGGAGCGTTTTGTATGCAACAAGCGAAGGTCTATTTTACGGATATGCGCACAAGGGACGGAAACAGCCTGCTCGATAAGCTCTTGCGGCTCATCCGCGCGGCGGGCTTCGACGAGCTGCCGTTGAAAGAACGATTTGTGGCGATCAAGCTGCATTTCGGCGAGCCGGGCAACCTCTCCTTTCTGCGCCCGAATTTTGCCCGCGTCGTTGCTAACGAGGTCAAAGCGCAGGGCGGAAAGCCGTTTTTGACCGACTGCAACACGCTGTATGCCGGCGGGCGCAAAAACGCCTTGGATCATCTCGAAAGCGCGCAGGATAACGGCTATACGCCGCTGACCGTCGGCTGCCCCATTCTGATCGCGGACGGGCTGAAAGGGCTGGACGAGGCGCTTGTTCCGCTGACGGGCACAAAGCATGTGCGCGAAGCGAAGATCGGGCGCGCGGTCATGGACGCGGACGCCTTTATTTCGCTGACGCATTTCAAGGGGCACGAGGGAACGGGCTTTGGCGGCGCGCTGAAAAACATCGGCATGGGCTGCGGCTCGCGCGCGGGCAAGATGGAGCAGCATTGCGACGGCAAGCCCGAGGTGGACGAGGCGTTTTGCCGCGGCTGCGGGCGCTGTGCGAGGGTTTGCGCGCATGAAGCAATCTCGTATGGCGAAAAGCATATCGCGCATATCGACCATGCAAAGTGCGTCGGCTGCGGGCGCTGCATCGGAGCATGCAACTTTGACGCGATTGACAACCGCACCGACGGCGGAAACCACGCGCTCTGCGAAAAGATCGCGGAATATACGCTTGCCGTCGTCAAGGATCGCCCGCAGTTCCATATCAGCATCGTGACGCAGGTTTCGCCCTATTGCGACTGTCACGGGCAAAACGACGTGCCGATCATACCCGACGTGGGCATGTTCGCTTCCATGGACGCCGTCGCGCTCGACCAAGCCTGCGCGGACGCGTGCAACGCGCAGCCCGTTCTGCCGAACAGCGCGCTTTCCGAGCAGATCGAAAGCGGCGCGCGGCGTCACGATCACTTTACCGATTTGTTCGACACGACGGATTGGCGCGTTATGCTTTCGCACGGCGAGAAGATCGGGCTTGGCACGCGCGATTACGAGCTGATCACGGTGAAATAAGGGGTATATCATCAAAAAAAGGGGTAAAACCCCTTTTTTTGATTGCTTATTTGGTTTGTTCCTCCATCATGATGGAGAGAATCTCATTCTCCGTCTCACGCTGCGCGAGACGGGGCGCACGACTATTTCTGTTCCTCCATCATGATGGAGAGAATCTCATTCTCCGTCTCACGCATGCCTTCCTTGGCAAGCCTGCCGACGTTTTTGATCGTATTATCCACGCCCTCGACGACGATGCCGTCTCCGCCGACAAACTGCTGCCCGCGCGCATACATACGCCAGCCCAAGATCCCCGCCTCCACCGCGAGCGCGACCTTGCCCGCGCAGGAGGGCTTTGCGCCGTCGCACACCATGCCCGAGAGAATCGCAAGCGCGTTTACGATCGTATGCGCCACGCCGTCGTAACCGCCGCCTTCGAGATACGCGATGCCCGCGCCCGCGCCGCAGCCCGCGCACACCGCGCCGCAAAACGCCGAAAGCCGTCCGATGTCGGATTTTTGATGCACGGTCACGAGATCCGATATCAATAGCGCGCGATAGAGCTTCTCCGTATCGCAGCCATGCCGCCGCGCCCATACGACGATGGGAATCGACGCGGTCATGCCCTGATTGCCCGAACCCGAAAGGATAATAACGGGCTTTTCGCAGCCGCTCATGCGCGCGTCCGAACCCGCCGCCGCCAAGGCGCGCGCCTCCGTGACAACGTCCGAGCCGCCCTCGAGCAGCACCCTGCCGACGTTTGCGCCGAAATCGCCTTGTATGCCGCATTCCGCAATCGCCATGTTATAGGATATTTGGCGTTCCAAAAGCGGCTTGACGGCGGAAAGCGGAACCGTCTCGGCAAACGTTACGATGTCGCGCACGTTGAGCGGGGAAGCCGCGTTTTCGGCGTCCCGCGGTTCCTCCGCGATCGGCAGGTCGGTCAGCACGGCGCCGTTTTTCTCGGTATGCACGATGTTGGTATGACAAAACGCGATGCGCACGCTTGCCGTATCGCCGTTTCGCACGCCAAACAGCGTGATATCCAGCGGAATCGGGCTGTTCGAGCAGCGCGCCTGAATGGTTCCTTTTTGCAGAAGCCGTTCGATCTCCTCGCGCTGCGCGGCGCTTATTTCGGAGATCACAAGCAGCTCGCGCGCGGTCTTGCCCGCGACAAAGCCCGCCGCAACCGCCGCCTGAATGCCCTTTTTGCCACCCGTTCCGGGAACGACGACGCTCTTCGCGTTTTTGACGATATTGCCGCTGACAAGCGCATCGGTTTTGTCGGGAATGCCGCCGAGCAGGTCGCGCAGCGTGGACGCGGCGTAGGCAAGCGCGATCGGCTCCGTGCAGCCCATTGCGGGGATCAGCTCCTCCTCCAAAATGCGGAGATAGGTCTGCGTTGTTTGTTCCGTCAGCATAAGGCGACCTCCTTTTTCGCGCGGAATAGGCGATGAACGCGCCTGTTTCTGCCTTTATTATACCGCTGTGCGGGAGGACGCGCAACGCGCAGGAAAAGATATATGGAATGGGGAAAAAAGATATATGGAAGCGAAAAACGATGGGGAAGCGCGTGATGCGCTCAGTCGAACGGGCTGAATTTTCGCTTGCTTGGCGACATGGGATACGCGGTGACGCCGCCGTCCATATCCATCGTTGCAAGGAACACGTCCTTCGGCCCGCGATAGCCAAGCTCCTTTAAGCGGTCGTTCAGCCAAACCTCGTTGCGCCCATGCGCGCGCAGCGTGCGCTCGAGCACCTTGCCGTCCATCACGACGTTGACAAGCGGATATTCCTGCCGCGGGTATTGGCAAACGTCCGCGCCGCAGAGCGGCCGGCGGTCGCTTTTGGGCAAAAAGCTGACCGTGCCGTTTTCTTCGAGAATGGCGGTTTGCAGGTCGGAAATATCATAATAGCCCGCGATGCGGCAAAGCGTGAGAAAGTCCGACAGGTCGAACCGCGCCCGCTGCATGTTCTCCTTATAGATGACGCCGCCGTCCATCAGCAGAATCGGCCGCCCCGCAAAGAGGCGCCTGAGCCGCAGCGATTTCTGCGTCAAAAGCGAGATGGCGACCGCGCAGAGCGCGTAGATCAGCGCGGCGAACGCGGGGTAGATCGGGTTTTCCAGTTCGGTTGCAAATTCCGCGGCGATGGAGCCGATCGTGATGCCGACGATATAGTCGAACATGGAAAGCTGCGAGATCTGTTTGTTTCCCATGAGCTTGCAAAGGAGAAACAGCTCCGCGAGCGAAACGAAGGTCGTAATGGCGATTTTCCATAAATCTGCGGCAAACATAGGGCTAGTTTGCGCGGCCGAAAGCGATTTATGCGCGAAACGCCGCGTTTTGCCGTCGGCTTTGGGCATGCTTTGCGTTGTCAACTGCCCGCCGATATGATAGAATCGTCAAAATAAGGAAATCTTTTTCCGGAAGGAGCGAGGAGAGGCGTATGGAGAAACGCGCGGAAGCGACCGATATTTTGCGGCAGGAGCGGCTGCTGATCGACGGCGGCATGGGAACCATGCTGCTTCATCTGGGGCTCAAAGCGGGAAAATCTCCGGATCATTGGTGCATCGAGGAGCCCGATAAGGTGCTCTCCGTTCACAAAGCGTATGCATCTGCGGGCGCGATGCTTTTGACCTCCGATACCTTCGGCTCGAACGCATGCCGTCAAAAGCGGGGCCCGTACGCCCCCGCCGATCTGGCGCGCGCGGGCGTTTCGCTCTGCCGCCGCGCCGCAAACGAGGCGGATCATGCTTGCTATGCCGCGCTGGACGTCGGCCCGCTCGGCGAATTCATCGAGCCGCTGGGCGATTTGACGTTTGAGGAGGCGGTCGAGATCTTTCGCGCGCCCGTCGAAGGCGGCGTTGACGCGGGCGCGGATTGTATCCTCATCGAGACGATGAGCGACGTGGCGGAGACGAAAGCGGCGCTTGCCGCGGCGAAAACGTTCGGGCGCGGTCTGCCCGTGTTTGCAACGTTTACGTTCGATGCAAACGGACGGCTTTTGACGGGGCTACCCATCGAGCGCGTCGTTTCCGAAATGGAGGCGGCGGGCGCGGACGCAATCGGCTGCAACTGCGGCTTGGGACCGGATCAGTTCGTCTCTCTTTTGCCGCGCCTGATCGCTTTGGCGACAAAGCCCGTTTTGATGAGCCCGAACGCGGGTTTGCCCGTATACAAGGACGGCGAGACGGTTTATAACGTTTCTCCCGCGGCGTTTGCATGCGATATGCTGCGCCTCGCGGAGGGCGGCGCGTGGGGGCTGGGCGGCTGCTGCGGGACGACGCCCGCGCATATCGAGGCGGTCTTTGCGCTGCTGAAACAAAACGGTCTGCTCTGAGAACAAGAATATGAAGCTGCTCAAACGGATCTTTTCCAGACAGGTGTACGTCGGATTGCTCATCGTGATTCAGCTTGCGGCGATCACGCTTTTGGTGCTGCGTCTGAACGAGCGCTTCACCTACCTGTACAGCTTGTTTGAACTTATCGCGGCGGTGCTCGTGATTCATATCGTAAGCCGCACGGGAAACGCGGCGTATAAAATCGCATGGATCATACCCATGCTCTCCCTGCCCCTGTTCACGATACCGTTCTATTTCGTGTTCGGCAAAAACCGTCTGTCCAAACGCGAGGTTCGCCGCATGCACGAGGTTTCCGTGCGCTATGCCGCCGCCATGATGAGCGCAGAAAGCGCGGAGGACAAGCTGAAACGGGAAGCGCCCGACGCCGCGCCCTATTGCGCCTATCTGCAAAACGCCGCGCATACGCCCGTGTTTGCGAACACGGAAACAGCTTACCTGCCCGATGGCGAAGCGATGTTTGCGGCGCTGCTTGCCGCGCTGGAAAGCGCCGAGCGGTTTATTTTCCTCGAATATTATAAGATCAACAAGGGCGTGATGTGGGGGCGCGTGCTGGACGTGTTAAAACGCAAGGCCGCGCTCGGCGTGGACGTTCGCGTGATATACGATGATTTCGGCTGCGCATACGGTCTGCCCGACGGCTATGAAAAACAGCTTGCGCAGATGGGAATTCGGGCGCATGTGTTCAACCCGTTTTTGCCCGTGCTGTCCATCCGCTTCAACAACCGCGACCATCGCAAGATCTGCGTGGTGGACGGGAACGTCGGCTTTATGGGCGGCATCAACCTCGCGGATAACTATATCAAC
>CAZBVC010000046.1:0-14418 GCA_964495255.1 uncultured Oscillospiraceae bacterium
GTTGAGCGTCGGGTCCCGTGCAATCGCAGGCCGTGAACCATGTCAGGTCCTGACGGAAGCAGCATTAAGCGACGACGCGATGTGCCGCGGAGCAGCCTGAAAGGAGCAACCTGTCGGAGCGTCGCTCGGAGACGTGTTTGTCAAAGAACGGGTGCGCGGCAAAACTTTGAACCGGCGCATCTCATTATAAAAGGTGAGAGCGTCGGTTCTTTTATCGCAAGAACGATAGAGAGAGCCAAAGGGAGAACCACATGGAAAGCTATTCGGTGTTCGATATCATCGGCCCGCGCATGACGGGGCCGTCCAGCTCGCATACGGCGGGCGCGGTGCGGCTTGCGCACGTCGCGCGGCATATTGCGGGCATGGACGTTGCGGAAGCGAAGTTTACGCTATACGGTTCGTTTGCCGAAACGGGCAAGGGACACGGAACGGATAAGGCGCTGATCGCGGGCGCGTTGGGCATGGAGCCGGACGACGCGCGCATCAAGGACGCGTATCGCATCGCGGCGGAACAGGGCGTGTTCGTTTCGGTCGAATACTCCGACCTGCCTGTTTCTCATCCGAACACGGCGCGCATCCTGATTACGGGAAGCGACGGCAGGCTGACGGAGGTCGTCGGAGAATCGGTCGGCGGCGGCAGCATCCTGATTCGGGAGATCAACGGCTTGGACGTCGAGTTTTCGGGCGAATACCCAACCCTGATTATCCAGCATAAGGATCAGCCCGGCGTTATCGCGGAGGTTTCGCATGTGCTCGCGCAACTCAACGTAAACATCGCGTTCATGCAGGTGTTTCGCCATGGTAAGGGCGAGGACGCGTATATGACCATCGAGACCGATCAAACGGTTACGAAGGAAATGCAAGGCATGATGCGAACGCTTTGCGGCGGCATCATCAAGCTCTTTGCGGTTTAAGGGCGAAAAACGGACAAATCCCAAGGAAGGGGCAAACGTATGATTTCGACTGCATTTGAAAACGGCGAATCGCTGCGGAAATACTGTTTGGCGAACGACGTGCCGATCTGGGAGGCGATGATTCGCCGCGAGATGAAATATTCCGAGCGTTCGCGCGCGGATATTCTTGCCGAGATGGGGAAGAACCTTGCGGTTATGCGGGAATCCGTCAATCGCGGGCTTTCGGAGCGCGTGGAGTCCGTCAGCGGGCTTTCGGGCGGCGAAGCGATGCGCCTGTTTAAGTATGGCAAGCACAATCCCTTTTCGGGCTTCAACGCGTGCCGCGCGGCCGCGTCCGCCATGGCGGTGGTCGAGGTCAACTCGTCCATGGGTCGTATTGTCGCGGCGCCGACCGCGGGCGCAAGCGGCATTCTTGCGGGCGTATTGATCGAAAGCGCGAAGCAGCGCGGCTGGTCGGACGAAACGTTGATCGAGGGTCTGTTTACGTCGGGCGCGATCGGGTATTTGTTTGCGCGAAACGCGACCATCAGCGGCGCGGGCGGCGGTTGCCAGGCGGAAACGGGCGTTGCCGCGGCGATGGCTGCCGCAGCGCTGGTCGAGATCAGCGGCGGCGCGGCGGTTCAGGCGCTGGACGCGGCGGCGATGACGATCAAGAACGTGATGGGGCTGATTTGCGATCCCGTGGCGGGGCTGGTCGAGTGCCCATGCATCAAGAGAAACGCGCTGGGCGCGGTCAACGCCATGCTCTGCGCGGATTTGGCGCTTGCAGGCATTACCAGCTTGATTCCGTTTGACGAGGTTGTTGCGGCGATGTATGCGGTCGGCAAGGACATCCGCCCCGAATATCGCGAAACGGCGAAGGGCGGGCTTGCGACCACGCCTACGGGAAAAGCCGTGGCGGAACGCGTCAAGCGCATGCAGGGCTGAACGGTTCAAGATGTATTGCGAAAAGTAGGGGCAGAGAAACTTTCTCTGCTTCTCTCTTTTTTACAGGCAAGAAGACGGCGCGTTCATCAGCGCCTCATACGCCGCTTCGAGCGCGGGAATATCCCGCCAGGTCTGCCCGAGACGCACGTTTGCGCGATTGCCGCCATGCGAATCGCTCCCGCAGGTAACAAGCAGTCCGTTCTGCCGCGCGACGCTGACGAGGAGGTTGCTTTCGCCCTCGCTCGCGGAGGGATGAAACGCTTCGAGCGCGTCCAGCCCGAACGATTTGAGCTTGGGCGCGAGCAGGTTGGGGTCGGGCGACGAATGAAACGGGTGCGCCCAAACGGCAAATCCGCCCGCCGCATGAATCACGGAGATTGCATCCTCTACGGTCAGGCGCGGCGCTTTGTAGTAGCCGACGCAGCCCTCCGAGAGGAAACGGTGAAACGCGTCGGGCGCGCTTTCCGCATATCCGAAAAAGGCGAGCGCCTGCGCAATATGCAGCCGCGTAATCATTGCGTTTTTTGGATACGCATAGGTTGAAATATCATAGCCGTGCGCTTTCAGTCGGCGAATGATCTCCTCATTGCGCATCTCGCGCTTCTTTTTGGCGTTATCCAGCGCGGAAATGAGCGCGGGATGACGTATATCGATGTTCAGCCCGAGGATATGCATCTCGCGCGGCCACTCGCAGTCCATCTCGACCCCAGACAGTACGCGCACGCCAAATTCCCTTCCCGCTTCGAGCGCCTCGGGATCGCCCGCCGTCGTGTCGTGATCCGTCAAAGCAAGCAGAGCGACGCCAAGCTCCTTGGCTAGGGAAACGATTTTGCGGGGGCTGTCCGTTCCGTCGGAATACAGGCTGTGGCAATGCAGGTCGTATGGCAGCATAAAATCCTCGCTTACATAGATTGAGAGGCGGAGTGCAAAGCATCCGCCTCTTTGATGGCTTTGTTCGTGGTTACTCCGTCGGCGCGTCCTGCGCCGTCGCTTCTCCGCTCACGGGTTCGGACGGCTCCTTTGGCGCCGAGGGCTTTCTCGTGCGCGGCTTTTTGGCGGGACGGCGATTGAGCACCTCCGCCGCGTCTGCGCCATGGTAGACCGCCTCGAATTCCTCACCCGTCACGCGTTCATAGTCGATCAGCATCTGCGCCGTGCGGTCGAGCGCAGGCATATCGTTTTGGATGGCGTCCATCGCGCGGGCATACTGTTCGTCCAGAATCCGCCGCACCTCCTCGTCCACCGCCGCGGCAAGCGATTCGGAATAGTTGCGCTGATGCCCCCAATCCTTGGCGATGAACACCTCCTCCTGTCCGCCCAGGAACATGGGCCCGATGGAATCGCTCATGCCGTATTCCGTGACCATCTTGTGCGCAATATCGCTGGATTGCTTCAAGTCGCTGTACGCGCCCGTCGATACGTCGCTGAATTTGAGCTGTTCGGCGACGCGTCCGCCAAGCGCCATGGCGATACGATCCAGCAGCTTGTTTTTCGTAACGTGCGTCTGATCCTCCTTGGGCAAATACATGGTATAGCCCGCCGCCGTACCGCGCGGCACGATCGAGACTTCGTGAACCGGGTCGCAGCCGGGCAGCGTAAGCGCGACGATTGCGTGACCCGCCTCATGATACGCCGTGATGCGTTTATCCGCTTCGGTGATAACGCGGCTGCGCTTTTCGGGCCCCATCTGGACGCGCGTAATCGCCTCCTCCATCTCGGGCATGCCGATCTTTTTCTTGCTTTCGCGCGCGGTTAGGATAGCCGCCTCGTTCAGCACGTTTTCGAGATCCGCGCCCGTAAAGCCGGGGGTGCGCTGCGCCAGCACGGAAAGCCGAACGTCCGAGGCAAGCGGTTTGTTGCGCGCATGCACCTTCAAGATCTCCTCGCGCCCCTTCACGTCGGGATAGTTGACGGTGATCTGCCGATCGAACCGACCGGGGCGGAGCAGCGCGGGGTCAAGAATGTCGGGACGGTTGGTTGCGGCGATAACGATGATGCCCTCGTTCGGCGCAAAGCCGTCCATCTCGACAAGAAGCTGGTTCAGCGTTTGCTCGCGCTCGTCGTGTCCGCCGCCAAGCCCTGCGCCGCGATGCCGGCCGACGGCGTCGATCTCATCGATGAACACGACGGACGGGGTCGCGCGCTTCGCGGTTTGGAACAGGTCGCGCACGCGGGAAGCGCCGACGCCGACAAACATTTCGACAAAGTCGGAACCCGAAATCGAAAAGAACGGAACCTTTGCTTCGCCCGCAACCGCTTTGGCAAGCAGCGTCTTGCCTGTGCCCGGAGGGCCGACGAGCAAAACACCCTTGGGAATGCGCGCGCCGATCTCGTTGAAGCGGGACGGATCGCGCATAAAATCGACGATCTCTTTGAGCTCGTCCTTCTCCTCGTCCGCGCCCGCGACGTCCGCAAAGGTCACGCCGTTTTTATCGCCCATCTGCATGCGCGCGCGCGACTTGCCGAAGTTCACCATTTGCTTTCCGCCGCTCTGCGAGCGGATCAGGAAGAAATAAAACACGCCGAATGCGCCGAAAATGATGAGATAGGGCAGAATAATCGACCAAATGGAGGATTCCACGATTACGGATTCGTACTTGAAGGCGTAATCCGCGCTGGAAACCTCGTCCACGGACTGATATTTGTCGGGATGCGCAGCGTATACGATCGCGGCCATATCCGCGCGGAAGGTCGCTTCGGACGGCAGAACAAGCGTGAACTCCGCCTTTTTGGGCAAGTCTTTCGCCTCGGTCTTGCTGTCCGCATACAAGCCGTAGACCTCGCGCTGGTCTACCTGGATCGCCTTGATTGCCTTATGACCCGTGTCGCCGGTTTCGGTCTGCCGCACAAGCTGCAAAAACTCGGTGTTGTAATCCAGTTCGTCGGGCTTGTCCGAGCTTGGATTGAGTCCCGATACCATCATAACGATCGCGCCGAAAAGCGCCAGCCAGATCAGAATGGTTACAATCTTCTTTGTATTAACGTTCAACGATTCGTCCTCCGTTGCGGCGGTAGTCAATCCGCGCCGCGCTTTGAATTTGGGAAACAGTTCTCATTCGGAATAAACCGACGGCTTCAAAACGCCTACATAGGGCAGGTTGCGGTAAACGCCCGCATAGTCCAGCCCATAGCCGACCACAAACTTGTTGGGGATGATAAAGCCGCAGTAGTCGGGCGTGATTTCGCATTCGCGCCGCTCTGGTTTGTCCAGCAGGCAGCAAACCTTCATCGACGCGGGGTTGCGGCTCGAAAGCAGACGCGTCAGGTGCGAAAGCGTCAAGCCGCTGTCCATAATATCTTCGGCAATGATGACGTGCTTATCCATAATGGACATGTCGATGTCCTTCGTGATGCGCACGATGCCCGAGGTTTTCTGCGCGCTGCCGTAACTCGAAATGCCCATAAACTCCATCTGCACGGGAATGCGCATGGCGCGCGCGAGGTCGGAAAAGAACACGACCGCGCCCTTCAAGATGCAAATCAATATGACGTCGTCGCCGTATTGCGCATAATCCTCGGAAAGCTGCTCGCCAAGCTCAATAACGCGCTTGCCGATCGCTTCCCGTGTGAGCAGGACTTCCGCGATATCGTCCTGCATGGTCAAGCCTCTCATGTCCTGTTACCTCCAACATATGTTAAACGTAATATTCTTTTTGTTGTTTCGCGCACGCGAACCCGCTCGGATACGGATACGCCGACCGCCCAAAGCACCTCGTTTCCCGTGCAAAGCAAGGGCATATCGCGCATTTCCCGCGGGATCTTCTTATCCGTCAGAACGTCGGAAAAGAGCCGCGAACCCGAAGCGCCGAGCGGAAACATGCGGTCCTTGTCCCGCCGCGTGCGAAACATCAGGTCGCCGCAGAGCGCGTCTCGGTCGAGATACGCTTCCGTTTCGTCATGCGGCTTCAGAAACGCTTTCACGCTTTGGGCGTATACGACGCCGCAGGGCAAAACCGCGTCGCCGAAATCGGAATACGGTACTTCGTATGCCGACCGCGCGGGATAAACGCCGAGCGTGACGCGGGAACTGTCCCGCCACGCGGTGCGCCCGTCCGAAAGCGATATGCGCGCGCCCGTCCGCATGGAGCAAAGACGCAGAACGCTTTGCACGTCTGTTTCGGTTACGTTCGGTTGAAGCAGCCGATGCACAACGCGCGCTTTGAGCGGATGGGGGAGGGCGTCAAGCGCCGCCGCGTCAAGCGAATCGCCTTTTAAGACCGTTTTCTGCGCCGCTGTCGCCAACTCGGAGAGATAGCTTTCGTCCTGCGAAACCAAGTCCGCCATGCGGCAAAGCGTCAAAACGATCGCGGGATTCTCCGCCTGCATCGCGGGAAGGATCTCATGGCGAACGCGGTTTCGGAAAGCGTCGTTCGTCTCGTTCGACTCATCGACGCAATGCGGCAACCCGTTCTGCGAAAGATACGCGTCGATTTCTGCGCGCGAAACGCCCAGTAACGGCCGCGCAAGGTCGCCTTTGCGCGCTTGCATACCGCAAAGACCGGCGAGCCCGCATCCGCGCAGAATGTGCATCAGCACCGTTTCCGCCTGATCGTTCGCGTGATGCGCAAGCAGGATACAGTCCGCGCCCGTTTGAGCCTTGGCTTCCCGAAGCGCGTCATAGCGCAGCGTGCGCGCCGCTTCTTCAAGCGTCATGCGGCGTTCCTTTGCAAACGCGGTCGCGTCAACCCGAAAAACAGAGAGCGGAACGCCGAGCGATTTGCAGAGCGATACGCAGAACGCCTCGTCCGCATTTGCGCGTTCGCCGCGGATGCCGTGGTTTACATGCGCGGCAAACAGCGCGGAAATCTCTCCCTTTTGAAGAAGCGCGTTCATCGCGTCAAGCAATGCGACGGAATCCGCGCCGCCCGAAAGCGCAACCAATACGGCGTCGGTTTGCCGAACCTGCGCGTTTTGCAGCGTTTCGCGCGTCACAAGCTCGTTTTGCGCGTATGCCAAGGCATAACCTCCGAAAGTACAGTTATTTTATTTTACCCGTTCCAGCACGATTTGACAAGACCGCGACCGTAAAAACCTGCTTTTCCCCCGAATAAGTTACACGAACCCGCGCGGGTCACTATTTGACAGGAATTCGGCGGAATGATAGAATGACTCATTCTTTGTGAAGGGGCGGGCGCTATGGATTCCGATTCGAAATACATTCAAAGCGTATATCGCGCTTTGTTGATCCTGTCCTGCTTCAGCGCGCAAACGCCGCAGCTGCGCGTGATTGACCTTGCACAAAAGCTGGATCTGACGCAGAGCAACGTTTCTCGGCTTTTGACCACCATGTCCATGCTGGGATACGTCGAAAAGGACGAGCATACGGGCTATTATCATTTGGGGCCGGAAATCATCGCGCTTTCGGGCGTCGCGCTTAACGATTCCGAAATTCGCAAGCAGGCGCTGCCCGAGCTGCATATGCTGCAAGCGCGGCTCGATCTTCATGTTTACCTCGGCATGCAGAACAACGGTCGGCTTTTCTATTTGGCAAGCATCAACAGCCCGTCGGACGCGCATCGTGCGTTTACGCCCGTCGGCTACACAAAGCCGCTGCACTGTACCGCCATCGGCAAGCTGCTGTTGGCGTTCATGCCCGAGGCGGAGCGTGCGAAGGCTTTGGTAAAGCCTCTGCGCAGCTATACGCCAAACACCATCACGCAGCCCGAAACGCTGAAACTCGAGCTTTCGAAGATTCGCCGCTGCAACTATTCCGTCGAGATGGAAGAGATGAACATCGGTAAGGCGTGCATCGCCGCGCCCATTCTGAATCGGGACGGAAAGGTGATCGCGGGCATCAGTTTAAGCGGCGCGGTCAGCAAGATCGATCTTCCCGCGCGGGAAAAGGAGCTTTCCCGCATTCTGCTGGAAACCGCTTTGTGTATCTCGGAAAAGCTCGGCTATTTTCCGCATTGACGCGCCGCGTTGCGCGAAACGGCTGTAATAATAGGAACAAATCGAATCAGAAGGAACCGTGCAGAGGAAATTCTGCGCGGTTTTTTGTCAGAATCGTTCAAAGCAGCCGCGTCTTTCTTGCGCTCGCCATCCTTACATTCGTGCTGACGCATTGCCATGGTACATGACGTTGCACGGATTCGGATGCGAATTGCGCAATTGGATTGCACAATGTGCAAGAACGCGGCGCACGTCGCACGCCAAACTTGTTTTTCGCGAAATGATTGACGCGTCGCATTTGCGCCCCATAGAATATGGGAAAACAAAGTTTCAGGTCAAAAAACACATATTAGGATCGAGGTTGTTTGCATTGGAGAGCGTTTCGGTGATTGCGGAAAAGGTCAAACGCGCGCATATCGCGCAGGAATTGATCGAGAACTATACGCAACAGCAGATTGATGATGTTTGTATGGCCATTGCATGGGAAACCTATTGCGACGAGAACATCAAGCAGCTTGCCCGACTCGCGGTTGACGAAACCGGCATGGGCGTATACGAGGACAAGGTTCAAAAGCACAAGAACAAGGTTATGGGCGTTCTCTTTGACGTGATCGGCAAAAAGACCGTCGGTCTGATCGAGTACGACGAGGAGAAGGGCATTCGCAAGTATGCCAAGCCCGTGGGCGTGATCGGCGCTTTGACGCCCGTTACGAACCCGACGGCGACGCCCGCGTCCAACGCGGTTGCGATTTTGAAGGGACGCAACGCCGTGATCTTTGCGCCGCATCCGCGCGCCAAGAAGAGCACAGCGCTCGCGGTCGAGATGATGCGCCGCGGCTTAAAGCGCGTCGGCGCGCCCGAGGACTTGATTCAGGTTATCGAGGAACCGTCCATCGAGTTGACGGGCGAATTGATGAAGCAGGTCGATTTGGTTGTCGCAACGGGCGGGAAGCCCATGGTCAAGGCGGCGTATTCCAGCGGCACGCCCGCATACGGCGTTGGTCCGGGCAACTCCTGCCAAATCGTCGCCGAGGATGCGGATATTAAGGACGCGGCGAAGAAGATCGCAACCAGCAAGTGCTTTGACAACGCGACCTCCTGCTCGTCGGAAAATACGCTCGTGATTCAGGAATCCGTTTGCGACGCGATGGTTGCGGCGCTGATCGAGCAGGGCGGCTACCTTTGCAGCAAGGAAGAGAAAGCGAAGCTGCTTTCCTGTATGTGGCAGCTCAACAAGAAGGGCAAGCTCGCCATCAACGCGGATATCGTTGCGCGCAGCGCGAAGGTGATCGCCGCCATGGCGGGCGTCGAAGTTCCCGAGAATACCCGCTTTTTGATGGTTTGGGGCGATATGCCGCTCGAAGACGATATGTTTGCCGAGGAGAAGCTCTCTCCCGTGCTGACGCTGTATCGTTACGGCGCGTTTGCCGAGGGCTATTCGATTTTGAAGCGCCTGACCGACAACTGCGGCTCGGGTCACTCCTGCGGCATCCATTCGTTCAATCGCGCATATATCGACTATTTGGGTATGCATATGAAATCCAGCCGCATCATGGTTCGCCAGCCGCAGGCTTCGGGCAACGGCGGCGCATTCTTCAACGGCATGCCGTCGACGGTTACGCTGGGCTGCGGCACATGGGGCGGCAACATTACCTCGGAAAACATCAACTATAAGCATTTTATTAACATTACCTGGCTATCCGAGCCGATTCCCGATTTCAGACCGTCCGAAGAAGCGATTTTTGGGGAATTCAAGAAGCGTTATCCGCGGTGAGGTACGAATGAGAGCAAAGCAAACCGTATTGCATGAGGACGGCGTATATGCCGTTTGTACGTTGACGCAAGGAGACGCACGCTATTTGGCGGGCGCCTCCGAGCAGCGCGGCGGCGGTTGCAGCTTGATTTCTCTGAATCAAAGCGACTTGCGGGAGTCCGTTTGGACGAACCGGGGCGGCACGATGCGCGTCTGCGACGACGGCGTCGGCGGGCTGTTCGCCGTTCAGAATTTCTTTATGGGAACGACCGCGGACGATACGCAAATCGTGCATTGCGAAAAGCGCGACGGCGTGTGGCGATCGAAAATCGTGGTCAAAATGCCCTGTCTGCATAATTTGACCGTGGTCAAACGCGGCGAGAAGCGCTATTTGATCTTCGCGACCCTGTGCGAATCAAGAACGGACGGCGCGGACTGGTCGAAACCGGGCAGCGTTTACGCCGCCGAGATCACGGGCCAAACGCTCATACCGAAAACGATTCTGTCGGGTCTATCCAAGAACCACGGCTTTATGCAAACCAAGCTCCGCGGAAACGACTGTATCTTGGTTTCGGGCGGCGAGGGCGCGTTCGCCATTTACCCCGCGGAGAAGGACGACGCATGGGACGTTGAGAAGCTGTTTGATTTTGAGATCAGCGACCTGTGCGCATGCGATCTGGACGGCGACGGATTGGACGAAATTGGATTGTACCAAGGCTTTCACGGGGATCGTTTTGTGGTGTATCATGAAAGCGATCACGGGTATGAGGAAGTCTGTTCGGTTCCCGTAACGTTTGGACACCCGATCTATGGCGGACACGGGGTGATGCTCGCGGGTTCGCGAAAGGGAGACGGGGAACTGGTCGAGATCTCCTTTGAAGGCGGAGCTTATCGCGTCAAGCCCGTTGCGGAGGGACTGCACGCAAGCAGCGTCTGCGCGATCAGCGTAAACGGGGAGGACGGGGTGGCCGTCGCCTGCAAGAACGGGGATATCGTATCGTTTCTGTTCTGAAAACGGTCGAAGCGGAGTCCATCGACAGCAGATGGGGAGGAAGAACGATGAAAATCGAGAAACGCGTTTACGGGGTTCTGGAAAAGGCGTATTGCCTGAACTTTTTGCCGCTCAAAAATGCAATGACACTTATCGCTGCGTCCGAAAAAGAGGGCGGCGGCTGCGTGCGGTATGATTTTGACAGCGGCGCGGCAACGCAGGTTTGGGAAAACCGCGGCGGAACCATGACGATCTGTCCGACCGACGATCGGGGCGGCGTCCTCGCGGTTCAGAATTTCTTTATGGGCTTTCAGGCGGAAACCGCCCGCATCGTATGCACGCAGCAGGACGAGAAGGGCGTTTACGGGAAAGAGCAGGTTTTTGCCGAATTGCCGTTCGTGCATCGCTTCGGGCTTGTCGAAGCGAACGATCACAGCGCAAAGTACGTCGTCGCCTGCACGGTCACCACGGCAAAGGACAACCGTGACGATTGGAGCCGCGCTGGCTCGGTCTTGATTTCGGAATACGACACGCCGTTTACAAAGCCCGTGTTTACGGAGCGCTGCAAGCTGCATAAGAACCACGGCTATTGGCACGGAACCTACAACGGACGCGACGTCGTTTTTATTTCCGCCGAGGAGGGGCTTTTCGCGCTGTATCCGCCCAAGACGAAGGGCGCGGCGTTCGAGATGGAACCGATTCTTTCGCGCGAGATCAGCGACGCGGTTGCGGTCGATATCGACAACGACGGGATCGACGAGATCATGGCGATCGAGAAGTTTCACGGCAATCTGGTTACGATCAACAAGCGCGTCAACGGCGAATGGGTCGTCGTTTACGAAACGGAAGCGACGTTTGCGCATGCGCTTTGGGCGGGCAAGCTGCTCGGCAGGAACAGCTTCCTCATGAGCTATCGAAAGAACGACGCGGAGCTGCTGCTCTTTACGCAGGCTGCGGACGGGTCGATTGAAAAGACGCGCATCGACGCGCATATCGCAACGCCGAACATCGACGTTTTTCAGAAAAACGGAAAAGCCTATATCGTCGCAGCGGATCGAACGGATCCGCAAGCGGAAACCACGGTCGTCTACGAGCTTTCGAATCATTGACAGGAGGTTGCAAAATGGACGTCGGCAAGGTTACAAGAGACGAATGGATCCTGAATACCTTTCCCGAATGGGGGAATTGGCTGCATGAGGAGATTGACGCCACCGTCGTCAAGCCGGGAACGTTTTCCATGTGGTGGCTCGGCTGCACGGGCGTATGGGTCAAATCGGAAGGAAATTGCAATCTCGCCGTCGATATGTGGGCGGGCAGGGGCAAGATTACGCATTCAACCGAGAATATGCCCGCCGAGATCCATGGCGAAAAGTTTCAGCTTCACCGCATGACGGGCAGCCGCGAGCTGTTCCCGAATCAGCGCTGCATTCCCGTTTGCTTCGACCCGTTTGCCATTACGCAGGTGGACGCGCTGCTCGCGACGCATAACCACAGGGATCATATGGATCCTTACGTCACGGGCGCGATCCTGCAAAGGTTTCCCGAAGCGCTCTTTATCGGGCCGCTGTTTGCGGAGCGCAAGTGGCTTTCCTGGGGCGTTCCCGCGGAGCGCATCCGCCGCGTACGTCCGGGCGACAGCATACGCATCAAGGATACGGTGATTCACGTCGTCGAGTCGTTTGACCGAACGGTGGCCTTAACCGCGCCGCCCGAGGGCGATTTGAGCGGCTGGTGTCCGACGGACATGGACGACCGAACCGTCAACTATGTCATCGAAACGCCGGGCGGGACGCTGTATCATTCGGGCGATTCGCATTTTTCAAACTACTACCGCAAGCACGGCAAGGAATTTAAGATCGACGTTGCGCTTGCCTCATTCGGCGAAAACGCGCCCGGCATGACGGACAAGCTCACCGCGAGCGACGTTCTGCGCATGGCGGAAAACCTCGAATGCAAGGTTATCATCCCCGTCCACTATGAAACGTGGAACTGTATGCTGGGGAATCCATACGAGATCATGGAGCTTTACCGTATGCGCTGCCATCGCTTGAAGTACACGTTTAAGCCGTATATCTGGCAGCTTGGAGGCAAGTTCACCTATCCCGACAACAAGGACGATCTGGAATTTATGTACTATCGCGGGTTTTCCGATTCGTTCGAGCGCGAGCCCAACATCCCCTTTAAGGCGTATCTGTAAAGAGGGGCGGGCAATTATCCTTTGGATCCGTTTTCGGTGCGCGGCGCGGTTACCCGGCTGCCGAAACGATCATATACATTGCGAAAGCAAAAAACAAAAAAGGAGAAACCGAAATGAATCGCATCATGAAGTCCCTGGCAATCATCGTTGCCATGCTGATGCTCGTGATGGCACTTGGCTGCCAGACGACCACGCAGCAACCCGAAGCAACCGAAGCTCCCGCAGAACCCGCGGCCGAGGTCGCCGAGGCCACCGAAGCGCCTGTGGAAGAAACGCCCGCAGAGCTTGCGTTCCCCGAGCATGACATCACCATTATCGTCCCCTACGAGGCGGGCGGTACGGCGGACGTCGCGACCCGTCTGTTCGCAGAGTATTTTGCGAAGGAAGTCGGCGTTGCGGTCAACGTCATCAATATCACCGGTTCGGCAGGCGCGCTGGGTGCGCAGGAGCTTGCCA
This sequence comes from uncultured Oscillospiraceae bacterium, assembly GCA_964495255.1. Classification (GTDB taxonomy): domain Bacteria; phylum Bacillota; class Clostridia; order Christensenellales; family CAG-138; genus UBA7703. The sequence goes on from CAZBVC010000046.1 coordinate 13,131, forward strand.
AGCAGGATCCCGACGGATACTATCTGCTGGTTTCCGCAGTTGGTTTCCCGGTCGCATATGCCTTCGGCGGACATGACTTCACCTATGAAGATTACGCGCCCGTCGCCCGCTATCTGTCCACGTTCAACTGCTTCTGCGTCCGTTCGGATTCTCCGTACACGACCTTTGAGGAGTTCATCGCGGCAGCGCAGGCAAACGAAGCCGGCTTTATGAAGACCGGTTCTTTGACCAACACGCTGGCCACCATGGTTTTGTTCGCCATGCAGAACGACTTTGACATCAAGTTCTCTTATGTCGATCTCGCGGGCAACGCCAAATCGACCGAGCTGCTTGCAGGCCGTATCGACGCGTATCCCGATGCGTTCGCGCAGATGAAGCCGTATATCGATTCCGGCGATTTCAGACCGCTTGCCATCATGAACAGCGCAGGCCGTTATGAAGCGTATCCCGACATTCCGACGTTCGCGGAACTCGGCATGGACTATCCGGAGCTGGATCAGACCTGGGGCTTCTGGACGGTAAAGGGCACCGATCCCGCCATCATCGACTACCTTTCCTCGAAGATCGAGCTTGCGCTTCAATCCGAAGAACTCGCGGCTGCTTGGGCGGAGATCACCTACTTCCCGGCCTATCAGGATACGGAAGAATACACCGAATACTTGAAGCTCCTCTACACGAGACTGCCCGAAATCGTTGCGCAGGCGCAGGCGAAATAAAGAAAATTCAGACCGGAGTTAATTATGGGAGAGATAATATTCCTGCTGGTTCTGATCGCAATCAGCGCGCTGGGGTTCTTTGAAGCGGCGGCGTTTCCGTCGTCCATCTTCGAGACCACCGGTGGACCCGCGTTGTTTCCGAAGGTTCTGTTCGTAGGCCTCGCGCTCTTCTGCGTTATACGGATCATCATGATCCTGGCGTCGAAGGAGAAGAAAAAGTTCGTGTTTGTGGAGCTGTTCAAGTCCACACGCGGCGTATTTCTGATTGCGTCCGTCGTCTACATCGTCGTGATGGAATACCTTGGCTATATTATCTCTACGGCACTATTCTTGATCGTGATTTGCAATTACCTGTACTGGAAGCGTTATGACAGTAAGGGTACGGTGAAAAGCATCGTGGTTCGAAACCTTGCGATGCTTGGAATTACGATTCTGCTATATGTGTTCTTTGCCAAGGTAATGCACGTCAATCTTCCGGATGGACTCTTCGGATTCTGAAAGTGACCGATGTGTGCGGTGCGGCAAAAACCGTGCCGCACACGTCAAACCAAGTTTTGTTTAGAGGATGGATA
>CAZBVC010000047.1:0-13797 GCA_964495255.1 uncultured Oscillospiraceae bacterium
GGAGTCGGAGTCCAACGCTCTATCCGGCTGAGCTACGGGCACAGACGCGCGCTTTTTGCCACGCGTGGCAACGCAAGTCATACTATACCACTCCGAACGGAACTTGACAAGCAAAAAGCCCCGTTTCGCGCCGAAGTGCCGCATGCTATAATGGATTGGAAGATTCCTGCATCAAATCGAATCGCGTAGGGGGCGACGCATGAAGCTGATTCATCTTTCCGATCTGCACCTCGGCAAACGTTTGGGCGAATACGCTTTGCTGGAAGATCAGCGCCATATCCTCTTTCAGATTCTCGGCATTGTGGAGGTCGAAGCGCCGGACGCCGTCTTGATTGCGGGCGACGTTTACGATAAATCCGTGCCGAGCGCGGAGGCGGTCTCGCTGTTTGATGATTTTCTCGTGCAGCTTTCCATGCGCAAGGTGAAAACGTTTGTGATCAGCGGCAACCATGATTCCGCAGAGCGCATTGCCTTCGGCGCGCGTCTGATGGGGAAAAGCGGCGTATACCTTTCGCCCGTCTATGACGGAGCGCTCACGCCGATCGATTTATTCGACGCGTTCGGCAAGGTGCAGATCCTTCTTTTGCCGTTTATCAAGCCCGCGCACGTCAAGCGCTTTGATCCCGACGAGGCGATCGAATCCTATACCGACGCGGTGCGCGCGGCGCTTTCGCATACGGCGTTTGATGAAAACGCCCGTCATGTATTGGTTGCGCATCAATTCGTAACGGGTGCGGCGCGCTGCGGTTCCGAGGAGGTCTGCGTAGGCGGCTTGGACAACGTGGATGCGGACGTGTTTGCCGCGTTCGATTACGTCGCGCTCGGGCATCTTCACACGCCGCAGTGCGTGCAGAAACCGACGGTTCGCTATTGCGGCACGCCGCTGAAATACTCGGTTTCCGAAGCGGCGGACGAAAAGAGCGTGACCGTCGTCGAACTGCGGGAAAAAGGAGCCGTTTCCGTTCAAACGATTCCGCTTCGCCCGCTGCACGAGCTGCGCGTTCTGCGGGGCGCATACGAAACGCTCGCTTTGCGCAGCAGCTATGAAGGCACAAAAACGGACGATTACCTGTACGTTGTGCTGACGAACGAGGAACCGATTTTGGACGCGTCCGCGCGGCTGCGATCCATCTATCCGAACATCATGCATTTGGATTACGACAATGCCCGCACCCGTCGGCGCGCGGAGGTGGATACGGCGGACGCGGTCGAGCAAAAGACGCCGCTCATGCTGTTTTCCGAGCTGTATGAAAAGCAGAACAACGCGCAGCTTGACGAGACGAGGCGCGTATATGTGACGCGGCTGATCGACGAGATCGAGGAGGAGGAGCCATGAGACCGATCAAGTTGACGCTCTCCGCGTTCGGGCCGTACGCCGATCGGATCGAATTGAACATGGACGAGCTGGGCAAGCGCGGTCTGTATCTGATTACGGGCGATACGGGCGCGGGCAAAACGATCCTGTTCGACGCGATTCTGTTCGCGCTGTACGGCGTGCCGAGCGGAAACAGCCGCAAGGCGTCTATGCTGCGCAGCCAATATGCCGCGCCCGAAACGCCGACGGAGGTCGAGCTGGTCTTCACCGCGCACGAAAAAACGTATACCGTGCGCCGCAACCCCGCTTATGCGCGGCAAAAGCTGCGCGGCGAGGGCGTGACCGAGCAGAAAGCGGACGCGACGCTCGTTCTGCCCGACGGACGCGTGATTTGCCGCGAACAGGAGGTCAACGCTCAGATCTGCGGGATTCTCGGCCTGGATTGCGGGCAGTTTTCGCAGATTGTCATGATTGCACAGGGGGATTTTCGCAAGCTGCTCTCGGCGTCAACCGACGAGCGCATGCGCATCTTTCGCCGCATCTTTCATACCGAGCCGTATCGGCGCATACAGGAAAAGCTCAAGGAGGAAACGGCGACGCTCGAGGAGGCGTGCAGATCGTGCAGGAAGGACGTCGCCAAGGCGCTTTCGGACGCGTCCTGCGCCGACGACGATCCGCTTTTCGCGCCGCTTCGGGACGCGCAGGCGGGGAAGCTGCCGCTTTCCGACGCGACGGAGCTGCTCGCGCGCATGTGCGCGGAGGATGCGGAAGCGTTGAAGAAGCTGTCCGTCGAAATCATGCGGGTGAGCGAAGCGTTCGGCGAAGCGCAGCGGCGGCTCGGCGTGGCAAACGAACAGCGGAAAACGCGCGAACGCATGGCAAACGCGCGAATCGCGCAGGAGCTTGCCGTTGAGAAACGAACGCAAGCGGAACGTATGCTGGACGCCGAGCGGGAAAACGACGCGCTCCGAAGCGATATGGAGGCGCGCCTTATTTTGGAAAGCGAACGTCTGCCGCAATACGACGCGCTCGATCGGGAGAACGCCGCGTGGGACGGCGCGAAAAAACGGCTTGCGGCAGCAAAAGCGGCGCTGGTGCAGCGCGAGACGGAGGCAAACGCCGCCCTTACCGCATTGCAAGAGGATCGGGCGGAGGCGAATACGCTTCAAAACGCGGACGCGTTTTTAGCGCGGCTCGAAGCCCAAAAAACGCAAGTTGACGCCGCGCTTTTGCAGGTCAAGGACGTCAAAGAGCGGCTTGCGACCTACCGTGCGAAGCTGAAAACGCTTTTGGACAGACAGGCGCAATATCGTCTTGCGGCGGAACGGGCGGAAGCGGCGCAGCGTGTTTTCATGCAGCTGAACCGCGCCTTTTTGGATGAGCAGGCGGGCGTTCTTGCGCAGGGCCTGCGCGCGGGCGAGCCCTGTCCCGTATGCGGCGCAACGAGTCACCCCGCGCCTGCGAGGCTGACGACGAACGCGCCGAGTGAAGACGAATTGACGCGCGCCGAGCAGGAGAAACAGCGCTTGATGCAGGAAGAACGGGCGCAAAGCGCCGAGGCCGAGCGCGCAAAGGGCGAAGCGGAAGCGGAACAAGCGGAGCTTATGAAGCAGGCGCGCGTTGTTCCGGGCGGCTGCGAATGGAACGCGCTGCCAAACGCGCTGGCCAAGCGGGAAGCGGAGCTGGACGCTGAGGCGGCCGCGCTGCAACAAAGCATACAAGCGGAGAAGGCGAACGCGGCGCGCAAGGCGGAGCTGGAAGCCCGGATGGTCGACGCGGAAACGCGTATAACGGCGCTAAACGAAGAAAAGAAGAACGCGGAGAAGCGCGCTGCGGAGGCGCAAAGCGACGCCCGCAATCGCGAGCATGACGTTTCGCGGCTTGCCGAAGGGCTTTGCCATCCCGATCAAAGGACGGCGAAAGCCGCGCTTTCGGCGCTGCAAACCACGCTGGATGCGTCGAAAAAGGCGCTTTCTGACGCGCAGAGCGCGTTTGAAAACGCAAAGGCGGTCGAGACGGGCTGCACGGAGGCGGCGAAGGCATACTTTGTGCAGCTCAACGGCGCCGAACCGATCGACGCTGCGCAGGAGGAGGAAAAGCGCGAGGCGCTGCGCAAGGAAACGGAGCGCTTGGATCGCGAAAAAAAGACGCGTATGCTGCGACTGGATCGAAACGAACGCGCGCTTTCGCAGATGCGAGACGTCGCAGGCGCGCTTAACGACGCGGAACGGCGGCTTGGCCAAGTGAAATCGCTTTCCGACACGGCGAACGGCAGCGTTTCGGGCAAGGAAAAGATCGATTTGGAAACCTATGTGCAAACCGCGTATTTCGAGCGCGTCCTCGAACGCGCAAACATTCGGCTCATGGTCATGTCGAACGGAAAATACGAGCTGCGGCGGCGAAACGCGCCGAACGACCTGCGTATAAAAAGCGGGCTGGATCTCGATGTTTTGGACTACTACAACGGAACGACCCGCAGCGTGGACACGCTTTCCGGCGGCGAGTCGTTTGAAGCGTCGCTGGCGCTGGCGTTGGGGCTTTCGGACGAGGTGCAGTCGGCCGCGGGCGGCATACAGCCCGAATGCATGTTTGTGGACGAGGGGTTCGGTTCGCTGGACGAGAACGCGCTGCGGCAGGCGATTGCCGCGCTTTCCGATCTCGCCGAGGGAAACCGTCTGGTGGGCGTCATATCGCACGTAGCCGAATTAAAGGAACGGATCGACACGCAGATCGTCGTGACCAAGCAAAGAACGGGCGGCAGCACGGCGCGAATCTCGGTTCCGTAAGTGCGTTGCAAATCAGGTCTGCGCTCTCCCTTAGCCGAACAAAGCGACGAACAGGATCGGCAGGAAGATCGCGAGAATGAAGTTCATGACCTTGATCTTCGTGATTTTGAGCAGGTTTAAGCCGATGCCGATGATCAAAAGCGAGCCGACGCACGTCATCTCCGCCACCGCCGCGTCGCTTAGAATCGGCTTGACCACGCCCGCCAAGAGCGTGATCGCGCCCTGATAGAGCAATACGGGCAGCGCCGAAAGCAGCACGCCGCCGCCGAGCGTACCCGCGAACACGACGGAGGAAACGCCGTCCAGCAGGCTTTTGGTGAACAGCACCTCGTGGTTGCCCGTCAGCCCGCTGTTGAGCGAGCCGACGACAGCCATGGCGCCGACGCAGAAAAGCAGCGTCGCCGTGACGAATCCTTCGCCAAAGGTGGAGTTCTCCGGCTGGTTTTTGATGAGCTTGTGTTCCAGCTTGGTCACCAAGCTCGCAAAATGTCCGTCCAGATCCAGCAGCGTGCCGATTACGCCGCCGACGACGATCGAAAGCGTCGCGATCAGGGCGTTTTGCCCTTCCAGCGCGCCCGAAATGCCGATATACAGGCAAACAAGCCCAAGCCCCTGCATGACGCCGTCGGACACGCGCTGCGGAATGCCTTTTTTGAGCAGAAGCCCGACTGCGCCGCCGACAAGGATCGCCGCGGCGTTCACGATGGTTCCCAGCATGCTCATTGTTTCTTCGGCGGTTCGGGCTTTGTATAGTTATCGAAATAGCCCTGCACCAATACGATTGGCGTGCCCTTGTCGCCCGAGCCGCTGGTTAAATCGCACAATGAGCCGATGAGATCGGTCAGCCTGCGCGGCGTCGTGCCTTGGGACACCATGTTGCCGACCAGGTTCGCGTCCTTGCGCTCGATGTAGGAAATGATCGCCTGTTTGAGCGCGTCGCCCGACAGGTTCGCAAAGTCGTTGTCCGCGATGTATTTCAGCTTGATCTCGTTCGGCTGCCCCTCCAAGCCCGGCGTATACGCGGGCGAAACGACGGGGTCGGCAAGCTCCCAGATCCTGCCGACAGGGTCTTTGAACGCGCCGTCGCCATAGATCATAACCTCAAACAGGCAGCCCGTGCGCTGATAGAGCTGCTTTTGAATTTCCAGCACGATGGGCATGCAGTCCCGCGGAAAGAGCTTGATCGTATCCTCCGTGGCCTTGTTGGAGCCCAACAGACCGTATTGCTCGTTATAGCCGCCGCCGTCGATCGACGCGGTCAGAATGTCGTCCAACGACAGCGCGATGCGGGCGCCCGCCTGCATTAGGAGACGCTTGCTGCGCGCGCGCGTATGAATGTCGCAGGTCAAAACGGCGTCGGTAAATTTCAAAATGGAACGGCAGTCGTTTGCAAATATGATTTCCGCTTCGCAGCCGACGCTTTCGATCACCTCGCGATAATATGCGACATAGTCCATGCCCGTGAACGGATGCTTCGGGCAGCCGAACAGCTCGCGATAGCGCGCCTCGGTCAGCACGTCGGAAAACGGGTTCACGCCGCTTGCGTCCAGCGCGTCAAGATCAAACAGATGGTTGCCCACCTCGTCCGACGGGTAGCTGAGCATGAGCACGATCTTTTTTGCGCCCATGGCGACGCCTTTGAGGCAGATGGAAAAGCGGTTGCGGCTCAGAATCGGGAACACCACGCCGACCGTTCCGCCGCCGAGCTTTGCTTTGACGTCCTTGGCGATTTGCTCGGTTTTGGCATAGTTGCCCTGCGCGCGCGCCACGACCGCTTCGGTTACCGCGACCACGTCGTGATCGTGCAGGGAAAAGTCGTTCTGCCACGCCGCCGCGCAGATTTGATCGACCACCACGCGCACAATGTCGTCTCCCTCGCGGATGATGGGCGCGCGAATGCCGCGCGAAACGGTTCCGATAATGCGATCCATACTGCCCTCCATACATGCTGCAAAAAATAATACTCGATATTCTATCACGTTTCGAGCCAAGCGGCAAACTAACTTTCTGTTATACGTTCTGATAGAAAATAAGTGCGACGCAATATGTTTCGGGTACAGCAAAACGGAGCCGAGCGAAAGCTCAACTCCGCAGGCTGTCGAAGAACGCTGTTTTTCGACAGAATAACCGCTTCCTGCCTAAAACCCTTCGGGTTTCCGAGCGGCAGGAAGCACAGGGAAACCGCCCGTTCTCGGGCGATCCGTTCCGGCGTACATGCCGCCGGAGCCGGAAAAAAACCTCCGGGGGTTTCGACCCCCGAATCCCCCAAGGACTTTTGGGACAGGCTGCGATAAGCGAGGTTTTCTCTGTTTCTCTCTTTTTCAAACGAGAGAAGAGACACCTCCGTTATCAGCCCGACGAACGCGAGGAACGATTACGATAAGCGAGGTTTTCTCTGCTTCTCTCTTTTTCAAAAGAGAGAAGAGACGCTTCCGTTATAGGCGGCGATAACGCCCTGCCAATCGACAAGACAGAACGCGAGATACCAATAAAGGAAGGCGATTCCCGCGATGCGCATGACGGGCGTTTTTTCGCGAAACACGCGCACGGCGGTCAAACCGCAAAGGAACACGAGATACGCCATCAGCCAAAGCGGGAGGATGCGCTTGATCGTCAGCCCGTATGCGCCGATGTATAGCAGCAGCCGCCACGCCGCGGAAACGAGCAGCCCGAGCGTGAAAACCAGAAGCAGCGCAAAGAGCGTCGTAAGCGCGCGCTTTTTTTCGCATTTGACAAGGCATACGCCAAGCACCGTGAAATTGATAATCGAAACGCATACAAGCTGGGAAAAGCCTTCGCGCGCATAGCCCGAATAGGTGCTTTCTTGCGGCAACGCGCCGCCGAACAGGTAGGAAAACTGTACGCACGCAAACACGACGTAAACCAGCAGCAGCAAAGAGATCACAATCGCGGGCGAAAGCGGGAGCCAGTTCCGTTTTGCGGGCGGTTTGAGCGCGTCGCGCTTGCCAAGGGTGAGGTTATAGAACAGCGAATAGAACAGAATCGCGCTCACAAGGGCAAAAACCACGCGCCGCACCCAAACGCCGACGTCGAAGCGCGCAAAGATGCCGCTCATAAGCCGCTCCATGCCCGCGTCGGCGGAAACGAGCAGTAAAAGCACCGCCGCCGTGAGCGGCAGCCCGACAAGCAGCCCGAAGCCCACGCGCTTTGCCGTTGACGCGCGTTTTCCGACAACAAGCGACCCGATCGCGCCGAAGCATTTGCCAATCGCCGTGAACGGCTTGACCGCCACGCCGAGAAGCACGCCGACGACCGCCGCGTCCTCGCGCCCGACGGGAATATCCTGCGTGGATACGACGGCAAACAGCATCATCGTCAGCGGGATCGCGGGATACATCCAGCCGTTGCGCAGCGCGGGCACGCAGTACGCCGACGCATACACGAAAGCGGGAACGCCGATGACGAGCGCGGTTTTGTTTGCCGCGATGCGCCGCGCGTTGAACAGAACAAATACGAGCATCGCGCATAGCCAGAACGCCCCGTACGCCCATTCATACGGGCTTTCGACCAGCGCCGCAAACGCGCAGCCGATCAGCGCCGCGCCGCAAATCAGCCATCGCGCCTTGGCGGAGTAGGCGGGCGTTTCGCCCTCAATCGGCAGGCTCGGGTTTTGCTCCATCTTCGTCGTCTCCTTCGATATATGCGAGAATATCGCTGACCTCGCAGTTCAGCACGCGGCACAGGTTGGACAGCGTGGAAAAGCGGATCGCCTTGCACTTGTTGTTTTTCAGAATGGACAGGTTTGCAAGCGAAATATCCATCTGCCGCGCAAGCTCGTTCAGGCTCATCTTGCGCTTAGCCATCATAACGTCCAAATTGACTTGAATCATGCGCGCACCCCCTATATCGTGAGGTCGTTTTCGCGCTTGTACGCCACCGCCTGCTCGAACACGCCCGAGAGCACAAGCGAGAACAGCCCGCACATGCCAACGGGCAGCGCCGCGAGCACGGCAAGCGGCACGGGGCGGAAGCAAACGGTCAATATGCCGCCTATCGCCACGCCTATCGCCGCAATTCCCATATGCCGAAGCGCCTTGACGTTCGCCTGAACGAACGGGTCGCCGTCCAGCGAACGCATCATCGTCAAAAGCGTATAGGCGATATACTCCACGCCGAGAAAGCAAAATACCGCGAGAACGTAGGACGCGATCGTCTGCCATTTTGCGCAGCCGTCCGCGGCGGGGGAGCCGACTTCCTGCGGGAGGATGCGCGCCGTGACGTAAACCAGCAGCGCAATGCCGCAGAGCATACCGATGACGACGCCGATTTGTACGCAGAGACGTAACCATTTGTGTTTCATGTGCTTCACCTCATTTCGAGGACAGAATAGCATGACGTTTATCGTTTGTCAATAAATATTTTACGATAATACGATCTTTTTTATTGTTTTACAGGAACAAACAAAAATCGCGCGCCAAGCGTCGCGGTTCCCGCGCGGCAAAGCGCCGAAGGGGATCGACGTTGAACGGACGCGGACAGAGGTTTGCATTCTTGAAAGTATGTTTGTGAACAAGCAAAAAAATATCCCGCCATGCAAGCACAGCGTATCCCTCGCGTTTCATCGAAATCAAGCCGAAATTCCCGTACAATTCGATATATTCATTACTATATCAGAGTTTTGGGCGTTTTTCAACGTGCCAAAGTGATATCAACGTTCAGATGTCGCGGTCGACACGGCTATTCGGAGAAACGTTTGTATGCGATACAGATCGCGCATATTTTCGGAATCTCACGCAATTCTCACAAGGCGTTTCGGGGATTCTCATAATGCGTTGCTACGATATAAAAGAAAAAGCGAAGGGGACGGCCTTTATGGAATCGATTGGCAGAGGTGGGCGACGGCATGCAAACGGAGCGGTTATCGTCATGCGCGACGTCTTGGTGCTGATGACGCTGCTGTTATGCGTGGCGCTCGTTTATCGCATTGCGCCGCAGTCGCTCTGCGGGGCGTCCGGCGTGACTGTCGGCAAGGAAGCGACCCAAAACGCTGCGGCAGGCACAATCGCCGCGGATCGCCCTGCAACGTCTGCGGTTACCGAAGCGCCGCAATTACCGACCGCCGCTCAGTCCGTTCCCGCGGAAATCCCGCCGACCGCCGCTCAGTCCGTTCCCGCGGAAATCCCGTCCGTTGCGGCAGCGCCCGCCTCGGTTGTCGGCGACTTTTCCGCCGTGTTCCCTTCAACAGACACGGGAGTAAACGCTTTGCACAGCTATCAAAGCGACAGCATGCGCATCGCCATTCATAAGATCGCGGAAAACGGCGTGACCTATTTCGTCGCCGACGTGTGGGTGAAAAATATCGAGAGCTTCCGCACCGTTTTGGCAAAGGGCGAGTATGGGCGCAATTTTCATGAACTGCCCGCAAAGATGGCAAAGGACAGCGGCGCGACGTTTGCGGTATCCGGCGATTACTACGGCGCGCGGGACAAGGGCGTGGTCATTCGCAACGGCGTGCTGTATCGCGACGTGATGAACGACGACGTCTGTATTCTGAAAACGGACGGCACGCTCGCCGTTTACGGCGCAAGCGAGTTCTCCTCGCTGCAATCCTTGGATGAAACGGTGTGGCAGGCGTGGGCGTTCGGCCCGGCGCTCGTGAAGGACGGCGCGGCTTGCGATACTTCGGCAAGCAAGATCAAGGTGAAAAACCCGCGCTGCGCCATCGGCTGCTACGAGCCCGGTCACTATTGCTTTATCGTCGCAGACGGACGGCAGGACGGCTATTCCTCCGGCATGACGCTGAACGAGCTGTCGAGCACGTTCGTTTCCCTCGGCTGTAAGGTCGCCTACAACCTTGACGGCGGCGCAACGGCCATGATGGTGTTTCGCGGCGAGGTGGTGAACCACCCGACGAAGGGCGGACGCGCATCCAGCGATATCATTTGCTTTTGAAAGGAATCAATTTTGTATGAAACAGCATCCCGTTTGGAACGCGCTTTCCCATGCATCCATCATCGGCAGCGTCATGCTCATCATCTTCTTTTTCATTGATCGGGTAAACCCCGCGATGGATTTTCTTGGCAGCAATTTAAGCAAATGGTGCCTGTTCCTCTACTGTATCGTATCGCTTTTCACCGCGCTCTGTTCGGCGGTTTACCTGTTCAAGCGCGGAAAGTCGGCGGGAAAGCGGCCGCACCCGCAGGATCGGCATGCGGCAGGGGCGTATGCCGAACGCGAGCCGTCGGCGGAGCAGCGCCGACAGCTTACGCCAAGCGATTCTCTCCGCTGCGCAGCGTCGGAGCGCGATGCGCGCTATGCGGTTATCCCGCGCGGCAGGGATACGCTCCACGATGCGCGGTATGAAAACGAGAGATATTCGAGATAGCAAAGAGGATGAAAACTGCCATGCATCGGCGAGAATCGAGCACAAAGAACATCTTGACCGTCCAACGCTTTTTGCGTAAGAATTGGAGCCGGTTTCTTGCGTTGTCGGCCTTGCTTCTGTTTTTTGCGATTGCCGAAGACCTGATGGAAAACGAGCTGGCGCGGCTGGACGCGGTCGGGTATCAACTGGTCGGCCTATTGCGCTGCGCGCCCATGACGACGTTTTTCAAGCTGGTTACCAATCTGGCGCATCCCGTTGCGCTGGTGATTGTGGGATTGCTGCTGATCGCGTTTTTCTGTCGGCAATCCTACCGACTGACGGTATTCCTCAACCTCATATTGGAGACGCTGCTCAACCTTGCGCTCAAGGCGTTTTTTCTGCGCGGCAGACCGGCGGACGTTGCGCACCTCATCAATGAAACGGGTTACAGCTTCCCAAGCGGGCACGCGATGGCGGCGACCGCGTTCTACGGGTTTGTCATCTTCCTGCTGTGGCACAGCGAGCGGCCCAAAGCGTTTAAGCGCGTCGGGACGGCGTGCCTTCTCGTGACAATCCTGCTCATCTGCGTCAGCCGCGTTTACCTCGGCGTGCATTACACAAGCGACGTGCTGGCGGGCTGCGCGTTTTCGACCGCCTATCTCATCGCGTTTACCGGCGTCGCGAGGCGATATCTCGACCGCAGCGCGGAGGATGCGTCGGAGCGTATCTCGTCCCACCGAAGCGGCAGCCTGCCCATGAGCTTTTTCCACGCGTTTCGGGGCGTGTTTGAAAGCGTCCGCACCGAGCGGAATCTGCTGATTCATTTTTCCGCCGTCGTGATGGTTGTCTTCTTCGGCTTTCTGCTGCGAATCGATTTGGCGGAGTGGCTCGTATGCGTGGTGTGCTTCGGGATGGTCATCTCCGCGGAGCTGCTCAACACAGCGCTGGAGGTCACGGTGGATATTTGCTCTCCCGAGTTGCAGCCGCGGGCAAAGCTCGCCAAGGATGCGGCGGCGGGAGCGGTTCTGATCGCGGCGATTGCCGCCGCCGTTGCAGGGAGCATCATCTTCCTTCCGAAGATTTGGGCGATCCTTTTCGGCTTGCGGCGGTAGGAGAACGCAAAGCGGAAGTCCGCACGCAAAGCGGTGGGCATAGACGCAAGGAACCCGCTTTCGAAGCGGCGCGCGCGTCGGAATCGCGATGCCGCCTTAAGTCTCGTCAAGTTGATGCACAAATACATCCACCGTTTCGATTTTCCCGTTATCCATTGTTGCAACCCGCATGCTGGTTGTGCCGATTGTGACCTTGGCGCCTTCTTCCACCACGCGGGAATGTGTTCGCAGGTGCTCCTCCATGACGTCCCCGATCGTTTGCCCCTCTTTTTCCGGCAAACGGATACGCGCGATGGCGTTCACCTGTGAAACGGGCTTTGTTGCATGGAAGATGTACAAGTCCGACGGATTGAACCCGCTGACGAACAGGTATTTCCGTATTGCGAAAACGCCGGCTATGGCGACAATGCCAACCAATGTGTCCAGCGTGCTTGTATGCGCAACCACAAGCTGCCGCGCGATTGCAAACAGCAGCACCTCGACGACCGCGCTTGCGGAGTGCTTTACGAGCATGCGGATAAACTCGAGTCCGATGACCAGCGTAAAGGCGCGCGAAAGGAATTCGCCGAAGTTTTCGTAGCGGAAAGGATCTCCGTGAAAAGCGCCCATGCTTGCCACAAGACCGATCAGCCCAAGCAGTACGGAGATGAGCAGAATCACCGCGATGAGCATTTCGACGGCGACAAGCGCGCGCGATAAGAATTTGTAAAAGACTGTTTTCATGGAAGGGCTCCTTTGTCGTGTTGTGGAACGCATGCGGCAAAAACCGTTAACGTCGGCACCGACGCGGCGGTTATGAACGTTTTAGCAGATTGACGTCGCGCAGCAGTTCGGCATATTCTTCGTTTACCTCTTTCAGAAAAGCGATGAAATCCGTTTGATTCATGTAATCCATATCCCAGCCGTATTCTTCGCATATCTTATCCCACTGAGGCGTTTTGACCATTTGCTCCAAAGTGTTTTGCCAGAATGCCAGCGCGTAATCCGGCATGTCCTTTGGACCGAACAATCCGCGCCAGTTATAGAACGAAGCGGGGATTCCCTGTTCTATGCAAGTCGGCATTTCCGCAACGATGCCTTTTCCGACCCGCTTATCGGCCGTAATCGCAAGAACGCGAAGCTCGCCGTTTTCCACCAAACCGACAACGTCGCTGATCCCGCAGGAGATCACGTCCAAATGTCCGCCCATGAGCTGTGCGGCCGCCGAGCCGTCCTCAAATCCGAAATATTCGATTTCGTTGAGACGGGATACGCCCGCAGCCTTCGCGATTTTGAGAAACTGCACATGATCCATGGAACCGTAGGATGAGGTTCCGCCTACACGGATGGATTTCGGATCCTCCTTCAGCGCCTGCATGATCTCCGTGATCGAACCATAGTCGGAATCCCGACTGACCGCAAAGCATCCGTAATCCGTAATCAATTTTGCAATCGGGGTCGTGTTGTTCAAATAGCTCAACTCGGTTGCGCCATAGAGGTTGATTAAGCAAAGCGGCGGCGAATACACGGAGATAACGTCATCCGCGCCGGCTTTTTCGGCAAGGTAGGCAAGCGCGACGCTCCCGCCGCCGCCCGGCTTGGTTGTAACGGGCAACGGAACGGAAACAAGCTTTGTCTCGGTCAGGCATTTTGCAACGGAGCGGATGGTGAGATCATATCCGCTGCCGGCTCCGGCGGGCGCAACGAACTCCACGGATTCCTTTGGATAACCGTCGAATGTCGGAACTGCCGCCTGCTTTGGCGCGGCGCATCCGAGCAGCAGAAGAACCAGAAGAAATGCAGCCGCGCGGTTGGGAAGCTTTTTATTTTGAATCAGCATCGGGCGCCTCCTTCGTTTGTCTGTTCCGAGAAATGATGCGCAATCTCCGTCAGCATCAAATCGAAGTCCAGCGGTTTCGTCAGAATTTGAGCGATCGTGCCTTCCTGCTGCATTTGCAGCGCCTCGCGCTCCACAAGACCGGTAATCAGAACGATGGTTATCTCCGGCGAAAGCGATTTCATTCGTTGGGCCAGCTCGGTTCCGCGGTACTTGGGCATGGTATAGTCGAGAACCGCCAGATCCCATTTGTCGGGCGCTTTCAGAAAGGCGGCAAGCGCTTCTTCCGCATCGGTAAACGCCTGCACGCGATAGTTCTTTTTGAGAAAGCGACGTTTCAGGTATCTGACGATCTGAACGTCATCGTCTACCAGCATCAGCGAATGCTGCTTTTTATCGAACGCGTGCGATTCCGGCTGTATGCCGCTTTGGGCGGCTCTGCG
>CAZBVC010000048.1:0-13541 GCA_964495255.1 uncultured Oscillospiraceae bacterium
GGTTTAAGGACTATATCGCAACGCCGAAGCCGAACATGTACCGCTCGCTGCATACAACCTTGCTTGCGCCGAACGGCATTCCGTTCGAGGTACAGATTCGCACGAAGGAAATGCACCGAACGGCGGAATACGGCATCGCCGCGCATTGGATGTACAAAGAAGGGCGGACGGTGCAAAGCCTGCTCGACAAAAAAACGAGTTGGCTCAGGCAAATCATCGAAGCGAAGGACACAACCGAGGACAGCAAGGAATTTGTCGAGAACATCATGAAGGATTTCCTCGGCGAGTATGTCTTCGTGTTGACGCCGCGCGGCGAAATCATCGACCTGCCGAAGGGCTCGACGCCGCTCGATTTTGCTTACCGCATCCATACGAACATCGGGCATCACTGCGCGGGCGCCAAGGTAAACGGCTCGCTCGTGCGGCTCGACTACAAGCTGAAAACAAACGACGTCATCGAGATCGTCGTATCCAACGCGCAGGCGGGGCCGAGCCTCGACTGGCTCAAAATCGTCAAAACGCAGTCTGCGCGCAACAAGATCCGCCAATGGTTCAAGAAGGAAAATCGCGAGGCAAACGTCGCCCGCGGCAGAGAGATGCTCGAGGACGCGGCAAAGCGCGCGGGCATGCAGCTATCGGACGTGTTGAAGCCCGATTTCTACAACGTCGTGCTCAATCGATTGAACATGGCGAATCTGGATGATATCTATTCCGCGATCGGCTTCGGCGGCATGAGCGCGAACCAATTTTTGCATAAACTGATCGACTTAAAGAAGAAGGCCGATAAGGTTGAGGAGCTGACCGCGCGCATCGCAAACGGCGACGTTTCGGATACGGGCAAAACGACGCATATTCCCGTCAACGGTATTATCGTCAAAGGCGATCCCGGTATGGCGGTTCGGTTCGGCAACTGCTGCAACCCGCTTCCCGGCGACCCGATCATCGGCTATATTACGCGTGGACGCGGCGTATCCGTCCATCGGGCGGACTGTCCGAACGCCGCGAACCTACGCGGCGAGGTGGATCGCATCATCGAGGTTTCGTGGGCGATCAACGCGAAAAGTTCGTTTAACGCCTCGCTTCAAATTCATGGCGACGACCGCCCCGGCACGCTTTCGTCCGTATCGGCGCTGCTGTCCAACCTGAACATCAGCATCCAAAGCATCAGCGGCAGATCGTCGGGCGACGGGAAATACATCATCGAAATGACGTTTGCCGTCACGAACACGGAGCAGCTCAACGTCATCATTCGCAGCTTAAAGCAGCTCAAATGCGTCGGCGACGTATATCGAATGAATAAATAGGAGAAGAAAGCATGCGCGCGGTCGTACAACGCGTCAGGAACGCGAGCGTAGAAACAAACGGGGAAACGATCGGCGAGATCGAAACAGGTCTCGTCGTCTTTTTGGGCGTCATGGACGACGATACGGAAGCGGACGCAGCCTATATCGCCGATAAGGTCACGGTGCTTCGCGTATTCGACGACGAAAACGAGATTCCGAACCTCGACGTTTCGGAGATCGGCGGCAGCGTGCTGCTCGTTTCGCAGTTCACGCTTTGCGCGGACGCGCGAAAGGGAAAGCGCCCGAGCTATATCAAAGCCGCGCGACCCGAAACCGCCATTTCGCTTTACGAAGCGTGCATGGCTCGTATATCGGAGCGCGTGCCCGTCGCGCATGGAAAATTCCGTGCCTATATGCAGGTGCGGCTCACAAACGACGGTCCGCATACGATCCTGCTGGATTCGAGGAGGACGTTTTGATTCGGAATCGTATGGTTTCATGCGGCTCGCTGCGCGAAAACGCGTATATCGTCGGCGCAAAGGATTCAAACGATTGCGTCGTGATCGATCCGGGCGAGTCGAAACGCGTGCTTGCCGCGCTGAAAGCCGAGCGTCTCAACTGCACGCACATTTTGCTGACCCATGGGCATTTCGACCACATCGGCGGCGTGCAGGCGATTAAGGACGCGACGAACGCCGTTATCTGCGTTCACGAAGCAGACGCGCCCATGCTGCAAAGCGACCGTCTGAATCTCGCCGTGTTTGCGGGCGAATCGATCCCGCCCGTGCAGGCGGACAGGCTTTTGCAAGACGGCGACGCGCTGCATGCCGCGGGACTTGATTTTTCCGTTCTTCATACGCCCGGTCATACGAAAGGCAGCGTGTGCTTCGTTTTGCCGAGCGAGAGAATCGTTTTTTGCGGCGATACGATCTTTTTCGAAAGCTATGGCAGAACGGATTTCCCCGGCGGATCGGCAAACGAGCTGTTTCATTCGATCGTTGACCGCGTTTTTGCGCTCGACGGCGATTATGAGCTCTTTTGCGGACATGATCAACCTACGACGCTTGCGCACGAGCGCATGGTAAATCCGATTATGATACATGGAAACCGCATGCCATGGTAATTCTATGCACCAACCGACCCGAATACCGAAACGACGTTGCGGAGGAGATTCGCCTGTTTCTCGGTCTTTCGGAGATCGGGCTTCAAAGTGAGGACACGTCCTCGGTCGGCGGAGACGCGTTTACCGCGAACCTGACGCGGAACGGCGAAAGCTGCCTTGCCTATGCCGAGACGCGCGGGCAAACGGAGACGCGCGCTTTTTTCGTCCCGTCGGACGCAACGCCGCTTCTGCGCAAAAAGCTGGAAAAGCGCAACTTGAAGCTCGCCTGCTTCGCGGTGCTTCGGCGCGCCTATCCCGACGTCCAAACGCCATGGGGCTCGCTGACGGGAATTCGCCCGACCAAGCTCTTTCGCGAACTGACCACAGAGGGCGGGGAAGCGTTCGCGCACGAAACTTTTCTGCACACGTTTGACGTTTCCGAGGAGAAATGCGACCTTGCGGCGAGCATCTGCCGCGTGCAGGCGCCGATATTGGCGTCCATACAGCCAACCGATATCGACGTTTATGTCGGCATACCGTTCTGCAAGACGAAATGTCTGTATTGTTCCTTTCCGTCCGAGATCTTGGGGCGCGACGAAAGCCGCCTCGGCGCGTACCTGATCGCGCTGAAAGACGACGTCTCCCACGGAGCGGCTCTGGCAAGCGCGCTGCATTTGACCCCGCGCGCATTCTACATGGGCGGCGGAACGCCGACCGTGCTTTCCGCGGAGCAGCTATTTGATCTGCTGACGCATATAAAGGGCGCGTATGGCGACTTTTCCGAGATAACCGTCGAGGCGGGCAGACCCGATACGATCACGCGGGAAAAGCTGGTCGTTTTGAAGGAATGCGGCGTTTCGAGAATCTCGATCAATCCGCAGACGATGAACGACGAAACGCTGCGCCGCGTCGGCAGAACGCACACGGCCGACGAAACGGAGGCGTGCTTCCTGCTTTCACGCGAGCTGGGTTTTACGCAGATCAATATGGACTTGATCGCGGGGCTGACGGGCGAGAGCCTTTCTGACTTTCAGCGCACCTGCGAACGGATCAAGCGGTTACGGCCCGACAACCTGACCGTACACGCGCTTGCGATCAAGCGTTCCGCGCGGCTGAAAAACGAATTGACGCAAAATCCGCTCTCCTCGCAGGACGACGTGGCGCAAATGATCAAATTGGGTGCGCACACAGCGACGGATATGGGCATGCGACCCTATTATATGTATCGGCAGAAATATATGAGCGGCAATTTGGAAAACGTCGGCTATGCGCGACCGGGTTCAAATTGCATCTATAACATCGACATGATGGAGGAAAGCGTCTCGATCCTGGCGCACGGCGCAGGCACGATGACAAAACGCGTCTTTGGGGCGGAAAGCCGCATCGAGCGTC
This sequence comes from uncultured Oscillospiraceae bacterium, assembly GCA_964495255.1. Lineage (GTDB taxonomy): Bacteria > Bacillota > Clostridia > Christensenellales > CAG-138 > UBA7703. Next base: position 3,778 of record CAZBVC010000048.1, read on the forward strand.
TGCCAAGTCCGAAGGACGTGCCGACGTATCTGCAAAAGCTCGAACAACTGAAATTTGCGCGGGAACGCTTTTTTTCGGATTGACAGGCGACCTTTGCGCGGCTATAATACGATGAAAGGTTTTGATCGGAAGGGTTCATTCGGTCGGTCTGCAAAAGCAGAGAGCGCGGCGCATGGTGCAAGCCGTACAAGCAGGCGCGAATGAACGGGCATCCGTGAACCGCGCGGCAGAACGAACTTTCCTATGCTGCGACGTGCGCGCGCGTTATGCGTTTGAGAGGAACGATTTATTTCGTTCAATCGGGGTGGTACCGCGGGTTTCCCGTCCCTGTTTGGGATTGGAGCCCGCTTTTTTTCATCATCAAACAGAACGAACCGTTTCAAACGGACGAAGGGAGCGCTGATGGATGGCATGTAAGGCGCCAAAGGGAACAAAGGATGTATTGCCCGAGGAAAGCTATCGTTGGCAATACTTGGAGAAGCTGATTCGAGACGTCGCGCATAAGTACGGCTTTCTCGAAACCCGCACGCCCGTAATCGAGCATACCGAGCTTTTTTTGCGCGGCGTAGGCGAAACGACGGACATCGTGCAAAAGGAGATGTACACCTTTCTCGATAAGGGCGAGCGTTCCATTACGCTCAAACCCGAAGGGACGGCGGGCGTCGTGCGCATGTTCGTGGAAAACAATCTTTTCGCGGAATCGCAGCCGACCAAGACGTTTTATTTGTACAGCCCCGTTTTCCGTTACGAAAAACCGCAGGCCGGCAGGTTAAGGGAGCATCATCAGTTCGGCGTCGAATTTTTCGGCGCGGCGGGGTCTACCGCCGACGCGGAATGTATCCTCGTGGCATGCGAGCTGCTTGAAAAAATCGGCTGCACGGGTTTGACGGTTCGTCTCAACAGCATCGGTTGTCCGAGCTGCCGCCCGCGGTATCACGAGGCGCTCAAACAATACCTGTATGCTCATTTGGACGAGCTGTGCGAAACGTGCCGCGGACGGTTGGAGACGAATCCTCTCCGCATTCTGGACTGCAAGCTCGAAAAATGCGGCGAAATCGCGGCAAACGCACCGCAGATCGGCGATTTTCTCTGCGAAACATGCAGGGCGCATCAGGACACCCTGTTTTCGCTGCTCGACGCGTGCAAGATCAAGTATGTCGTTACGCCGACGCTTGTGCGCGGGCTCGATTACTATACCAAGACCGTGTTCGAGATCACGTCGGACTGCGTCGGGTCGCAAAGCGCAATCTGCGGCGGCGGTCGTTACGACGGCTTGGTCAAAGAAATCGGCGGGCCGCATATGCCTGCCGTCGGGTTCGGACTTGGCATGGAGCGGCTGCTTCTGCTGATGGATAACCTCGGCGTTACGGTAACAAAGCCGCGCCGTTACGATTTATATTTGGCGTCGATGGGCGACAAAGCCAAAACGGAGACGTTTCTGCTTGCGCGGGAATTGCGCAAAGCCGGCTTGGCGGTCGAGATCGATCACATGGCAAGAAGCGTAAAAGCGCAGCTCAAATATGCCGACAAGATCGGCGCGGCATATGTTCTGGTATTGGGCGACAACGAACTCGCCGCCAGGGAAGCAAAGTTGAAACGCATGGCGGACGGAACGGAGCAAACAATCGCGCTGACGGCGCAAAACATATTGAAAAGCATCGAGGTGGAATAACATGGGAGAATTTTTAAGCGGGTGGAAACGCACCTCCTACTGCGCGGAGCCGACGAAGGAAAACGCGGGGCAGGTCGTGACGCTGATGGGCTGGACGAACGTGCGGCGCGATTTGGGCGCGCTCGTGTTCGTACAGCTCCGCGACCGGACGGGCGTCATGCAGGTTGTATTCGATGCGAGCAAGCTTTCCGAGGCGGATTTTGCCCGCGCCTGCACGATTCGTTCGGAATATGTGCTTGCGGTGCGCGGCAAGCTCGTTTTGCGCACGGGCGATATGGTAAACCCCAACATGAAGACGGGCGAATTCGAAGTCCGCGTTTCCGAATTCAAGATCCTTTCGGACAGCGAGACGCCGCCGTTTGATATCACGGACGATTGCAAGGCAAACGAGCTTTTGCGTCTCAAATACCGCTATCTCGATCTGCGCCGCCCCTCTATGCAGAGCTACCTGATGAAGCGCAACCAAATCTCCATGATCGCGCGCCGTTATTTCGAGGAACAGGGCTTTCTTGACATCGAAACGCCGATCCTGACCAAGAGCACGCCCGAAGGCGCGCGCGATTATCTCGTCCCGAGCCGCGTGCATCCCGGCAAATTCTACGCGCTTCCGCAAAGCCCGCAGCTGTTTAAGCAGCTCCTCATGCTCGCGGGGTATGATCGCTACATCCAAATCGCGCGCTGCTTCCGCGACGAGGATCTTCGCGCGGATCGTCAACCCGATTTTACGCAGATCGACCTCGAAATGTCGTTCGTCGAGGAGGAGGACGTCCAAAGCGTCAACGAGGGCTTCCTCAAACGCCTGTTCAAGGAAACGCTCGACGTGGACGTTGCGCTTCCGCTCCCGCGCATCAAGTATTGCGACGCGATGGCGCGCTACGGCTCCGATAAACCCGATACGCGCTTCGGACTTGAGCTGGTCGATCTTTCCGACGCGGTGAGAAACAGCGAGTTTTCCGTGTTCCGTTCCGCGCTCGACAACGGCGGCAGCGTGCGCTGCATCAACGCGAAGGGGTTCGGCGCGCAGTTTTCGCGCAAGGAGATTGACGCGCTGGGCGAATTCGTCAAAACCTACAAGGCAAAGGGGCTTGCTTGGATGAACGACAAGCCCGAAGCGATGGTTTCCCCGATCGCCAAATTCCTCTCGGAGGCGGAAATCGAAGCGATCCGTGAAAAAGCGAACTTCTCCGTCGGCGATATTCTGTTTATCGTTGCGGACAAGAATCCGATCGTGTTCGCCTCGCTCGGCGCGCTGCGCTTGAAGCTCGCCGACAAGCTGAACCTTATCCCGAAGGACAAGTATAACCTGCTTTGGGTCACGGAGTTTCCGCTTTTGGAGTGGAGCGACGAAGAAAACCGCTTTATGGCCATGCATCATCCGTTCACAAGCCCGATGGACGAGGATCTCGACAGGTTGGAATCCGACCCGGGTTCGGTGCGCGCCAAAGCATACGACATTGTGCTAAACGGCGTGGAAATCGGCGGCGGTTCCATTCGGATTCATTCGCAGGAGCTACAAAAGCGTATGTTCCGTGCGCTCGGCTTTACGGATGAGCAGGCGCAGTATCGCTTCGGCTTCCTCATTAACGCGTTCCGTTACGGCCCGCCGCCGCACGGCGGAATGGCATACGGGCTTGACCGCCTCGCCATGCTGATCTGCGGCACGCAAAGCATTCGCGACGTGATCGCGTTCCCGAAGGTGCAAAACGCGTCGTGCCCGTTGACGGGCGCGCCCGATCTCGTTGACGACAAGCAGCTTATGGAGCTCAATATCGCCTGCACGAAAACGGAAGACGAGTAAGCCGATATGGAAGCGAACGGACACATCGGCGTCGTCACCCGCACGGATGGCGCGAAAGCGGTCGTTCATTTTGAGCGAAGCGCGCAATGCACGCACTGCGGCGCGTGTCTTGCCGCGGGCGATAAGGAGATGGAAATCACGCTTGATAATGCGCTCGGCGCAAAAATCGGCGACCGCGTGCGCGTTTCCCTCGCGGCGAAGCGCGTTGTGCAGGCGAGCCTTATCGCTTACGCCATACCGCTCGGGCTATTGCTTATCGGCGTCGGGCTTGGGTCGCTCGTTTCCGATACGGTGGGATTGTTCAGCGGAATCGGCGGCTGCGCGCTTTCGTTTTGCGTTTTGAAATGGATCGACAGGCGAAACGCCAAAAAGAACACCTATACGCCGCGCATCACGCAAATTCTTTCAAACAACGATTGACCCTGCGGCGAGCGAAGGAACCGTTTCCGAACGCATGCGCGCTTTTGGAATGGTTCATGTACCGGTTTGAGAAAGGAAACGATAAAACGCGTATGTTGTCTCACGAATTTATTGCACAGTTTGACCCCGAGGTTGCGGAATATATGGGCTTGGAGTTGCAGCGCCAGCGCGACCATGTGGAGCTGATCGCTTCGGAAAATTTCGTTTCGCCTGCGGTCATGGCGGCGCTCGGCAGCCCTCTGACCAACAAGTATGCCGAGGGCTATCCCGGCAACCGCTATTACGGCGGCTGCGAATACGTCGACGGGGTGGAGCAGATCGCCCGCGAGCGCGCAAAGACGCTTTTCCATGCCGAGCACGCGAACGTTCAGCCGCATTCGGGCGCGCAGTCCAACATGGCGGTATACTACGCGCTGCTCGACGTCGGGGATACCATCCTCGCCATGAATCTCAACCACGGCGGGCACTTGACGCACGGGCATCCCGCAAACGCGTCGGGGCGGCAATATACGATCGTTCCCTACGGCGTGAACGCGGAAACCGAACGCATTGACTACGACGAGATGGAGCGGCTTGCCAAGACGCATCGCCCGAAGCTCATCGTCGCGGGTGCGAGCGCATATTCCCGTATCATCGATTTTGAGCGCATCGGCGGCATCGCCAAGGAGGTCGGCGCATATTTCATGGTGGACATGGCGCATATCTCGGGCCTTGTCGCGGCAGGCGAGCATCCGAGTCCGTTTCCGTATGCGGACGTGGCAACAACCACGACGCATAAGACCCTGCGCGGCCCGCGCGGCGGACTCATCCTATGCAAGGCGGAATTCGCCGCAAGGATCGACAAGGCGATTTTCCCCGGCACGCAGGGCGGCCCTCTCATGCACACGATCGCCGCGAAAGCGGTCTGCTTCGGCGAGGCCATGCAGCCGTCGTTTGCCGAATACCAGCGCCAGATCGTATCAAACGCCAAGCGGCTTGCGCAAACGCTCTCGGCGCGCGGATTACGGATCGTTTCGGGCGGCACGGATAACCATCTGATGCTTGTCGATCTGACGCAAAGCGGCGTTACGGGGCTTTCGCTGCAAACCATGCTGGATCGGGCGAATATCACCGCCAACAAGAACGCCATCCCGTTCGACGTGCGCAACAAGCGCGAAACGAGCGGCATTCGCTTCGGTACGCCCGCAGTCACCACGCGCGGCATGAAAGAGGCGGAGATGGAGGAAATCGGCTCGTTCATCTGCCGCGTGGCGGAGGAAGGGGAAGCGGCGATTCCGTCCGTCAAGGAGGAAGTATGCGCGCTTTGCAGGCGCTTCCCGCTTTACGAGTAAAGCCGATGCTTTACAGCTCAGTCTCACGCATGTTAGGCTGAAATCGACGGAAACGATTGGTAAAATAGAGGAGGATGCAGTCATGGCGGGTTACATGCTTGGGGCGGCGCTGCTATTCGGGGTTTTATTGCTCGTTTTTTGGGACGTTCTCTCGCAATGGATGATGAAGCTGAAAAAGCCGATCTTCGTCGATACCTCGGCGGAGGCGATGCGCAAAGCGGAGGACGCGCTCAAAGCGGCGAAGATTCCCTTCACGCTGACCACGACGAGCACGCGACCCGGGTTTATGGCGAGAAACGACGCCGCTGCCGCTGCTCAGGCAAAGGGCGTGCTGCCCTATTCAAAGTTCACGGACGCGCCGTCCTACGTTTACACGATCACCGTCCGCAAAAAGTATCGCGAACAAGCTGCGGCGCTGATAAGCCGATAAGGGAATCGCATACACAACAAAGCCGCCTCAAACGGGCGGCTTTGTTCATCCAACGCTTATTGCGCTTCCTCGGCGGAGATCCGATACAGGCTCGCGCCGAAATCGCCCAGCATGCGGATCTGCTCGGAATATCCCGTACCGATAAACTGATTGTTCAGATGCACGCCCGTCATGAGCTGCTTGCCCGACGCGGTATAGCTTTCCACGCAGTCGTTCAGCGAGAACAGTTTGTTTGCCGTTCGCAGGAGAAAGCCGTTCGGATCAAGCTCGATGGGCATGATATGCTTGACCAAGCCTCCGAACCGCTTGATAAACACGCGCTGCGGCAAAGTTCGAATCGTGTATCTCCGTTCGGGGAGCAGGTTTGCAAGCGGCAGGATATCGTTTCCCTCCGCCGCGTGTATCTGCGTTTGGAATAAGCCTGCGACCGCCTGCGTTTGATCCGCTGCGGTGCATTGCCAGAAGACCTTGTTGTCCTTCGTCGATGTATGGCGCGTAAACCGTCCGAACTGCATGATCGGACGAATTTCCTTATACAGCGCGATCTGCCGCTTGAATTCTTTTCGTTCCATATGCGTGAGGTATTTGGGGTCGAGCTCATAGCCGAGGCAGCCGAACGCGGCGACGGCGAAACGCATGCTTGGCGCGGTTTCGCGCAGGGTTTGCATATTGGGCGATGCGGAAACGTGCGCGCCCATCGTCGAGAGCGGATACAGGTAGCTCAGACCGCCCTGAATGGAAAGGCGTTCGACGGGGTCTGTGTCGTCGCTGGACCAAACCTGCGGCGAAAAGCAGAGCATGCCGAGATCGAAACGATTGCCTCCGCTTGCGCAGGATTCCAAAAGAATCTGCGGGCGCGGGCGAAAGATGCGCGCCAAGACGTCGTAAAGCCCAAGCATGTATCGATGGTAGAACTCGCCTTGCGACGGAATACAGGGGGAATACGCGTCGCTGATATGGCGGTTCATGTCCCATTTGACATAGTCGATTCCCGCTTCGTCCAGTATGCGAGACACGTTTGATACGATATAGTCGCGCACATCCGGATTGCACAGATCCAGCACAAGCTGATTGCGCCCCGTCAACGGTTCGCGGTTCGGCGTTTGCAGCGCGTACTCGGGATGCGCGCGGTATAGGTCGCTGTCGGGGTTGACCATTTCCGGCTCAAACCAAAGCCCGAAGCGCAGACCCAGCGCATGAATCTCGTCCGCGAACGCCTTCATGCCCCGAGGCAGCTTCTTTCTGTTGACGGAATAGTCGCCCAAGCCTGCGGAATCGTTGTTCCGCGCGCCGAACCAGCCGTCGTCCAAAACAAACAGCTCCGCGCCGAGTTTCTTTGCCTGGCGCGCGAGATGCAGGAGCTTACCTCGGGTGAATCGAAAAAAACAGGCTTCCCAATCGTTCAGCAGGACGGGTCGCTCTTTTCCTTTCCAATCCCCGCGCACGATATGCCGATTGATAAAGTCGTGAAAATGCGCGCTCATGCCGTTGAAGCCCTTGTCGGAATACGTCATGATCGCCTCGGGCGTTTCGAAACGCTCGCCTTTGTGCAGCGTCCATTCAAAGCAATGGGGGTTTATGCCGATTTGTACGCGAACGAGGTCGGCGGGGGAAAGCTCGGCAAGCCCCAAATGATTGCCGCTGTAAACGAGATTAAAGCCGTATACGCTGCCGTATTCCTCGCAGGCGTTCTCTGCGGCAAGCAAAAAGCCGGGATTATGCCGATGACTCGACGCACCCGTGACGGACGAGTTGACAAATTGTCCGTATTGCAGCTTGCGGTCGTGCCGATGCGTTTCCTTGATCCATGCGCCGTCGAACGTGACGAGCGAAAAGCCGCGGTTTTCAAGATCGAGCTGCATACTCATCAGCCTGCGGATCAACACGTCGCCTTCGCCGCAGTTTTCCAGTATGACGCGGCGCGTCATCACATCCGTTTCGGCAAACACGGTGTAGAGAAGATACAGCTTTTGCTTTCCGACTTCGTCCCAAAGCGTAATTTCGAGCGTTTCCGCCTCGCCTTTCTCCGCGTATGCCGTCGGAAGCATATTGGAAGCGACGCAGCCGTCGATCACCCGATGCGAAAGGAACAGGAAATCGTTGCGATAGCTTCCGTCAAAAAGACGCAGCTCGACGGGCGTTTGCCTGTAATCGCCGCAGCCGACGCCGGACCATTCCAGCTTAATCGCATCCAAGGAATAGAACGTTTCGTCCTTTGGATCGTAGTCAACGGATGTGCCCGCAATCGCGGTTCGTTTTTTCGTCAAGGACTCGATGGAATCCGTCGTCAGACGCGCGCCGTAATAGACGGATTCGAGATGCCCGTGCGCGGTGACGCGGAAGATGTAGCTTGTCTCGTTGGTATGAAGGTAAAACACATTTTCCCGATACAGAATCAATGGAAACCCTCGCTTTCCGTTTGAAAATCCTTTTTTGCACTTCCATTTTAGACGTTCCGACATTCCGCGTCAACGCGTTATGAACGAGTGCAAGCTTTTTGATTTGTAAGATGAAAATAATTTATTTTAGATTGACAAAAGGAAACAAAGAATGTATAAAGATAGTATACAATCTGTATATACTGATACAGATAGCATCAAGGAGGGAATGGGAAAGCATGGAAAACAAACAAATGGAGAAACGTTACGGTCTGCCGACCGCCATCGCAATGGTCATCGGCATCGTAATCGGCTCCGGCGTCTTCATCAAGGGCGGCAAAATCCTAAGCCTGACGAACGGTAACCTTTGGAACGCAATCCTGATCGTCGGGATCGTTGGCGTGATCTGCATTATCTGTTCGCTCGTATTTGCGGAGCTTGGCTCGAAATACGAGAAAGTGAACGGCGTTGTGGATTATGCCGAGGTTGCGCTCGGACGCAAATATGCCTATTATGTAGGCTGGTTTATGACCACGATCTATTATCCGTCCTTAGCGACGATTTTGGCCTTCTTCGCGGCTGTGTTCACCTGCCCGCTGATCGGCGTGACCGCGCTTGATTTCAGCACGGGCACCATCGCCGTGGAAGCGGTGGGCCTGGGCGCGGCGTACCTCATCATCGGTTACGGCGTGAACGCGCTCAGCCCCAAGCTCGCGGGCAAGCTGCAAGTTTCCATGACGGTAATCAAGCTCGTCCCGATCCTGCTGATGGGCGTGGTCGGAACGATTGTCGGTCTGTGCAACGGAACCACGGCCGCGGTCATCCAGCAGGGCGCCGCCACGACGGGCGGCGGGCTAAACGGCTTGTTTAACGGCGTTGTTGCGTTTGCCTTCGCATATGAGGGCTGGATTCTCGCAACGTCCATCAACTCCGAGCTGAAAAACTCCAAGCGGAACCTGCCGCTTGCGTTGATTGCCGGCGCGCTGTTCTGCACCGTTGCCTACTGCTTGTATATCTTCTCCACAAGCGCCGTTGGCGATGTGAATACGATCATCGGCACTTGGCCGCTCGGCGAAAAGCTGCCCGGCATCGCGTTCACAAAAGTATTTGGCAGCTTTGCGGGAACCATCGTGTATGTGTTTATCGCCATTTCCTGCCTTGGCACCATGAACGGGCTGATTATGGGAAGCTGCCGCGGCATGTATTCCATTTCGGCGCGCGGCATGGGCCCCAGCCCCGATTTTTACGGCGATATCGACCATCAGAACTCGTTCGTGCTGAAATCCAGCTTGATCGGCTTGTGCCTGGCGGGCTTCTGGTATGGCTGGACGGTTATCCTGTGGATGAAGGGACCGGATTTCTTCGGCGGCGTTCACAATTCCCTTTGGATCGGTTGGGAGCCGGACGAAATCTCCATCGTCAACCTCTACGCCATGTACATCCCGATGTTCATTGCGCTGATGGTAAAGTGCAAGGAGTTCAACTTCTTCCGCCGCTTCGTGATACCGTCTTTGGGCGTTTGCTGCTGCGTGTTCATGGTGTATTGCTGCGTGGTCGGCAAGGGTTATCAACAGATCATCGGCTATTTGATCTTCTTCGCCGTTGTGATGTTCATCGGCTGGCTGCTGGAATTCTGCCGCGAACGCAAAGCGGCAAAGGCGCAGTAATCGGCGCTTACAACAACAAACCAACAAACGGGGGCTGCGTGTCAAAGCGCAGCCCTCACTTTTTTTTG
>CAZBVC010000049.1:0-672 GCA_964495255.1 uncultured Oscillospiraceae bacterium
ATATTGCGCGCCGTTTGTCGCGCGCGACCATATGACGTTTGACCAGGTGAAGCAGTGCTTGCAGGAGTTTGTATTCAATATCAACGTGCCGACGCGCGTTGGCTTTCAGTGCCCGTTTTCGAATCTGACGTTCGACATCAAGGTGCCCGGTACGCTGCGCGACGAACCGGTTATCATCGGCGGGTCGTATACCGAACACACCTACGGCGAATATCAGGAGGAAATGAATCTTTTCAACAAAGCGTTTTGCGCTGTCATGCTCGAAGGCGACGCGAAGGGGCGCGTGTTCACGTTCCCGATTCCGACCATCAACATCACGAAGGACTTCGATTGGGAAAGCCCCGTGGTGGACGATTTCATGCGCATTACCTGCAAATACGGCATTCCGTATTTCGCCAACTACGTCAATTCCGACCTCTCGCCCGAGGACGCGGTCTCCATGTGCTGCCGCCTGCGCATCGACAAGCGCGAATTGCGCAAGCGCGGCGGCGGCCTGTTCGGCTCCAATCCCATGACGGGCAGCATCGGCGTTTATACGATCAATCTGCCGCGCATCGGCTACCTCGCCAAATCCAAGGAGGCGTTCTACGAGCGGCTGCGCTATGTCGCCACGCTCGGCAAAACCAGCCTCGAAATCAAGCGCAAGATCATCGAGCGGCAGACCGAGCAGGG
>CAZBVC010000049.1:682-12405 GCA_964495255.1 uncultured Oscillospiraceae bacterium
GGCTCTATCCCTATTCCAAGCATTATTTGCGCGCCGTCAAACAGCGCACGGGCGAATACTGGACCAACCATTTCAACACGATCGGGCTGGTCGGCATGAACGAATGCTGCCTGAACTTTATCGGCAAGGACATCGGCAGCAGGGAAGGGCTCGCGTTCGCGCTCGAAATGATGAACTTCCTGCGCGCGCTCATGATCGAGTTTCAGGAGGAGACGGGTCACAGCTACAACCTCGAAGCGACGCCCGCCGAGGGCACGAGCTATCGCCTCGCCAAGCTCGACCATCAGCGCTATCCCGACATTGTTCAATCGGGAATCGAGGAGCCGATGTATACGAATTCCTCGCAGCTTGCCGTCGGGTTTACGGACGATATTTTCGAATGCTGCGATTTGCAGGACGAGTTGCAATCGCTCTACACGGGCGGAACCGTTCAGCATCTCTACATCGGCGAGCGCATCGAGGATATCGAAACCTGCAAGAGCATTATTCGCACGGTGTTTCAAAAGTACAAGATGCCGTATATCTCCATTACGCCGACGTTCTCTATCTGCAAGGAGCATGGCTATATTCCCGGCGAGCACTTTACCTGCCCGACCTGCGGACAAAACGCCGAGGTTTGGTCGCGCGTCGTCGGCTATCTGCGCCCCGTGCAAAACTATAACCCCGGCAAGCGCGAAGAGTACATGATGCGCAAAAAGTTCGTCGTGTGAGGGGGTTCTTCTTTTTGAAAAGAGAAGAAGCAAGAGAAACTTACTTTGCCAAACCGCACATACGCAAAACGGCGTCGCTCGGCAAATGAAGTTCTTTTGCTTCTTTTCAAGAGGGGGTTCTTCTCTTTGAAAAGAGAAGAAGCAAGAGAAACCTACTTTGCCAAACCGCACATACGCAAAACGGCGTCGCTCGGCAAATGAAGTTCTTTTGCTTCTTTTCAAGAGGGGGTTCTTCTTCTCTTTGAAAAGAGAAGAAGCAAGAGAAACCTACTTTGCCAAACCCCGCATACGCAAAACGGCGTCGCTCGGCAAATGAAGTTCTTTTGCTTCTTTTCTTTCAAGAAAAGAAGAGAAAGGAGGTTCCATGCTGATCGCGGGGTTTCAAAAAACGTCGTTTGTGGACTTTCCGGGCGCGATTGCTGCGGTCGTGTTCACACCGTATTGCAATTTCGACTGCGTATACTGTCATAATGACCATATTCTCGGCAAGGACGCGCCGCTTATCGACGAGGAACAGGTGCTTTCCTTTTTGGAAAAACGGAAGGACGTTTTACAGGCTGTTGTTGTGTCTGGCGGCGAACCGACCTTGCAGCAGGGGTTGGAGACATTTCTGCGGCGCGTGCGGGCGATGGGGTATCAAACAAAGCTGGACACAAACGGCTCCAAACCGCAGGCGGTCAAAGCGCTTCTGTCCGCCGCGCTTGTGGATTATGTGGCGATGGACGTCAAAGCGCCGCTTTGCAAATATGCCGAGATCGCGCGGACGTCTGTTGACGTTGACGCGATTCAAAAAAGCATCGCGATTCTGCGAAACGGAACCGTCAAGCATGAGTTTCGGCTGACGTTCGCGCCGCAGCTCACCAAGGCGGACGCGGTGGAGGCGGCCAAGCTCGTTCGCGGCTGCGAAGCGTTCTACTTGCAGCAGTATCGCCCGCGGCACGCGGATGATCCGTGCGCGCACGCGCCCGCGTATGTGCGGGAAGCGGCGGAGGAGATTAAGCGGGAGATCGGCGTTTGCGTTTTGCGGGGCTTGGGCGCGTAAAGCGAGATTTTTGTATAAAGCGGTGGTTTACATCCGCCGTCTGTTTGTTATATACTGACATCCGGTACAAATTATCACAAAAGTCGCAAATATTCCGCTTGTACAAACAAAATGGGTTTTACACGCCCAAGGAGGTCTGTCCATGAAACGCTTCCTGTCCGCGCTCCTCGGCCTCGTGCTGCTGTTGGGCGTCGTCGTCTCTCCCTCGTTCGCCGAAACCGACGACGCGTCAGACGGCGGGAACGTGCTTGTCGCGTCCATCACGCTGCGCGCGCCGAGCGACCCCGACGCGTATGAAGCGGACAAGCCCGCGCCGATTCTGCTGACGGTTGGGGAAACCGTTCGGCTGACCGCCGAGATTCTGCCTGCGGACGCAAGCGACCCAACCCTGCTTTTTGCGAGCGAGGATGAGGCAATCGCTTCGATAGACGCCGAGGGCGTGGTCACCGCGCACGCCTCGGGTACGACGAACGTTACCGCGGAAGCAAAGGACGGAAGCGGCGTGACGGCGAAGCGCGAGATCATCGTTTCCGCAGACGAGCCGACCACGCCCGAGGAGCCTGCCGACGTTGACGAGCCGATCACGGTTGAGGAGCCGATCACGGTTGAGGAGCCGACGGACGAAATACCGGACGCCGCAGAGATACCCGTTACGGCGCTGACGATATCCGCAGAGGGCGATCAAACGGCGCTGGTTGCGGGCGGAAGCCTGCAAATGAGCGTATCGGTACAGCCCGATAACGCGACGATATCGACGGTAACATGGAGCGTTCAAAACGGAACGGGCAGCGCGATGATCGACGAGAACGGCGTATTGCTCGCGTTGACGGAAGGCACGGTTACGATCGTTGCCACGGCAAACGACGCAAGCGGCGTATTTACAACATATGCGCTTGCCGTACAGGACGCGCCCCTCGGCTATCGCGGCATCAAACGAAGCGTCCCCTCCTACACGCCCTCGCGGCGCGGGCGCAACGCCGCCGTTTCGGATGCGCGGTATATCACGCCCAACCTTCCGCCCGTGCGCAATCAGGGACAGCTCGGAACCTGCTATGCGCATGCGATTTTGGCCGCCGCCGAGATCGACATGATCAAAAGCGGCGCATCCGCGTCAAGCATCAACTATGCCGAATTGCAGCTCGCCTGGTTCCACCACAAAGGCCCGTACACGGGCAGCACATACGACGATCCCGAAGGGAACTTTGGCGGCGACCACAACGCGTATATCGCCGACGACGTTTGGGGCGGGGACAACTATTATTACGCTTCCCGCACGATCGCTTCCTGGATGGGCGCCATGCAGGAAGTCTCGGGCGACGTTGCCGCTTACAGCGAGACGAACGCCAATACGATCGCAAGCAACGGGCTCGCCTATTCCTACGCGTTCGATAAGGACGCCGCGCATCTGCACAATGTGCGCATTGTCCCGCTGGGCTGCGGAACGAGCGTCATCAAGCAGCTGATCGCGGATTACGGCGCCGTGACGATCAACTATTTCCATGACGACGAGTATTTTCCCCTGTACAGCTCGCGCTATTGCTATCAATCCGCGTATGAGAGCGGCTATTACTCCAATCACGCCGTAACGATCGTCGGCTGGGACGATACGATCGGGGCGAGCAACTTTATCGATCGCTGGCATGATAACGCGCAGCCGTCGTCGAACGGCGCATGGATCGTTCGCAACAGCTGGGGGTCGTACTGGGGCAACAGCGGCAACTTCTATATGTCCTACGAATCGGTTCCCGTATCGCAGGACGTTTATCAGGGATTCGTCTGGGATTTTGCCTCGGCGAGCGATTTCGACCGCTGCTACCAATACGACGGTTCGTCCAGCATCGAATATTCCGAGACGTCAACGTCCGCAACGCCGATGGAGGCGAACGTATTCACGGCAAACGCGGCAGGCAAGATTGAGGCCGTATCGTTCTGGCTGGACGACGAAGCGAACGCGACCTATACCGTCAAGGTGTATACGGGTTTGACAAACGCGTCCGACCCAACCTCGGGAACGCTGCGGGCGACGCTGTCCAACCAACACACGACCTATGCGGGATACTATACGGTTGATCTGCCGACCCCCGTGCCGATCGCAAAGGACGAGAAATTCTCGATCGTAATCGCGTTTCAAAACGTCGCCGGCAACAGCTTCTATCTGCCTTTGGATTATTCGAGCAGCGGCGGCTGGATCGTTTTCGTCTCCCGCTCGTCAAGCAACCAGAGCTTTACGAGCGACGACGGCGTGACCTGGACGGACGTTGGCGTGAACAACGGCGGAAACCTGCGCATCAAGGCGTTTACGAGCGACATCGTATTGGTGAGTTCCGTTTCGATCGCGGGCGACAACTTCGTTACGCTTGGGGAAACGCTGAATTTGTCCGCGGCGGTTCTGCCTGCAAACGCGAGCGATCAAACCGTCGCATGGAGCGTCGTCAACCGAACGGGTTCCGCCTCAATCAGCACGGCGGGCGTTCTTACGCCCATCACGGCGGGCACGGTGACGGTCAAGGCGACCGCGAACGACGCGAGCGGCAAGAGCGGGCAAAAGACGATTACGATCCTGACGGCGCTGTCCGCTTACGTTGTTTCGGTGGACGGGACGGGCTTATCGAACGTGACCGAGCTATGGATCGACGGCGTGTGTTACGACGGAACCGATCTGCTCATTTCCGGCTCGAATTACAGCGTGGACTTGGGCGCCGCTTCCGCCAAGAGCGCGACCATATATACCTATAACAGCGCTTCGGAAACGGACAAGCATAAGGTGTATCCCACGGGTATGGCGGTTTGGACGCTTACCTACGAAGGCGGCGCATATCACGCAACGCGCGTCACGGGCTTTGACAATCTTCTGCGATATATCGGCTGCTCGATCCGCATTACGGGAACGAAGGGCATCCGCATGATTACGGCGATTTCGACGGCGACAAAGAACACGCTCAAAGGCGCGGGCGTCAGCGGCTGGACGCTGGAGGAATACGGCACATGCGTGGCTTGGACAAGCGAAATGGGAACGGGCTCGCTCGTGCTCGGCGCGAGCTATGCGAAAACGGCCTATGCCTATAAGAAGGGCGTGAGCGACCCGATCTATCAATCCGCGAACGGGCTTACGCTGTATACAAACGTGCTGGTCGGGTTCGACAACGCAAAGTGCGTGCCCGATCTTGCCATGCGCCCCTACATGAAGCTGAAAAACGCGGCGGGCGAGGAGCTTACGCTCTATGGCGGCATGATCGTTCGCAGCATCGGCTTTATCGCGTATCAGAACCGCAACGCGTTTACGCGCGGCACGGCGGCATACAACTATATATGGAGCATCATTCACTATGTCTACGGAAATCAATATGATGCGGATTACAAGGGCTAGGAGACGTCCGATGAAACGCTTATTCGCTTGGCTGCTCGCCATTTTGATGATGACCGCCGTATGCGCGGGCTGCGGCGAAAGCGGCGCGAAGAACGCGCCGACCCTGCCGCCGGACACGCCTGCGCCGACCACGGCGCCGACGCAGACCCCGCTTCCGACCGATACACCTGCGCCCGAGGGCGAACCTGCCGTATCGCGCATTGATCGGGCGGGCGTGATTCTCGCGTTCCTGTCGCGCGGGGACACGGTTTCCGTAACGGACGAACAGGACGATTGCTTCATCGTTTCCGTCGAAGGCGCGGAAACGCCGCTGCTTGTCGAGAAGTGGCTGATCCGTTTGGACGGGGCGGAAGCGCCAAAGCCATGGAACGGGTATGCCAAAGCCAACACAAAGGTGTACAGAAGCGCTTATCAGGAGGGCGAACCGATCGCAACGCTTGCGCAAAACACGCAGGTAACGGTTTCGGACGACCTGGGGCTTGCGCTGTTCATCGAATGGGGCGACGGGCTGTTCGGCTATGCTTTGCCGACGGCGATCAGCAAATCTCAGCTTGGCGGCGGAAGCGGCGGCGGAAGCGGCGGAGGCGGCGCGGACGGCGGCGATATTCAGCTTGCTCTGCGCGCACGCCCGTCAAACGGCGTCGTTCGTTTGGCGAACGGGCAAACGGCAGGCGGCAAGGGCGGCGTGCTTTCCGACCTTACGGAGGCATACGCTGCGTTTTTGAGCCGCGGCGACACGATCAAGGTGATCGACCGAGACGAGTCGCATTACCATGTGCTGATCGACGGGCAAATCGGGAAGGTTTCGCTTGCGCTTTTGCGGCTTGCAGACGAGCAAGCGTATGAGGCGTGGGACGGCTATGCGGTAAAAAACGCGCCGTTCTATGCGAACTTCCGCATGCTCGGCGAATTCGAAAAGCTGCGGATCAATACCGTTCTTCATGTGTTGGAGGATTTGGGCGACCGCTATCTGGTCAGCAGGGACGGCGCGCTCGGGTTTGTTGCGATCGAGAAGGTTCGCGCAGACAAACAGTCCGAGTCGTCGGGCGGCGGCGGAAGCAGCGGCGGCGGAAGCAGCGGCGGCGGCGGAGGCGAATGGACGAATCCCATCCCGTAAAAACGCGGTTTTACCGACAGACGCATCTTCTTCAACAGACAAACAGCCCTTCCTTTTGCGGGAGGGGCTGCTTTTGATTCAAAAAACGCTGTCGGTCGTCGGAAAACGTTATTCGTCCTTCAACAGGAGCGCTACCGTTTCTTCGAGATGCATTCCGTGGGACGCCTTGACAAGTATGGCGTCCCCGCTTTGTAAAAGGTCGGGCAGCGCCGCGTGCAATTCGTCCCGTGTGGCGAATCGGCGCGCCTTGGCGGGCGAAACGCTTTCCGCACCGCGATAAATAAACGCCGCGTCCCTGCCCACGCAAAGAATCAGATCGGCGCCGTGCGTCGAAGCATATACGCCGACCGTCTCATGCAGGCGTTCGCTTTGCGCGCCCAGCTCGAACATATCGCCCAAAATGCAGACCTTGCGCCCGCTGACGCGCGAGAGCACGTCGAGCGCCGCCATCATGGAATCGGGATTGGCGTTATATGCGTCGTTGAGCACGGTATAGCGGCGCGTGCGGTTGACCGTCAGGCGGCCCGAGGGCGGCGAAAAGGCGGCGATGCCGTCGCGCAGGTCGGAAAGCGACAGATGAAGCGCGCGCCCGACCGCGATGGCGGCAAGCGCGTTGGAAACGGAATGCACGCCCGCAGCGGGCACATGAATGCGCATCGACTCGCCGCCGCAGGAAACCGTAAACGTCATGCCGTCGAGCCCCTCGTTGACAACGTTGGTTCCGACGACGTTGCAAGCGCCCGAAAACCCGAAGCGGCAGGCGTTCGGTATGGTTTGAAGCAACTCGTCGTCGCCGTTTACGATGATTTTCCCGTTCGGACGCATATGGGCAAGCATTTCGGTTTTGCCGCGCAAAATGCCTTCGCGCGAGCCGAAAAACTCGATATGCGCAACGCCGATGTTCGTAAACAGACAGATGTCGGGCTTGGCGATTTGAGCCAGCGCGTCGATCTCCCCGAAATGATTCGTACCCATCTCGACGATGGCGGCGTCGTGCGACTCGTCAAAGCGGAAGATGGTCAGCGGCACGCCCGTTTGGTTGTTTTCGCTGCCGACGGTCTTGACCACGCAAAGACGCGAGGAAAGCGCCGCGGCGACCATCTCCTTGGTTGAGGTTTTGCCGACGCTGCCCGTGATTCCGATCACGGGAATCGCAAATTTGTCCCGATAGGCGGAGGCAATTTCCTGCAAGGCGGAAAGCGTGTCGTCAACGCGGATGTAGGGCGTTTCGTCCAGCGGATGCGCGCTCAACACGAGCATCGCGCCGTTTTCGCGCGCGGCGGGAATAAAGGTATGCCCGTCGAACCGATCCCCGATGATCGGAACGTACACGGCGCCGGCCTTTGCCTTGCGGCTGTCGATCACCACGTCGGAGACGGCGCGCCGCAAAAGGGACGCGTCGCCAAACAGCGTGCCATGGCAAGCGGAAAGCAGCTCGTTGACGGTAAAATGCTTCATGCGCGCTCGTATTTTTTCAGCGAAAGCCGAACGATTGCATCGCAGAGCGAAGGGTAGTCAAGCCCCGTGACCGCCGCTTCCTGCGGCAAAAGGCTGGTCGGCGTCATGCCGGGAAGCGTGTTCGCCTCCAAGCAGCAGGGTTCGCCGTCTTCGGGGAGCAGGAAGTCGATGCGGGCGTATACGTCCAGCTTGAGCGCGCGGTATGCCATAAGCGCAAGCGCCTGCACGCGGGCGGTCGCTTCCGCCGAAATGCGAGCGGGCACGATTTCGTCCGTCCAACCCGCCTGATATTTATGCTGATAATCATAAAAGCCGTGCTTGGGTACGATCTCGATGGGGGGCAGGGCGTGGGCGGAGCCGTCGAGATGGTTGCCGATCACGCCGACGGACAGCTCCATGCCGCCGATATAGCGCTCGACGATGAGTTCGTCCTCATATTGGAACCCCTCGCGAATCGCGTCTGCAAGCAGCGCCCTTTCGCGGACGATCGTTACGCCGAGACTGCTGCCGCCGCAGACCGGTTTGACCACGCAGGGCACGGGAAAGTCGAACGTTTCGGGATCGTCGATCCGCGTTACGCTGCGCCAATCCGCCGTGGGCACGCCGCTTGCGCGAAAGAGCGATTTGCTGACCGCCTTGTTCATCGCGAGCGCGCAGCCGACGGAGGGAGACCCCGTATATTTTACGTCCGCAAGGTCGAGAAACGCCTGCAAGCGTCCGTTCTCGCCGTCGCCGCCATGCAGCGCAAGAAAGCAGAGATCCGCCGCGCGGCAAAGCTCCAACACGCCGTTGCCGACGCTGTTCGAAAAGCCATTCTTGCGCGCGGCGCGAATTTTGGCAAAATCCGGCTCGGCTTCCGGCACGCGATACGGGGAAAGCCGTCCCTCGGAGGAAAACATCGCTTGAATGGGCTCGTAAAGCGCATCCATGCCAAAGAAAAGGTCAACCAGTATCGCTTCGTGCCCCTTATCGCGCAGGGCGTTGGTGACCAACGTGCCCGTGGACAGAGAAACGTCGCGTTCGGGGGAAAGCCCGCCCGCCAACACTACGATCTTCATGCAAAATCCTTTCGGCAAGCCGTACACGGGCGCAAAAAAACGCACCGTGCCACGGCGTTTTCTAAGAATATATACCACGAATCGCCGATGAATACAAATCTTTTTTTGTTTCGCGCATATTCATCGGGAATTCCTTATAGTATACTGTTACCATGACGCCAAGAAAAGCCGTGCCCCAACCGAATCGCTCAGAATCTGTTTTTGCCGTCGGAAAGCGGTTGACCGCGCTTCTCCTGACGGCTTTCCTGCTGCTTACGGCGGCCTGTACGCGGTCAAACGACGCGCGGCAAGGCGACGACGTCGCCGCCCAAACGTCCGCGCCCGAAACGATCTATCTCGTAACCAATCCGCATGAGAACGTTTCCCTGTCGGATTTGGAATACGTTCGCCCCGACATGGAATCCCTTCGCGCGCAGATGGACGATCTGCTGCACGGCGTGGAGATCGGGAAGCCCGCAAGCCGAATGATCGCGGACTATGAGACGATTCAAGCGGCGTTTTCCCATGCGCAGAGTATGTCCTCGCTTGCCTACCTGCTATATGCCTTCGACGTGACGGAACCGTTCTACAAGACGGAGTACGCCTATCTGCAATCCGAGCTTGCGGCGCTGGAAATGGATCTGAACGACGTTTCGGTCGCGCTGTTCGAATCGTCCGACGAGGCGGAAAAGCTCGCCCTGGATGCGTTCGGCGAGGCGTATATCGAAACCGTTTACGAAGCGGAGGCGCGCGACAACGCCGAGGCGCAGGCGCTTCTGGACGAGGCGGAGGAGCAGACCCTGCTTTACGACGAGCTGATCGCCACGTTTTCCATTCTGGACAACGGCAAGCGCCGCACGCTGGACGACATTCTTGGCGACGCGACGCTTTCCTACGATTCGTTCTATCGGCTGTATGACGCTTACTGCGCGGCGCTGAACGAGCAGGCGGGGGAGATCTTTATAAAGCAGCTTCGCCTGCGCGACGCGGCGGCAAAGAAGCTCGGCTACGGCAGCTATGCCGCTTACGAATACGATTGCTATCTGCGCGATTATACGATTTTGGACGCGCAAAAGCTGCACGCGGCGGTCAAGAAATATATCGCGCCGCTGTATATCGAGGCGAACGAGAAAAACGACACCTACGACCTGTATACCCGCTCTTATGACCTCGACGTGTTTCTTGCCGCGCTTGCCGAAATCGCGCCGCGGTTTTCGCCGCTACTGGGGGAGGCCTGCTCCTATCTGCTGACAAACAGGCTGTATGACTTTACGCCCGACCCCGTCAAGATGGAAACGAGCTTTACGACCTATCTTTCGGACGAACGCGCGCCGTTTATCTTCATGCAGTGGAGCGGGCAGGCGGGGGACGTAGCAACCGCGCTGCATGAGCTCGGGCATTTCGCCTCGTTTTACCATAACGGATCGAGCAGCTTTTCAGACAGCGACAGCCTCGATCTCGCGGAGTTTGATTCGCAGGCGCTCGTGTTGCTGACGGCGCCCTATTACGAGGCGTTTTACGGGTCGGACATGGCGCCGCTTGCGGAGACCGATCAGCTTCTTGACGCGCTTTACGCGCTTCTTTCGGGCTGCATGGAGGACGAATTCCAGCAGCGGCTCTACCAAAACCCGAACATCACGCTAAGCGAGATCAACGCGCTGTATGCCTCGCTCGCCGCGGAATACGGCGTTTCCGCCGCGCACGCGTATAAGGGCACGGAATGGACGCTTATCACGCATACGTTTCAAACGCCTCTGTACTATATCAGCTATGCCGTGAGCATCGTTCCCGCGCTGGAACTGTTTGAACGAAGTCTGACGGATTCCGTCTCCGCGCGACAGACGTATTTCGACGTTTTGCGGCGGGGCAGCTACGCCGGCTTTCGGGAGACGCTTTCGCGAAACGGGCTTTCCGACGTTTTCGCCGAAGGAACGATCAAGCGGCTTGCAAGCAGCCTTCGGACGCTTCTTTGCCCATAAAAGCAATTCCTTTTTGACGGATTTCCTGCATTTTTGACGACGCGCTTCATTGACAGCCCGAACGGGGAAAGATATAATAGTATTCGGTAAGAATCGGGCTTATCCTTCGAAAAACCCGATGGAATTTCAAATCACTTAGGAGGCAAAGAGAAAAATGGCAAAAACCATGACGATCGATGGGAACACCGCCGCATCGCACGTTGCATATGCGTTTTCGGACGTAGCGGCGATTTACCCGATCACGCCCTCCTCGCCGATGGCTGAGGTTGCGGACGATTGGGCTGCAAACGGCAGAACGAACCTGTTCGGACAGCGGGTGCGCATCGCGGAGATGCAGAGCGAGGGCGGCGCCGCGGGCGCGGTTCACGGCTCGCTCAAAGCGGGCGCGCTGACCACGACGTTTACCGCGTCGCAGGGCTTACTGCTGATGATCCCCAATATGTACAAGATTTCCGGCGAGCTGCTCCCGGGCGTGTTTCATGTTTCCGCCCGTGCGCTTGCGGCGCATGCGCTCTCCATCTTCGGCGACCATTCGGACGTTATGGCCTGCCGCCAGACCGGTTTTGCCATGCTTTCCTCCGCCTCCGTGCAGGAAGTCATGGATCTCGCGCTGGTCGCGCATCTTGCCTCCATAAAGGCCAGCGTGCCCTTTTTGCATTTCTTCGACGGCTTCCGCACCTCGCACGAAGTCCAAAAGATCGAGATGATCGATTATGAGGATATGGCCAAGCTGTGCGACTTTGAGGCGGTCAAGGCGTTCCGCGCGCGCGCGCTGAACCCCGAGCATCCGCATCAGGGCGGCACGGCGCAGAACCCCGACATCTATTTCCAGGCGCGCGAGGCGGCAAACAAGTATTACGACGCGATTCCCGCCATCGTTCAGCACTATATGGACGAGGTCGCCAAGATCACGGGCAGAGAGTACCACCTGTTTGACTATGTCGGCGCAAAGGACGCGGAGAACGTCATCGTCATCATGGGCAGCGGCGCGGATGACGATGACGTTCTCCGCG
>CAZBVC010000049.1:12415-13344 GCA_964495255.1 uncultured Oscillospiraceae bacterium
ATGTCTGCGAGGAGACCGTCAATTATCTGAACAAGCAGGGTGCGAAGGTCGGCGTGCTCAAAGTTCGTCTGTATCGCCCATTTGCGGCGGATGCGTTCGTCAAGGCTCTGCCCGAGAGCGTCAAGCGCGTCGCGGTGCTGGATCGCACCAAGGAACCCGGTTCGCTGGGCGAGCCGCTGTATCAGGACGTCGTCAACGCGCTCGCGGAAGCGGGCATGGCGAACGTTACGGTCGTCGGCGGCCGCTACGGCCTCGGCAGCAAGGAATTCACGCCCACCATGGTCGGCTCGGTATACGACAACCTCGCGGAGAAGCAGCCGAAGAACCATTTCACCGTCGGCATCATCGACGACGTGACGCATACCTCGCTGACGGCGAAGAAGCAGATCAACGCCGCGCCCGAGGGCACGATCGCCTGCAAGTTCTACGGCCTGGGTTCGGACGGCACGGTCGGCGCCAACAAGAACAGCATCAAGATTATCGGCGACCACACCGCCATGTATGCGCAGGGCTATTTCGCCTACGATTCCAAAAAGTCCGGCGGCCTGACGGTTTCGCATCTGCGCTTTGGCAAGCAGCCGATTCAGAGCCCGTACCTTATCGACTGCGCGGACTTTGTCGCCTGCCACAACCCCTCCTATGTGACGCACTACGCCGTTGCGGACGGCATTCGCCAGGGCGGCGTATTCCTGCTCAACAGCCCCTGGACGCCGGAGGAGATGGAGACCGAGCTGCCCGCTTCCATGAAGCGCGCCATCGCACGGCAGAAGCTCAAATTCTACAACATCGACGCTATCGCGCTTGCCCGCAAGGTCGGCATGGGCGGACGCATCAACACGATTATGCAGAGCGCGTTCTTCGCGCTTGCCAACGTCATCCCCGCCGCGGAGGCAATCGAGTATATGAAAGACGCCGCGAAGAAGTCCTAC
>CAZBVC010000050.1:0-3871 GCA_964495255.1 uncultured Oscillospiraceae bacterium
GAGAGTCGACGGTGCTGTAAAGCTGCTGAAACAGCATGCTGAAAAACACAGGTATGGCAAAATCGACGATTACCCTGCGGTGATCGCCCTTCGTCATGTTTCTTGTACCGCGCGTATTCGCCAAACCGAGCACCTCGCGCCATATGGGGCTTGCTTATCTTATCCGCGGCGCGACGGAATGTCAAGCGCAAACGGCATTCCGGGAATTTCGTACGCTTATAGCCTGTATCCGATGCATCGACCGCAATCTGCGGAAACCGCTGCCGTTGTCTCCGACAAGCATTCAGATATCAAGATTCAGACAATGTATGGAGGAAGAAGA
This sequence comes from uncultured Oscillospiraceae bacterium, assembly GCA_964495255.1. Taxonomy (GTDB): domain Bacteria; phylum Bacillota; class Clostridia; order Christensenellales; family CAG-138; genus UBA7703. Next base: position 323 of record CAZBVC010000050.1, read on the forward strand.
AAAGGGGCTCAACCGCTCCGCAATGTAAAAACGCCCTGCGGTTACGTCCGAAACGATTCAGCGAATACCCCTAATTAGATTGTACGCAACCGAAGAGGCGAAATCAACCCCTTCTCCGAAAGTTCGCAATCGGATAGCGCATGGAGCTTTCCGCGACGGATGCCGTTGCGCCCGAGCGCGGCGCAAAACGATTGCGGCGCGGACGGATTTGACGTATGATAAGAAAGCAAGAAACGAAATTGAACGAGGAGCTGCATAATGAATATCCTGTACTGGAAATACGCGGTGGAGGTCGCAAGAACCCATTCCATCAATCAGGCGGCGGAAACGCTTTTTGTCGCGCAGCCGAATCTCAGCCGTTCCATTAAGGCACTGGAATCGGATTTGGGAATCACGATTTTTGAGCGCTCCGCAAGGGGAATGTTCCTTACGCCGGAGGGCGAAAAGTTCATCGGCTACGCGCAGCGGATACTCGACCAGATTGACGACGTGGAAAAGCGATACAAAGGCGGGTTGTCCGCAACGCAGCAGTTTTCGATTTCCGTTCCCCGCGCGAGCTATATTTCCGACGCGTTTGCGCGGTTTTCAACCTGCATCAGCGCGGAATCGGCGGAGATATTCTATAAAGAAACCAATTCTTCCGAGGCGATCAAAAACATTCTGAACGCCGATTATCGTTTGGGCGTTATTCGTTATGCCGCCAACTACGACCGATATTTCAAGGAAATGCTGGAAGAAAAAGGGCTGTGCTACGAGCTTGTGGCGGAGTTTACCTATGCGCTGGTCATGAACGCCGACAGCCCGTTGGCGTCCCTTGCGGAGATTCGGTTCTCCGATTTGGAGCCGTTGATCGAAATCGCGCACGCGGATCCCTATGTGCCGTATCTGCCGCTCGCCACCGTAAAAAAAGAGGAGCTGCCGGACAATATCGCGCGGCATATTTTCGTATTCGAGCGCGGGAGCCAGTTTGAGCTTTTATCGCAAAATCGGGAAACCTTCATGTGGGTGTCGCCGCTTCCGAAGGAATTGATCGAACGTTACGCGCTCGTGCAGCGCGGCTGCTGCGACAACGCAAGGGTATACAAAGATATGCTGATCTATAAAAAGGACTATCGGCTGTCCGAGCTTGACAAACGGTTCATAACGGAGCTGTGCGCTTCAAAGAGAACGGTGTTTTAGGGCTGCCGCCGATTTCGGTATCCTGCATATCAATACCGATAATACCGATATGTAAAGCTGATTATTCCCACACAGGAATCCCCATACCATTGTAACAACGCCGCATATCGTCCACGGCGCGGACAGCTATCCCTGCGAAAAGGGCTTCGTGCCGGACGACAGATTCCTTATGCGCCTGCCCGAGATTGCAAGGAACGCCATCGCCGACGCCTGCACGGGCTCCAACCCGCGGCAGCCCGACCGTGCGGAGACGGAAAAGCTGCTCAAATGCTGCTGTTACGATACCAAGGTTGGTTTTAACAATCCCCGTTCACCGCTCGATCGAAACATATGGCGGCGCTTTCAAAACGGAAGCTGTCGCCATATTTCGGTGCAACATATATCGATATTGATAGTATCGATTGCGTTTTTCGTAATTCCCAACGCTTCGTACCGCTTGCTATACTATTCACAAAAGGAGGCGCGGCATGCAATGGAGCAATGGAACGTTTCTCGCGCAACGCTGGGAAGATTGCCGACATATATTCGTTATCTGAAAGAAGCTGCCGCTCTCGGAAAGCAGGCCGTCTCCGCCACGGCAATCGCAAAAGCGCTCGACCTGGGCGAGGTGCAGGTTCGCAAGGATCTCGCCGCAGTCAGCGGTGCGGGAAAGCCGAAGGTCGGCTACACGGTCTCCGAGCTGCTTGGCGATCTCGAACGAATCATCGGGCAGCTTGCGCATTGCCGCAGCGTGATCGTCGGCGCGGGAAAGCTGGGTCTGGCGTTGCTTGCATACCGCGGGTTTTCGGACTTCGGTATCGAAATTTCCGCCGCGTTCGACATCGACGGCGCAAAGTGCGTTAGCGGCGGCGCCCAAAAGCCGATCTACCCGTTGGAAACGCTTTCACGGTATTGTAAGGAAAACGATATCCGAACGGGCATTATCACGGTTCCCGCAGACGCTGCCCAGCAGATATGCGACATGCTTGTCAAGTGCGGCGTTACCGCGATTTGGAGCTTCGCGCCGTGCTCTCTGCGCGTGCCGGACGGGGTAATCGTTCGGCAGGAGAATTTGGCGACGTCGCTGGCATATCTCAGCTCGATCGTGAACCGCAATCAGATACAGGAGGGATAAAGACATGGAAGCGAAACAATACGAGATCGTTGACGACGTAAAAAAGCTGGAAGCGGCCATCGCGCGCGTGAGAACCGCGCAAAAGGAATACGCGACCTTCACGCAGGAGCAGGTGGACAGGATCTTTCTTGCCGCGGCGTCGGCTGCGGACAAGGCGAGGCTTCCGCTTGCAAAGCTCGCCGTCGAGGAGACCGGCATGGGTATCGTGGAGGATAAGGTGATCAAAAACCACTATGCGGCGGAATACATCTACAACGCTTATAAGGATACAAAGACCTGCGGCGTCATAGAAGAGGACGCGGCGTTCGGGCTAAGCAAAATCGCCGAGCCCATCGGCGTGATCGCGGCGGTCATCCCGACAACCAACCCCACCTCCACCGCCATATTTAAGACGCTGTTGGCGCTCAAAACGCGTAACGGCATGATCATAAGCCCGCATCCGCGCGCAAAGGCGTCCACGGTGGCGGCGGCAAAAACGGTTCTCGAGGCTGCCGTAGCTGCGGGCGCGCCGAAGGGGATCATCGCGTGGGTGGACGTCCCCGGCCTCGAAATGACCGGTCTTGTTATGAAGGAAGCGGATATCATCCTTGCGACCGGCGGCCCCGGCATGGTAAAATCAGCTTATTCCTCGGGAAAACCGGCGCTCGGCGTTGGCCCCGGCAACACGCCCGCCATCATCGACGACACCGCCGACGTCCTTCTTGCGGTCAGCTCCATTGTCCATTCCAAGACCTTTGACAACGGCATGATATGCGCCTCCGAGCAGTCCGTTATCGTGCTGGACGCGGTATACGATGCTGTCAGGGCGGAATTTGCGGACAGGGGCTGCTATTTCCTCGATCGGGAGGAAACGGAAAAGGTACGCAAAACCATCCTCATCAACGGCGCGCTGAACGCGAAGATCGTGGGGCAGAAGGCGACGACGATCGCCGCGCTCGCGGGCGTTACCGTGCCCGAAGGCACGAAAATACTCATCGGCGAGGTGGAGAGCGTGGAGCTTTCCGAGGAGTTTGCGCACGAAAAGCTCTCCCCCGTGCTCGCCATGTACCGCGCAAAGGATATTGAGGAAGCCTTCTCGAAGGCGGAGCGCCTGATTGCGGATGGGGGCTATGGCCATACGTCGTCCATCTATCTCAATGCCGCGACGGAGCGCGCCAAGCTCGAAGCATTCGCCGCGCGCATGAAAACCTGCCGTATTCTTGTGAATACGCCGTCCTCGCAGGGCGGTATCGGCGACCTGTACAACTTCCGCCTTA
>CAZBVC010000050.1:3881-12529 GCA_964495255.1 uncultured Oscillospiraceae bacterium
TCACGCTCGGCTGCGGCAGCTGGGGCGGCAACAGCGTGTCGGAAAACGTGGGCGTGAAGCACCTTTTGAACATCAAGACCGTCGCCGAGAGGAGAGAGAATATGCTTTGGTTCCGCGCGCCCGAAAAGGTTTACATCAAGAAAGGCTGCCTGCCCGTGGCGCTTGACGAATTGAAGACCGTGATGGGCAAGAAGAAGGCGTTCATCGTGACCGACAGCTTTCTCTACCATAACGGGCATACGAAGCCGATTACCGACAAGCTGGACGAAATGGGCGTTCGGCACGCGACGTTTTTCGACGTCGCCCCCGACCCGACGCTTGCTTGCGCAAAGGCAGGCGCGGCGCAGATGCGGGCGTTCGAGCCGGATGTGATCATCGCGTTGGGCGGCGGGAGCGCGATGGACGCCGCAAAGATCATGTGGGTGATGTACGAACACCCCGAAGCCGACTTTATGGATATGGCGATGCGCTTTATGGATATCCGCAAGCGCGTATACACCTTCCCCAAGATGGGCGAAAAGGCGTATTTTATCGCGATTCCGACCTCTGCGGGAACCGGCTCCGAGGTTACGCCCTTTGCGGTTATCACGGACGAGGCGACCGGCATAAAATATCCGCTTGCCGACTATGCGCTGCTGCCCAAGATGGCGATTATCGACGCGGATTTTCACATGAGCGCGCCGCGCGGACTCACCGCAGCCTCGGGAATCGACGCCGTGACGCATGCGCTCGAAGCGTACGCTTCCATGATGGCGACGGACTACACGGATGGGCTCGCCCTTCGTTCGCTCAAAATGGTGTTCGAATATCTGCCGCGCGCCTACGACAATGGGCAAAACGACGCGGAAGCGCGGGAGAAGATGGCAAACGCGGCAACAATGGCGGGCATGGCGTTCGCAAACGCTTTCCTCGGCGTATGCCATTCCATGGCGCATAAACTGGGCGCGTTTCATCATATACCGCACGGAGTTGCCAACGCGCTCATGATCGACGAGGTATTGCGCTTCAACGCTGCGGAAACGCCCGCCAAGATGGGTACGTTCCCGCAGTACGACCATCCGCATACGCTTGCCCGATACGCCGAGGTCGCGGACGCTTTGGGCGTCGAAGGCGAAAACGACGCGGAAAAGCTTGCAAACCTGATATTGGCCATCGACGCGTTGAAGGAGCGGGTTGGCATCAAGCGCACGATTCAAGAATACGTTCCGGACGAAGCGGACTTTTTGGCTCGGCTGGACGACATGACCGAGCAGGCGTTCGACGATCAATGCACCGGCGCGAACCCGCGCTATCCGCTTATGAGCGAGATCAAGCAGATGTATTTGAACGCGTATTACGGAAAGACCTTTGAAGAGAAGCCGCTCCCCGTGAAGCGCTTTTCCGAGACCGATCCCATAACGAAGCGCAACGGCAAGGGCGCGAAAGCGTGAGGAGGATACGAAAATGAAGCTGGACAGAATCATAGCCGTGAGAAACAACAAGACCGTTTATCGCGACGGCGAAAACTGCATCAAAGTGTTCGACGCGGATTTTTCCAAGGCCGACGTTCTGAACGAAGCGCTGAACCATGCGCGGGTGGAGGAAACCGGGCTTGCCGTGCCAAAGATCAAAGAAGTGACTGTGATTGACGGAAGGTGGGCGATCGTAAGTGAGTTTATCAAAGGGAAAACCATGGCGCAGCTGATGCAGGAGCAGCCGGACGAGGCGGAAGCGTATCTGGAACGGTTCGTGGACTTACAGCTTGAAATACAGGCGAAAACGTGCCCCAAGCTGAGCCGCCTCAAGGACAAGCTGAGCGCCAAGATCGACCAAACCGGGCTCGACGCCACGACGCGATACGATCTGCATACCCGCTTGGAGGCCATGCCGACGCATCATAAGCTCTGCCATGGGGATTTTAACCCGACCAACGTCATCGTGACCGACGGCGGCGCGCTCTATACGCTCGACTGGTCGCATGCCACGCAGGGCAACGCCTCCGCCGACGCGGCGCGGACGTATCTTCTATTTTGGCTCGCGGGGGACATCGACGGCGCGGAACGGTATCTTGATCTGTTCTGCAAAAGGAGCGACACCGCCAAGCAATATGTGCAAAAGTGGATGCCCATCGTCGCCGCGTCCCAGTCCGTTTACGGCAATGAAAAGGAACGCCAATTCCTGCTTTCATGGGTCGATGTCGTAGAGTATCAGTAACATCAGCAATGAGGAGGATAAAGCAATGAAAGTGACGGTTTGTATCGGGTCATCCTGCCATATCAAGGGCGCTCGTCAGGTCGTGGAGCAGCTTCAATACCTGATCGCGGAGAATGCGCTGAAAGACAAGGTGGAGCTTGGCGGCACTTTTTGTATGGGCAAGTGCCAGCAGGGCGTTTGCGTGACCGTTGACGACGCGTTTTTCTCGGTGAATCCCGACGCGGTCAAGGATTTCTTTTGCGCACAAGTGCTGGCCAAGGTATAAATCATGGTGCTGATACAGGTTTGCGTCGGAAGTTCCTGCCACTTAAAGGGCTCCCATGAGATTGTGGAACGGCTGCAAAAGCGGGTGGAAAAGGATCATTTACAGGACGAGGTGATTCTTTGCGGCGGTTTTTGTGCGGGGAAATGCAACCGCATCGGGGTTACGATTACCGTAAACGACGACGTCTTTACCGGCGTTACGCCGGAAACGCTGCACGCTTTTTGGCAGGAACGGATCCAACCGCATATTGCCAAGCAGGAGGTCGATTGAAATGGCAAGCTGTCTGACGCTGAAAAAATCCAACTGCAAAAACTGCTATAAATGCATTCGCCATTGCCCGGTGAAATCCATTCGATTCTCCGGCAATCAAGCGCACATCATCGAGGACGAATGCGTGCTTTGCGGACAATGCTTCGTCGTCTGCCCGCAGGGCGCCAAGGAGATTACGAGCGAGGTTGAGAAAGCGCGCGTGCTGATTGCAAGCGGAGAGCCCGTTTACGTCAGCCTCGCGCCCTCGTTTATCGCCAATTACGACGGCGTCGGTATCGGCGCGATGCGCGAGGCGCTGAAAAGGCTGGGCTTTGCCGACGCGGAGGAAACGGCGCTGGGCGCGACGATGGTGAAGCGCGAATATGACCGTATGCTCACAGAGGATACCCGCGATGTGATCATCTCGTCCTGCTGCCATTCGGTAAACCTGCTGATACAGAAGTATTTCCCGTCCGCGCTGCCGTATCTTGCGGACGTGATGTCGCCCATGCAGGCGCATTGCAGCGACATCAAGCGCAGATATCCAAACGCAAAAACGGTTTTTATCGGGCCATGCGTCGCCAAGAAGGACGAAGCTGCGGTATATGAGGGCATTGTGGACGCGGTGCTGACCTTTGAAGATTTGACGCGCTGGCTAAACGAGGAGCATATTGATTTGACGCGGCAGACGGACGCAAACGACGAAAGCCGCGCGCGATTCTTCCCGACGTGCGGCGGCATACTGAAAACCATGCAAAAAGAAAACTCCGCTTATTCCTATTTGGCCGTTGACGGGATGCAGAACTGCATCGCCGCGCTGCGGGATATCGAGAGCGGGCGGGTGCATCATTGCTTTATCGAGATGTCCGCCTGCGTGGGAAGCTGCGTCAACGGCCCCGTTATGGAGAAATACCATCGCTCGCCGGTGCAGGATTATATGGCGGTGGCGGGCTACGCGGGGCGCCGTGATTTTCCTGTGGCGGCCGTGGGCGCGGGAGGCTTGCATAAGATCTTCCCCGTGTCAAATAAGCCGTCGTTTACGCCAAGCGACACGGAGATTAACGACGTGCTGCGGCAGATGGGCAAAACAAAGCCGGAGGACGAACTCAACTGCGGCTCCTGCGGCTATGAGACCTGCCGCGAGAAGGCGGTCGCAATTCTGCAAGGCAAAGCGGAGATCTCCATGTGCCTGCCGTACTTGAAGGAAAAGGCGGAGAGCTTTTCGGACTGCATCGTCAACAACACCCCCAACGGGCTGATCGTGCTGAATGACAAGTTAGAGGTGCAGCAGGTCAACGCGGCGGCAAGAAGAATCATGAATATTCGGTTTGAATCCGACGTATTGGGCGAGCCGGTCGTGCGCATTCTGGATCCGCTCGTGTTCATGCAGGTGCTGGAAAGCAAACGAAACGTGTGCGATCAGCGGACATTTTTGGCGGAGTATAAGCGGTTTGTCGAGCAGACCGTGGTTTATGACGCAGAATCGCGCCTCCTCATATGCATCATGCGCGATGTGACGGAGGAGGAGGACGAGCGCAGCAAACGCAAGGCGCTGAGCCGGCAAACCATTGAAACGGCGGACAAGGTGGTCGATAAGCAGATGCGAATCGTGCAGGAAATCGCTTCCCTGCTTGGCGAGACCGCCGCCGAAACGAAAATTGCGCTGACAAGGCTGAAGGAGTCGATGGCAAATGAAGGCGCGGATGAATGACCTGTGTGCCGACATCGGCTACAAAAGCATAAACCATGTCGGCGAGCAGCTATGCGGCGACCATGTAGACATTGTGGAGCAGGGCGAGGATTCGTTTGTCGTCGTGCTTGCGGACGGGCTTGGCAGCGGCGTGAAGGCGAGCATCCTTTCCACGCTTACCTCCAAGATCATCTCCACCATGCTGGCCGACGGGCTTACGCTGGAGGACTGCGTTTCCACCATCGCCGCAACGCTCCCTATTTGCTCGGTGCGCGGCGTGGCGTATTCGACCTTTACCATCATTCACCTGATAGACAATGCAGAGGCGGAGCTGATTCAATACGACAATCCGCAGGTGATTCTGATTCGCAACGGTCAAAACTATGACTATCCCAAAACCGAAATGAACATCGGCGGCAAAACCATATTCAAATCCCTGATAAGGCTTTGCGAAAACGATCTGTTTATCGCCATGAGCGACGGCTGTCCCCACGCGGGGCTTGGCAGCGCCTACAACTTCGGATGGCGGCGCGAGGATATTATCTCGTTTATGGAGACGATGTCCTGCGCGGGCTATACGGCGAAAACGCTCTCCACCATGCTGATTGACGAGTGCGACAAGCTATACGGGGGCAAACCCGGCGACGACGCGACGGCGTGCGTGGCAAGGATACGCAAGCGCGTGCCGATGAACCTGCTGTTTGGACCGCCCGCCAACCGCGACGACGCCAACCGCATGATGGCGCTGTTCTTTTCCAAGGAGGGGAAGCATATCGTGTGCGGCGGTACGACCTCCTCCATCGCCGCGAAATACCTGGGAAAGCCCGTGAAGGTCAGCTTGAACTTTGAAGCCTCGGACGTGCCGCCCATCGCCGAGATAGAGGGCGTGGATCTGGTGACCGAAGGCGTTTTGACCGTGAACAAGGTTTTGACCTATGCCAAGGATTATCTCGAAAACAACGAAACGTATCCGCAATGGAGCGTGTAAAAGCGCGACGGCGCCTCGATGATATGCCGCCTGCTGTTCGAGGAGGCTACGGATATCAACTTTTTCGTGGGACGCGCGATCAACCCGGCGCATCAAAACCCCGATTTGCCCATCAATTTCAGCATCAAAATGAATCTGGTGCAGGAGCTTTCCGAATGCCTCCGCAGGATGGGGAAGCGGATCAAGATCAGTTACTTTTAAGGGAGGAAGCGTTCCGTGAGAAAGTTTGACACGAAGGTTCAATACCTGAAATACAAGGTGCTGCGCGAGGTGGCGCGGGAAGCATGGAACGATCGGCTTGCATGGACGGCGATGGATATACCGAAAACGGTTGTGCCCGGAACGGTTCCGACCATGCGCTGCTGCGTATACAAGGAGCGCGCTATTTTGGCGGAGCGCGTCAAAATGGCGATGGGCGGAGACAGGGGCAATCATAACGTGATAGAGGTCATCAATATTGCCTGCGACGAGTGCCCAATAGGCGGATATCAGGTGACCGACTCTTGCCGCGGATGCCTTGCGCATCGCTGTGAGGACGTATGCAAACGCGGAGCGGTCTCCTTCGACCAGAACCATGTGGCGCATATAGACAAAACCAAATGTGTGGAGTGCGGTCAATGTGCAAAGGCCTGCCCGTTTACCGCCATCATAAACCGAAAACGGCCTTGTCAGAGCGCCTGCAAGGTCAAGGCGATATCCATTGCGCAGGATCAATCCGCGTCCATCGACGACGAAAAGTGCGTTGCCTGCGGCGCGTGCGTGTATCAATGCCCCTTCGGTGCCATTACGGATAAGTCCTATATCCTTGACGTCATCGCTCAAATCAAAGCAAGCCAAGGCAACACTGCGTATAAGACCTATGCGCTGGTCGCGCCATCAATTTCCAGCCAGTTCGCCTACGCAAAGCTGGGTCAGGTGATCTCGGGGCTGAAACAGCTCGGCTTTTTTACCGTAATCGAGGCGGCGTTGGGCGCGGATATGGTCGCCGACGCGGAATCGGGGGAGCTTGCCGAAAAGGGCTTTTTGACCAGCTCATGCTGCCCCGCGTTTTATCGATATGTGGAAGCGAACCATCCGGAGCTTATGCCGCTCGTTTCCCATAGTTTATCCCCCATGGCGACGCTCGCAAAATATATCAAGGGAATGGATTCCTCGTGCAAAATCGTTTTCATCGGGCCCTGCACCGCAAAGAAAGCCGAAGCGCAGAGGGAGACGGTCAAGCCCTATGTCGACGCCGTTATCACGTTTGAGGAATTGCAGGCGCTCTTTGACAGCCGTGATTTGGACATTACGACGATGCCGGAGGACGTATTGGACAACGCCTCCTACTTCGGGCGTATCTTCGCCCGCTCCGGCGGCCTGTCCGACGCCGTCGCCGAGGGGCTCAAGGAGCATGGGCTTATGGATTTCGTATGCAAGCCCTGCGTCTGCGACGGAATCGAGGAATGTAAAATAGCGCTGCTCAAAAAGAGCAAGAACGTGCTCGATGCAAACTTTATAGAGGGCATGGCCTGCGTGGGCGGCTGCATCAACGGCGCCGGCTGCCTGACCCACGGCGAAAAGAACAAGACCGAGGTCGATAAATACGGCATGGAGGCATTCGAGAAAACCATAGCGGACGCCATAGCTATGCTGCAATGACCTTGGCGGCGCATATCGAAAACGGCTTGTCGCGCTTCGATGTGCGGAAGGTCGCGGCGGATGAGGTGCGAGGGACGTTTTATCGCCTGAACAGGTAAAACGTCTTTCGCGTCCCGAATGCGAGGGAAGCAGTGCGCCTGCATACCGTTACTACGCAGAATCATGAACAATCGTTTCTCTTCCGAAATCTTCCGTGATGCCCCATTCGAACTTTTGATTTGGAACAGGGAAAAGCATATGATAGAAATCAGCTTTGGTGTAGTAGCGAAGCAAGAAACAGAACCATAACAAAAATGAAGAACTTTCCATTGCATTTGATGGAAGGTCAATGTAAAATCAATATATCCTAAATATTCCTTGACTGCCCGTCTTATCAGTGCTAACGTAACAGCACAACCGAACGAATGTTTGCGCGCAGAACACAACCGCGCAGAACCCAATCAAAACTAAATACAGGAGGTCAGATTCATGTCACTAATCAAATGTACGGAGTGCGGGAATGAAGTTTCCGACAAGGCGGCTAACTGTCCGCATTGCGGCGCACCAATCGACACAAAAATTCATTGTCCAAACTGCGGAAGTACAGACGTAAGCAAAATTAGCGGACTGCAAAAAAGCGCGTCGGCTTGGGCGTTTGGAATCTTTGCGGCAAACACGATTATGAGCAAATACAAGTGTAACAAATGTGGCAATAAGTTTTAGGGGGTGACGAGAAAATGATGACGTGTAAACAATGCAACAATAAATAGCCTGACAAAACGGACAAATGCCCCATATGCGGACAACAAACGTTTCCTTACACTGCTGAAGAAATGAAAAGCGACAACGTTAAAATACTCTTTCGTATGTGACGCCGCTGATGGAATCCATCGAGCAGGAAATGAGGTTTTTCTATACCATCGTCATAATCGAATAGGTGGTTGTTGGTCTGGCGTTCTTGGCTTGGATTATTAAGATGGTTATTTAGCGCGTCAAAGCATTTTGTTTATGAAGAATGAACAAATTATTCTTAGGAGGAAAAGAAAATGGAATATATGTATTTATGTCCGAAGTGCAAGGAAGTTTACAGTCAGGAAAACGACGAGCCAATCAAAAATCTCAAATGCCCTGAGTGCGACAATTCTCTTTTGTATACCGGGTTTACATCGGGCAAATGGAACACTAAAACACAATCGGAACGGGAAAAAATAAAATACGATTTAATTTCGGATGTTGAAGGTTCTTTTAATGTTCAAGTTCAAAGCGCAGTTCAGGACATTCGTTCATCAATCCGAACAATCAAGAACATCCTTGTTTTCTTTACTGTTCTGTGGGTTATCGGGATGGTAATACTTCTGATTAAATTTGTATAAGTTTAGTAAATCGAAGCATGGAAAAACGGAGGTGGTTATATTGTTCCAGAAAACAGGCGCGTTATTTACGCCAAATTTGTTCGCGCCTTAATATCCAACGGCTTGTCGCGCTTCGATGCGCGGAAGGTCGCGGCGGATGAGGTGCGAGGGACGTTTTTCGCCTGAACAGGTAAAACGTCTTTCGCGTCGCAAGGCGGATTCGCCGCCCATAGGACGTAAGCGTCAAACGCCCTCTTTCCCGGCTAGCATAAACGCCTCCGGTGTCAGGTT
>CAZBVC010000051.1:0-12521 GCA_964495255.1 uncultured Oscillospiraceae bacterium
TGCGTAAAGCCATGTAAACCGTCTTTTTCGGCGACAGATCCGGTATGGGTGGGGGGAGAACGAATGAATGCGTAAAAACATGTTGATTGCGTGCAGCAGCGTCGGGCAGGCGATGCGGCTGGAATGCGTATTTTCCGATTTGGAAGAGATTCGGCTCTTGCCGACCGCGCGAAACGGGTTTGACTGCCTGCGGGTCATGAACGAGCAGCGCGTGGATATTCTGTTGCTGGATCTGTTTCTTGCGGGAATGGACGGGTATTCCATCATCCGCGCCACAGACGCGTTTTCGGATGATCGAAGACCGCTCGTTTTCATATTGACCGCGCTTGCGGACGATCGGCTGCTTATGCCGATCAAGGATCGCGCGCTGTATTGCTTCGCAACGCCCATGGACGAATCGATCATTCAGCTGCGCGTGCTGGCGCTTATGCATATGGCGGAGTCGGAAGCGACGGCGGAAGCGCCCTGCATGGATCGATTGGAGGCGCGCATCGCGGACGACGTTCGTCAGCTTGGCATACCCGCACACTTGAAGGGCTGCTACTACCTGCGCGACGCAATCCGCATCTATGCGCTTTCGGATGCGCCGACCAAGCTGAGCGTAACGAACGACATCTATCCGACGATTGCCAAGCTGTACAACACCCGCCCGCCGCTCGTCGAGCACGCCATACGCAACGCGATCGAGATCGCGTGGACGCGCGGCAACCTGACGGCGATTCATATGTTTTTCGGCTATACGGTCAACGATAAAAAGGGCAAGCCGAGCAATTTGGAGTTCATCGCCCTGATGGCGCATCACGCGTTGGGACAAGCGGATTAGCGCGCTTCCCCGCAAAACGGACATAGCGCGCGCCAAGACCGCATATGCTCGCGTATGCGGTCGCTTTTTGCAGACGCCATGCGGCGTAACAGCGCGTTTCTTTGGCGGAACCGCCGTTCCGCGGCGGCGTTTTGCACGCTTTTCGTGTTTTCCGCCGCGTTTGGGCGCGCTCTGTTTGCCGCCGCTTGGGCGGACGCGCTGCAACTGCGTCTTTTGAGCGGCGCAAAACGGCTGACGGGCGCTTCGAGCACGACGGCGCTGCTGCTTGCGTCGTTCTTACCGCCCCTGACGCTTGCCGTCGTCATGCCGCTTACCGTGGGCAAAGGAAAGCGAATCCTTCTCTGGATCGCGGCGGTTCTGCTGTTTGGCGCGCTGCACGGCGCGGCGTTCGGCGCGGCGTTCGCGCTGAAAAACGCCGGGTTTTACCTTGCGTTCGGGGCGCTTTTCGCGGAAACACTCGTCAAGCTCGCGCTGTATGCGCATCTTTGCCTGCTTCCGCGGGATCGGTGCGCCGTGGGCGGCCGCCTTTCGCGCGCGGATGCGAGGCGCTGCCTTCTTTGCGCGCTGGCGATGGGCGGGGTTGCGTTTTTGGGCGCGACGGCGGTTTGCCGCGCGTTGACGGAATTCGGGGGAACGTGATACACTGCAATCGAGCGAGGCGAAGCGCGCGGGAGCCGATTTTGCGGGTTTCGGCGCGGGAGACGGTCTCAATCCCAAAGAAAGGAACAACAAACCATATGACACAGGCAAACGCGGCAAGGAAGCGCGTGATTTTAATCGTTTTGGACAGCGTGGGCATCGGCGCGCTGCCGGATGCGGCGGAATTCGGGGACGTCGGTTCCCATACGCTTGGCAATATTCGGCGCGTGCGCGGCAGGCTGGCGCTGCCCAACCTGACGGCGCTCGGGCTTGCAAACATCGAGGACAGCCGCTTGGATCAAACCGAAACGCCCGCGACGGGCGCGTTCGGACGGCTGGCGGAAACGACCAAGGCGAAGGATACCACATGCGGGCATTGGGAAATCGCGGGGCTTCCGCTGGACGAGCCGTTTCGCACCTACCCGAACGGGTTTCCAAAGGCGTTTCTCGACGCGTTCGAGACGGCGATCGGGCGCGGCACGCTCGGCAATTATCCCGCGAGCGGAACGCAGATCATTCAGGAGCTGGGCGACGAGCATATGAAAACGGGCAAGCCGATCGTATACACCTCGGCGGACAGCGTGTTCCAAATCGCCATGCACGAGGGCGTGATACCGCTTTCCGAGCAGTATCGCATCTGCGAGGTTGCGCGTAAGATGCTGACGGGCGATTATCTGGTCGGCCGCGTGATTGCGCGTCCGTTCGTCGGCGAACACGGAAGCTATACGCGAACGGAGAACCGCCGCGACTTCGCGCTGCCGCCGTTTCGGGATACGATCCTGGACGCGTTGGAAAAGAACGGCAGGTGCGTGGTCGGCGTCGGCAAGATCGAGGACATCTTCTGCCATCGCGGGGTCACGGTGGTTGATCATACGCATCGCAACGACGAGGGAATCGCCGCGACGCTCCGCTTTATGAAAGACGGCACGGGCGACTTTGTCTTCACGAACCTCGTCGATACGGATATGCTCTATGGGCACAGAAACGACGTTGAGGGCTACGCCGCGTCGCTCGAGGCGTTTGACGCGAGAATGCCCGAGCTCATCGATGCGCTTGGCGAACACGATATTTTGATGGTTACGGCGGATCACGGCTGCGATCCGACCACGCCGAGCACGGATCATTCGCGCGAGTATATCCCGCTGGTCGTCACGGGCGCGCACGTCAAGCCGAACACGAACCTTGGCACGCGAACCTGCTTTGCGGACATCGCCGCGACCATATCGGAATATCTGCTGAACGAGAAATGGCGCGTGGGAACGTCGTTTTTGAGCGAAATTCTGACGGACTGAACCCATAAAACCGACAAGCCCCGTCATACAGGCGCCCCGTTTCGACATAGACTAGGATCGAAGCGGGCGCTTTTTTTGTCCCGCGATTTGGTCAAACGGCGTTTTGCCCGAACAGAAATGGGGGGGGGACTGTGTGTATGAAACGGATGCTGGCGGTTTTGATCCTTTGCTGCCTCGTTCTGCCTTTGCGGGCGTCAAACGGAGACGAAGCGGATCCGCCTTTTGCGCAGACGGACGGCGTGGTTGCCGCCGCGCTTGTCGAGCCGATTACCGTGACGCGCCTTTGGGCGAAGGAGCCCGACGCAAAGCATACGGTCGCGGGTCTTTCCCGTCTGCCCGCGATTTTGACGCTGGCAACGGTGTTTGACGAGGGCGCGCTGACGGAGGGGCAGACGATGCGCGTTTCCGCGCGCGCGGCGGCGATCGGCGGGCCGACGGCGTTCGTCGAGGGCGGGGAGGAGATCGCGGCGGGCGAGCTGATGAAGGCGGCGGTCATGATCTCGGCGGGCGACGCGATTCTTGCGCTCGGCGAAAACGCGTTTGGCTCGGAGCAGGTGTTTGTCGATAACATTAACGTGTCGCTGAAAAAGCTCGGCCTGTCCGTGTCGCTGACCGACGCGCTCGGAACAAACGCCTGCTTTTCGGCATGGGATTTGGCGATGCTTGGGCGCGCGGCGGCGTCCTCGGAAACGCTGATGAAGTATGCCGGGCGATACATGGATTCGATCGTGCATTCCGACGGGCGGGAGACGGAGCTGGTCAGCGCAAATCGGCTTATCAAGTCGTTTTCGGGCTGCAAGGGGCTGATGACGGGCTCGTCGCAAACGGACGGGTATTGCGGCGTGTTTTTGGCGCAGCGCGGCGAAACGACGCTGCTTGCCGTGATCATCGGGGCAAAGGACGCGCCCTCGCGCAGCGCGGCGGCGACTGCCCTGCTCGAATACGGGTTGTCGAATTTCCGCGCAGAAACGCTCGCTTCGCCCGATCGCCCCGTCAAGGAGGGCGTCGCCCTGCGCGGCGGAAAGCAGCGCGAGATCGATCTTTATGTCAAGGAGAAGGTCGTCGTCGTGCGCGAAGCGAACGCGGGGGAGACGACCCGCGAATTCGATTTGCCGCCGTATCTTGACGCGCCGCTGGATCCGAAGGAAAGGGTGGGCACGCTGCAATTCCAAAACGCGGCGGGCGAAACGCTTGCCGAAACCGAGCTGTATGTGCGCGAAAGCGTGGAGGCGTTCGGCATCAAGGAGCTCTTCTTTCGCGTCGTTCGGGCGTTTCTTTCCTATTCTTGAAAGAAAAGGAAACGAAAAGAACTTTGATTTACCGGTAAAGAAGCATCCGCGGCAAACGGAGTTCTCTTTGCTTCTTTCTCTTTCAAGAGAAAGAAGCGTGTCTCTTGCAAGAGAAAGAAGCGTGGGTTGCAACACGGGCGGAATTTGGGTATAATGGCTGCATCGAACGAAAGGAGCGGATTTCATTTGTCGCGTATCACGCAGTTTTTCCAAAACCCGCTGCAACTGTTATACACGTTGCCCGCGATTCTGATCGGCTTGACCGTTCATGAGTGGGCGCACGCGTTTGCCGCATACAAGCTGGGCGACCCGACGGCGAAGAACCTCGGGCGCATGTCGTTTAACCCGTTTTCGCATTTCGACGTGTTCGGCTTTCTCTCGCTGCTGCTGCTCGGCTTCGGCTGGGCCAAGCCCGTGCCGGTCAACCCCCGCAACTTCAAAAACTTCAAGCGTGACGATATCATCGTATCGCTCGCGGGCGTGACGATGAACCTTATCGTGGCGTTCGTGTTCGCGTTTCTCTATGTGCTGCTGGCGATGAAAACCTCGCTCGGCGCGAACGAAGCGTTTGTGAGCATTCTGACGGGCATTATTACAATCAACCTGTCGCTGATGGTGTTCAACCTGATTCCGATTTACCCGCTGGACGGTTCGCATGTGCTGGAAAGCCTGCTCGTGCGCAAGATCCCGCGCTTTTTCATGTTCATGCGGCAGTATGGGCAGTATATTCTGATTGCGCTGCTGTTTACGGGCGTGCTTTCGTCGCTGCTGTCGGTCGTCGTTTCGTGGCTTGCGTCGGGCTTTCTGCGGCTTGCGATTGCGTTTTTCGGTTTGTTTTGAGTCGGGCGCGAAAAAAGCGCCCAGGATGACGGGAGTCTGTTCGGCATGGAATACCGCGTGCGTTTGGAGCAGTTTGAGGGGCCGCTCGACCTGCTTTTGCATTTGATCGAGGAATCCGAGCTGGATATCAAGGATATCTTCGTTTCGGAGATCACGTCGCAATACCTGGCGTATATGTCCTCGCCGGACGCGCCGAACATGGACAAGGCAAGCGAATTTTTGAGCGTTGCCGCGACGCTGTTATACCTGAAATCGCGCCGCCTTTTGCCGCGCCCGCCGAAGGAGACGGAGGACGAGGAAGAGGATCCCGAGGAGGCGTTTATTCGCCAACTGCGCGAATACAAGGCGTTCAAGGACGCGGGCGAGGATCTGCGCGCGCTGTATGACGGCGCAAAGGCGAGCTTGACGCGTCTGCCGGAGGACGTGCCCCTTCCGCCCAAGGAGGCGACGCTCGACAACGCGACGCTCGATGCGCTGACAAGCGCGTTTTTATCCGTGCTTGCCCGCAGGCAGGACGCGCCCGAAACCGTTCGCATGCAGCATGTCCGCCCCGACCGTTTCACGGTGCGCTCGCAGACGGCAAAGATTCGTTTGCTTCTCGCCGACAAAAAACAGATCGCGTTCGAGGAGCTGTTTTCGGAAAACGCGCCGCGGCTTGAGATCATCGCAACGTTTATGGCGCTGCTTGAAATGATTGCGCGCAGCGAGATACTGGTTCGCCAAAAGGCGCCGTTTCAGCCGATTCGTATTCACGCGGACAAGCTCATGGACGACGACGACGATTACGAATACATGGACGAAACGCAGGCGTGACAATCGTTTGCGAAGCGATGGGGGAACGATGGAGAGGGAAGAACAAAGAAACGCGATCGAATGTATGCTGTTTGTGGCGGGCGACCCCGTGCCGCTGACGGAGCTTGCGCGCGTATTGGATTGCCCGCAGCGGGACGTATACGATCTGCTTTGCGAGACGGAGGCGCTTTGGCGCGAAGAAGGACGCGGCGTCCAGCTGCTTGTGACGGGAGAAACCGCGCAGCTTGTGAGCAATAAGGACTATATCGGCTTTGTCGAGCAACTCGTTCACCCGGACGAGACCAAAAACGTTTCGCAGTCGCTTATGGAGACGCTCGCCATCATCGCCTATCGCCAGCCCGCGACGCGCGCGGACGTGGAACGAATCCGCGGCGTAAGATGCGACTATGCGGTTACGCAGCTTGTCAAGCTCGGTCTGATCGTCGTCGTCGGCAGAAAGGACGTCGTCGGCAAACCGGCTCTGTTCGGCACGACGGATCGTTTTTTGCGGCAGTTCGGTATTCACGAGCCGAACGAGCTGCCCGATTATGCGCGCTATTCCGCCCCGATTCTCGAGGAGGATGCGGGCGAGATACCCGTCGTATAACGTTTTTTGCTCAGAGGGAGATCATTTCGGGACGGATCGTTTCGCCGTCTATGGTCAAGACGCAAAACGACGGCGGATAGCCGCCGCGCGGCAGGGAGAGGCTTCCGGGGTTGATGAGCAGGATGTGTCCGCTTGCGGTCAGCTTGGGCATATGCGAATGCCCGAACAAAACCGCCTTACAGCGCGCGTCCTCCGCCTCGCGCACCATTTGCGTATCGGTAACATACGCGTCGCCATGCGTCAGGAGCAGCGACGCGTTTTCGTATGTCGCGATGCGGGAAACGGGCAGATCCGAAAAAAAGTCGCAGTTGCCGCGAACCGCCAGATACGGCGCGCCGAAAAGCGAAGCGATGCGTTCGCCGTCGCCGCCATAATCGCCCAAATGCAGCAGGGCGTCGATCTTGCCCGCGCGCGCCTGCATGGCGGGAACGCGCTCGAGCCTGCCATGCGTATCCGAAACGACGAGCAGGCGCGTCATGCTTCTTCGAGCAGGCGCTCTTTGAGCGCTTCCAGCGCGCGCCTTCTGTGGCTGACGGCGTTCTTCTCGTCCGCGCTCAGTTCGGCAAAGGATTTTTGAAGCGGTTCATAGAAGAAATACGGGTCGTAGCCGAAGCCGTTTTCGCCGCGCGGCGCGGTCAAAAGGATTCCCTCCACGCTGCCGCATACGCAGAGCGTGGGCTTGCCCACCCGCGCAAGGGCGACGCAGGAAACGAAGCGGCAGGTGCGCTTTTCTCTCGGAACGCCCGCCATATCCGCCATGAGCTTTTCGTTGTTGTCCGCGTCCACATGCCCCTCGCCCGCATAGCGCGCGCTGAATACGCCCGGCGCGCCGTTAAGCGCGTCCACCGCAAGCCCGGAATCGTCCGCAAGCGCCGCTTGGGCGCCCGATGCCGATAGCACGGCCTCGGCTTTCTTGATCGCGTTTTCGGCGAACGTTCGCCCGTCCTCGACCACGTCGATGGAAAGCCCCGCCTCGCGCAGGGTCTGCATCTCGGGATAATCCGCGCCGAGAATCTCGAAAATTTCGCGCGCTTTATGCGCATTGTTGGTTGCCAGCAAGAATCGAATCGTTTTCATAGATGCAGTTTAGCAGAAAAGCGCCGCTTCGTAAAGACGCAGGAAGGCGTTATTGCGTGCGCAAGCGCCGGACTAGCGCCGCGTCGGGGCGTACATAAAGCGTTCTGTTCGTTGTATAAATCACCATGCCGGGGCGCGCGCCCGACGGCTTTTTGACGAACCTGCGCAGCGTATAATCTACGGCCACGTTGTCCGAATTGACCGCGTGGGAATAGGTTGCGGCAAGAACGGCCGCCTCGCGCAGGGTCGTTTCGGGAACTTCGCCCGACACGGACACGATAACGTGCGAGCCGGGGATGTTCTTCGCGTGCAGAAAGAGATCGTCCGATTTGGCGAAGCGCAGCGTGAGCTCGTCGTTTTGACGGTTGTTTTTGCCGACGCGGATGGGTATGCCGTCGCTCGAAACGAACAAAAGCGGCTCGGACGGCTTCTTTTGCGATTTCGCCGCCTTTTTCTGCACACGTTTGACATAGCCCAGCGATTTGAGCTCCTCGCGGATCTCGTCCAGCTCGGAAGCGGATTCGCAGCGCGCAAGGTTTTCGAGCTGACCTTGCAGATAGTCGATCTCGGCGTGCAGCTCGGGAAGCTGCGCCTCGGCATACTGCTTGGCGAGCTTGCCCTTGCGGTATTGCTTGAATCGCTTTTTCGCGTTTTCCTGCGCGGAGAGCGACGGGTCGAGTGGTATGGCGCGCTTGCTCGGCGGATCGGCGAAATAGTCGTAAGCGATCAGTTCGGCGGCGCCGACCTTCGAAGCGTGCAGGTTTGCAAGAATCAGCTCGCCCTCGATGCGGAGAGAATCGAGCTTGTCGGCGGAAACCACGGTTTCCTCGAACGCGGCGCACTTATTCTCCGCGCGGGAAAGGTAAACGGACAGCGTTCTGCGCAGGGACGCGTCCCGTCGGCGCAGGGAAACGAGCGTGTCGCGCGCGGCATAGTAGGAATCCAGCGCGAGCGACATCGTGTTCGTTCGCTCGACGCCGTTTTGCGTTTGACGCGGCAAAAAGGGCAGGACGCATTGCGGGCATTGATTCTCGTCAAACAGCACGCAGGGCGCGTATCGATCCGAAGCAAGACCTTGAAACAGCGCTTGCATAGCGCGCGGCGAGGGCGCGGCGGATAAAAGCGCGGCGGCGGTCGCTTTGGACAGCCCGTCAAACGCGCTTGTGAGCGCGCGCGCGTCAAGGGAATCGCCAAGCGCCGCAAAGTCCGCCTCCAACGCAAGAAGCGGATCCTTCTTATTCTGCGAAGCGGGCGCTTCATACGGAAAGCCGGGCAAAAGCGCGCGATGAATTGTATCGGAGAGCGAGACGCGGCGCATACAGTCGATGATCTTCCCGTCCGCGTCGACAAGCAAAACGTTGGCGTACTTGCCCGTCAACTCGACGATCAGGCGCAGAACCGTCTCGTCAAACAGCTCGTCCTTCGCGCGGATATGCAGCGTCAGCACGCGGTCGATGCCCGTTTGCTCGACGGCTTCGATGCGTCCGCCGACCAGACGGCGCCGAAGCAGCATACAAAACGCGGGCGCCTGCGCGGGGTTGTCGTAGGCGCGGCTCGTAAGCTGTACGCGTCCGTTTTCGGCATGAATGCAGGCAAGCAGGCGCCGGTTCCCGAGCGCCGTGCGAACGGTAAAGAGCAGCGCGTCCTGCTCGGGCTGCTGCACCTTATCAATTTTTCCGTTGACGAGCGAGGAAAGCTCCGCCGCGGTCGCGCGCAGCGTCAGTCCGTCCATTGCCATTTGTTACGCTTGATCCTTTCCCGTCGCTTCCCGTTTTTTCTTCAACGCCAAAAGATAACCGCCCGTGCCGTAGGAAAGGCAGCGGTTTACGCGGCTGATGGTCGCGGAGGACGCGCTGCACGCGTTCGAGATATCCTGATACGTTACGCCCTCGTACAGCTTTTGCGCAACCTGCCAGCGCTGCGCGACGGATAAAAGCTCGTTGATCGTGCAGGCGTCCTCAAAAAAACGATAGCATTCGTCCACGTCGGAAAGCGAAAGAATCGCTTGAAACAGATCGTCCAGCTCCGCGCTTTTCAGCTTGGATTCGTATGCGCCCTCCGCGCTCGGCGAATCGTAGGAATCATGCATATTGCGCCTCCCGTATGATGTTCGTTTTGATTGTACTCGCTTTCGCACGGGAAAGCAATAAATTCTGCGCGTCGGACACACGCAAAAAGGAACGTACCAAAGACCGATACGTTCCTGTGGGTTCCCGTGAAAAAGCGGGTTACTGCGCGGAAGCCGCGCGCTTCTTGGCAAGCTGCGCTTTTTTGCGGTTGGCGGCGTTCTTATGGATCACGCCTTCGCTCGCAACATGATCAACCGTGCTGACCGCTTTCAAATAAGCTGTATCGGCAGCGGCTGCGTCGCCCGAAGCAAGCGCTTCGTCAAACCGACGGATGGACGTCTTCATGGCGGACGTCGCCATACGGTTGCGCAGATTCTGCTTCTCGGTGATCTTCACCCGCTTGATGGCGGATTTGATGTTTGCCAAATGGATTCACCCCCTTATACGGTATTGAAAATCGAACTTGATCAGTGTAGCACACCGATTTGTTGAATGCAAGCAAAAAATGCAATCTTTACCCCGCTTTTCCGCTTTTTTGGTTTTACGGCGCGTCGCCTTCGCCATCGTCCGCATCTTTGGCGGGGAAGGTCTCGTCCGTATTTACCGCGGGAACGGGATCGTCCGCGCTGCCGCACGAGCCGAGGATATGATCCGCGCTTCGCTCGTCGAGCTGTTCGACGGCGCTCAGCTGCCTGTTGATGGCGCGTGTGCGTGCGCCGACAAGCTGTTCAAGCTCCTCGTCAACCTTTTGCAGCCGCGCGCGCGAGCTTTTCAGAATCGTTTCAAACCTGGAAAACTCCGTCTTGACCGCGCCGAGCACCCGCCAAACCTCGCCGCTGCGCTTCTGAATCGCGAACGTGCGAAAGCCCATTTGCAGGCTGTTGAGCAGCGCCGCCATGGTGGACGGTCCCGCGATGTTAACGCGATATACCCTTTGCAGCTCCTCGATGAGCCCGCGGTTGACCGCCTCGGCGTACAGACCCTCGAACGGCAAAAACAGGATGGCGAAGTCCGTCGTAAACGGCGGGTCGAGGTACTTATCGCGGATGTCCTTCGCCTCGCACCGAATCTCGGATAAAAGCGCCTTTGCCGCCGAAAGCACCGCTTCGGGGGAGCCGCTGTCATACGCGTCCTGCAACGCGGCGTAGAGTTCGCCCGGGAACTTTGCGTCGATCGGCAAATAGAGCGGCGCGCCGTCGTCCGTGGGCAGCTTGACTGCGTATTCCACATGATCCCTGCTGCCGCGCTTGGTTGCGATTTCGTGCGCATACTGTTCGGGGGAGAGAATCTCCTCCAAAATCGCGCCCAAACGGATCTCGCCCAAAATGCCGCGCGTTTTGACGTTTGAGAGCACCTTTTTGAGGTCGCCCACGCCGACGGCGAGCGTCTGCATTTCGCCAAGCCCGCGATAGACCTGTTCGAGCCGTTCGCTGACCAAACGGAACGATTCCGTCATCTTGGATTCCAGCGTCTTTTGCAGCTTTTCGTCGACGACCTGACGCATCTCCTCCAAACGGCGGTTGTTGTCGGTTTGCAGGGAGACGAGGCGGCGTTCGATCGTCATGCGAATCGCTTCAAGCTGCTTTTCGTTGCCCGTTTCAAACGTTCGGAAGCGTTCCTCCGCCTGCGCGGACGCGGCGCGCTGCTGATCCAAAATCAGCTTGCCGATCGTTGCGGCGGACGTCTGAACCGTATGCGGCAGGTCGCGGGAAAGTTCGTTCAAAGCGTCAAAAAGCGTGCGTTGCAGCTTATCCTCAAACGCTCTTTGGCGGCGAAGCAGCAGGAAAAGCAAAACCGTTGTGACGACAAGCGTCAAAATCGAAATCACGAGGGAAGCAATCTGCATGGCGGCGTTCACTCCTTAGCCCAGTGCGCACGAAAGCGCGATCAGCGTCTGCGCGAGGATGTAGGTTCCCATAACGATCAGGTAGCGATAATGAAACGAGCGTTTGAACGTTGCGGTTGCGAGCACGGCGTCGGAGGCAAGGAACAGAACGCCACCGAGCGGCGCGAGCACGCGAAACGGCGACGGCGCGGCGAAAAAGAACAGCGCGGCGGAAATCGCCATGAACAGGATGTCCGCCATGTAAACCCCGCAAGCGGCGCGCATGGGGGGCTCGAGACTGCTCCAAAGGAAGCGGAGGAACAGCGCCGCGCCGGCCGCGCCCAAAACGAGCAGCAGCGCGAGGAGCGGTACGGACGGAACCGCATGCAGTCTGCCCCAAAAATAGGCGATGTAAAACGCGTGTCCGACGGCAAACGAGCACAGTCCGCAGGCAAAGAGCCTTTTGTTATGCGGCGTAATCAAAAAAACGTCGCCGAGAAAGCCGAACAGCAACCCCGCGAACACAAACGGCGAAAAGACCTTTGCCGAAAGCAGGTAGCAGACCGCTAAAAGCGGCATAAGCAGCGCCTTCGTGACCACGCGCAGCCGCGTTCGCATACGGCTCGGAATGCAGGCAAACAGGTGAAGCGCGGCGTCCAAAGCAAACAGGAACCAAAATACCGATCGAAGCGTCATGATTTCCCCCCGTGTTTCGATGAGTCAGCTCAAATTTAGTATACCATACTCGACAGAAAAGGAAAACCGCCGTCTGTAAAACGCGCTGTGCAAAGCAGAAAACGTTCGGAACGTGCGATCAAAAACACGAAAAACGCGAGTTGAAACGGCGCGCGGCAAATGCTATACTGTATCTTGTGTGAATATGGCAATCGTGCTAGAAATAAAGGAGGAGTTCCAATCTATGCAATATTCCCGCGATGTGGAAGAGATGGTATGCGTCTGCAAGGGCGCAAAGCATGAGCCCGCGCCGATCCCCGAGGAGGGGCGCTGGGTCAAGGCGAAAGAAATCAAGGATATCAGCGGCTTGACGCACGGCGTCGGCTGGTGCGCGCCGCAGCAGGGCGCGTGCAAGCTCACGCTGAACGTGAAGAACGGCGTGATCGAGGAGGCGCTCATCGAGACGCTGGGTTGCAGCGGCATGACGCATTCCGCAGCGATGGCGGCGGAGATCCTGCCCGGCAAAACCATTCTCGAGGCGCTCAACAGCGACCTCGTCTGCGACGCGATCAACACCGCCATGCGCGAGCTGT
>CAZBVC010000052.1:0-12224 GCA_964495255.1 uncultured Oscillospiraceae bacterium
TTTGATTATATCACCTTGGTACCGAGGGTGTCCTGTTTTATGATAGTAGTCCATTATGAGGATGCAAGCGAGCGCGTTCTGTCCGTTTATTATGCGCAAGGCGAAGCGCTGCTCGAACGGGACGATTACGAGGGCGCAATCGCGGCGTTTACCGAGGCGGGGGCGTATAAGGACGCAGGCGAGCGGATTCTGTCCGTTTATTATGCGCAAGGCGAAGCGCTGCTCAAACAGGGCGACTACGAGGGCGCAATCTCGGCGTTTACCGAGGCGGGAGCGTATAAGGACGCAGGCGAGCGGATTCTGTCCGTTTCCTACGCGCAAGGCGAAGCGCTCTTCAAACAGGGCGATTACGAGGGCGCAATCGCGGCGTTTACCATGGCGGGCGATTATGAGGACGCAAGCGAACGCATTCTGTCCGTTTACGATGTGCAGGGGGAACAGCTTGCCGCGCAGGGCCAAACGTTCGACGCGGCGGAATGCTATGTCAAGGCGCACGAAATCGGCAAGGCGCGGGCTTTGTTTGGGTTTGAGAACCAACGCATTGCGGCGGGAGGTAATCATACCATCGGCTTGAAGGCGGACGGAACGGTCGTTGCCGTTGGATGCAATGACGATGGACAGTGCGACGTACAGGGCTGGAAGGACGTCGTCGCCATTGCGGCTGGCGGATCCCATACCGTCGGCTTGAAAGTGGACGGAACGGTCGTTGCCGCCGGATATAATTCTTACGGACAATGCGACGTACAGGGCTGGAAGGATATCGTCGCAGTTGCGGCTGATTTGCATACAGTTGGTTTGAAATCGGACGGAACGATCGTTGCCGTTGGATGCAATGTCGATGGAGAATGCGACGTACAGGGCTGGAAGGACGTCGTCGCCATTGCGGCTGGCGAACCCCATACCGTCGGCTTGAAAGTGGACGGAACGGTCGTCGCCGCCGGATACAACGAATTTGGAGAATGCGACGTACAGGGCTGGAAGGACGTCGTCGCCATTGCGGCTGGCGCTTTCCATACAGTTGGTTTGAAATCGGACGGAACGGTCGTCGCCGTCGGAAATAATTATACCGAACAATGCAACGTGCAGGGCTGGAAGGATATCGTCGCCGTTGCGGCGGATGCAAACCATACCATTGGTTTGAAAGCGGATGGAACGGTTCTTGTCGTCGGAGATTATCGCTACGGGCAAAGCACCGTACAGGGCTGGAAGGATATCGTCGCTATTGCGTCGAACTGGGCGCATATCATCGGCTTGAAAGCGGACGGAACGGTCGACGCCTTTGGGGACAATAGCGACGGGCAATGCGACGTGCAGGACTGGAATTTGGGATAAGCGGATCGACGCCGCGCGCATAAAGAACAGAACCGATGGGATACGACACACGAATGCAGGGGCGATTACCGTTCGCCCCCTGTTTTGTTTTGCCGCATGGCGGGTTCACCTTTTTGCCCATCGCAGCTTCATTTTGTTTTTTTTCCGATTCGCGAACGCTGACAGGCGTAAAAAGCTATGCTATAATAGCTTTTAATAAGATTCAGGCAAAGCAATCAAACCGAAAGGACGTTTCTCATGAAGCCAATCGAAGAAAAAGCAATTACCTCAATCCGCATCCTCGTCGCCGAGACGGTCGAAAAGGCAAAGAGCGGACATCCCGGCCTCGCCATCGGCTCCGCGCCGCTTGCGTTTACGCTTTGGAAGCAGATGAAGCATGATCCGAAGTCCCCTTCGTGGCAGGGACGCGACCGCTTTATCCTTTCCGCCGGTCATGCGTCAACGTTGGAATACTCGCTTTTGCACCTGTTTGGCTACGGGCTGACGATGGAGGATATGCAGTCCTTCCGTCAATGGGGCAGCAAAACGCCGGGTCATCCCGAATTCGGTCATACCGTCGGCGTTGAGGCGACGACGGGCCCGCTCGGGCAGGGCTTCGCGATGGGCGTCGGCATGGCGATGGCGGAGGCGAAGCTGGCGGCGGAGTTCAACCGCGACGGATATCCCGTTGTGGATAACTACACCTATGTCGTAACGGGCGACGGCTGCCAGATGGAGGGGGCGACCTCGGAGGCGGCGAGCCTCGCGGGGCATCTCGGCTTGGGCAAGCTGATCGTTTTGTACGACCGCAACGACATTACCATCGAGGGCGCCTTAAATCTTGCGTTTACGGAGGACGTCGCAAAGCGCTACGAAGCGTATGATTGGCATGTGCAGACCGTGTCCGACGGCGAAAACACCGCTTTGATCGACGAAGCGATTCAAGCGGCGAAAGCGGAAAAGACGCGTCCGTCGATCATCATCGTACATACAACGATCGGTTTCGGAACGAGCAAGGCGGGCACGGCGAGCGCACATGGCGAACCGCTCGGCGAAGCGTGCATAGCGGATATGAAAAAGCATTTCGGCTGGCCAGAGGATGCGTTTTATATCCCGCAGGACGTTTACGACTATTTTGACGCGCTTTTGCCCGCGTATGAGAAGCAGCGCCTTGCGTATGAAGCGATGTTTGCGGCGTATCGGAAAGCGTACCCCGAGCTTGCCGAAAAGTGGGATTTGTGGCATGCGAGCGAGCTGCCCGAAGCGTTGAAGAAGGACGAGCGGCTTTGGAACGCGACCGCGCCGCAGGCCACGCGCAACGCAAGCGGCGCCGTGCTGAACGTGCTTGCGGAATACCTGCCGAATCTGTTCGGCGGCAGCGCGGATCTTGCGCCGTCCAACAAAACCGAGTTGAAAGGGCGCGGCTTTTTCTCCAAAGAGAATTATGCGGGTTCGAACATCCATTTCGGCATTCGAGAATTTGCCATGACCTGCGCGTGCAACGGTATTATGCTATATGGCGGGCTTCGGGCGTTCTGCGCGACGTTCTTCGTGTTCGCGGATTATCTGAAACCCGCCATGCGTTTGAGCGCGCTGATGAAGCTGCCCATTCTGTTCGTTTTAACGCATGACAGCATCGGCGTCGGCGAGGACGGCCCGACGCACCAGCCGATTGAGCAGCTTGCCATGCTGCGCGCAACGCCGAACGTATATGTGTATCGTCCCGCGGACGCGAAGGAGACCGCCGCGTGCTATCTCTCCGCGTTGGAGGGCAGGCATCCGTCCGTCATGGCGCTGACGCGTCAGAATTTGCCGCAGTACGCCGAAACGGGCGAGGGCGTTTCTCGCGGCGGCTACATCCTGCGGGATGCGGAAAACGGCAAGCCCGATCTGATTCTGATTGCGAGCGGGAGCGAGGTCGAGCTGATCTACAAGGCGTATGACCTGCTTACCGCGGAGGGCGTCGCCTGCCGCGTCGTTTCCATGCCCTGCATGGAGCTGTTCAACGAGCAGGACGAGGCGTATCGCGAGAGCGTGCTGCCGAATACCGTGCGCGCGCGCGTCGCTGTCGAAGCGGGAACGTCGTTCGGCTGGCGCAATTATGTCGGCTTGGACGGCGAATGCATCTGTCTTGATCGGTTTGGCTCGTCGGCAAGCTATGCCCGCGTGTTTAAGGAGTTCGGCTTTACGGTCGATCATGTCGTCGAGACGGCGAAGAAGATGTTAACACGCGTTTGATGCCGCCTTGAACCGGCTGTATACAACAACAAGCGTCGATCCGTATCATAACCTTGCGCTGGAGGAGCTTTTGCTTCTCTCGCAAGGGAATGTGGGCGCGACGCTTTATCTTTGGCAAAACGAGCGAACGGTCGTGATCGGGCGCAATCAAAACGCTTGGCGCGAATGCCGTGCGGAGCGGCTCGAAAGCGAAGGCGGAAAACTTGCGCGGCGCACGACGGGCGGGGGCGCGGTGTTCCACGATCTTGGGAATTTGAACTTTTCGTTGATCGTTCCGCGTGCGGACTATGACCTGGCGCGTCAGCTTTCCGTCGTTCGAAACGCTGTGGAATCCTTCGGGATCAAGACCGCGTTTTCGGGGCGAAACGATTTGATTTTGGCAAAGACGAGCGCGAAGTTCTCGGGCAATGCGTTTCGGCACGAGAAGAACGCTTCGTTGCATCATGGGACGCTGCTGGTCGGCGCGGATATGGAGCGGCTTTCGCGCTATCTTGCGCCGTCGCCGCAAAAGCTCGCGGCAAAGGGCGTAAAGAGCGTGTTGAGCCGCGTGGAGAACCTTTCCGCGCATGCGACAGACTTGACGATCGAAGCGCTTTCGAGCGCGTTGACGCGTTCGTTCATGGCGGAGTACGGAGACGGCGAAACGATCGCGGAGGACGTTTTTTCCGCGCGCGCGATTGCGGAAGCGACGGAACGCTTTTCCTCGCGCGCTTGGATCTATGGGAGAACGCCCGCGTTTGACGCAACCTTCTCGCATCGGTTCGATTGGGGTGAAACCGAGCTGCTTTTGTCCGTGGAGCGCGGCTGCGTTTCCGCCGCCAAGCTGTATACGGACGCGATGGACGCCTCGCTTGCCAAACGCGTCGAAGGAGCGCTTGTGGGAACGCCGTATGACGCGGTCGCGCTTTCCGAGCGCCTGTTCTCCATGGGCGGCGCGCAGGAAACGGATCTGGGCGTTTTTCTTCAAGACGAACGGCTCTGACAAGCTGTAAAATGAATTGCCGTAAGCGGCAGGAAACGGGAACAGCCGAGCAAAAGAAAGCGATATCAAATTGCGGCGCCGCATCGTGCGGGGAAAAGCACGGCGGAAATCGCGGGACAGCTTGGGCACGGTAAACGCACGACGGAGCGAGAGATAAAACGGGCGACTGTGATACGGCAGACGGCGGAATAGGGACGCGATCCCTTGGGCGGGGTCGTTTTGTAAACGAACGCTTTATGCTAAAACTGTATGACATGATACGGAGGTTTCCCTTATGACATATGCGGATGAAAAAGGAACGCGCGCAGCGGCGTTTTTCAGCGCGGGTTACAACTGCTCGCAAGCGGTGCTGATGGCGTTTGCGGAGGAATGCGGCGTAACGGAACGGCAGGCGGCGAAGATCGCGTCCTCGTTCGGCGGCGGCATGGGCAGAATGCGCGAGGTTTGCGGCGCGGTCAGCGGCATGTTTCTTGTTTTAAGCATGACCTGCGGCTATGACGACGCGGCGGATACAAACGGCAAAAAGCGTCAGTATGAGACGGTTCGCGCCATGGCGGACAAGTTCAAGTCGGAGAACGGCTCCATCGTTTGCCGCACGCTTCTTGGGCTTGACCAAACGCAGGCGGGCGGAGATCCGTCGCCGCGCACGCACGCGTTCTATCAAAAGCGTCCGTGCATCAGCTATGTCGAGCAAAGCGCGCGCATCGCGGCGGAAACGATTCAAGCGAGCGCCGAGAGTACGGGGGAATAAACCATGCCGATCTTTGCGCAAGGCGAGCCGAAAAACAAGCTGACGCTTCTGTTTTATCTGCGCTGTTCGCGGATGGAATTGACGCGCGAGCAACTTTATCGCGCCGTTGTCGAGAACGACTGCATGACGTATATCGATTTTGAAACGTCGCTGCACGAATTGGAGGAGGACGGGCTGCTGCTTGCGGTTCCGCGCGCGTTCGGGCAGGGATACCGTTTAAGCGCAAAGGGATTGGACACGCTGGATGCGTTCGTAGAGAGTCTTCCTGTGTCGCTTCGAACCAAATTGGAGCAATACGCTTCGGCGCATCGGGAAACGTTTCTGCGGGAAACGCAGCTCGTCTCGGATATGACGGAGCTGTCCGACGGCGGCTACGCCGTGACGCTGCGCGCGGTGGAGCGCGATGCGGTCGTAATGGAGTTGAAGCTGCGCGTCGCCTCGCGCG
Source organism: uncultured Oscillospiraceae bacterium (assembly GCA_964495255.1). Classification (GTDB taxonomy): domain Bacteria; phylum Bacillota; class Clostridia; order Christensenellales; family CAG-138; genus UBA7703. The sequence continues at coordinate 5,728 of CAZBVC010000052.1, forward strand.
ATATGGCAATTCGTATGCGCAAAAGCTGGGACGCTTGCGCGGAGGAAGCGTACGCCTGGCTGATGAAACGTCTGCTCGAAACCGAGGAATGAAAAACGCTTCCGTCGCAAAAAGGCGGAAGCGCTTCTGTTTATGATCGGGTCATAATCGGGTTATGACCGAGTTTGAATCGAGCGTTCAGTATTCGTCAACGACAAAGCAGGTCTGTCGATCAAACGCGCCGTCAAGCGGAACATAGCCGCAAAGATGCTGCATGAGCGTCCCCGCCGCAACGACATGGTTTGCATGGCGGTCGGTCAGCTTGCCGCCGCCGTCAAACGTTCCGTTGTTTTGCGGCACGACCGGATCGGTCACGTCGAAAACGAGGCTCTCGTCGCCGCACAGCGCGTTCAGCAGCGCGGGAACGTTTGCCGCGCCCATAACGCCCTGCGGCGTGATCTCGCCCGCAAACGGCAAATCGGGCGGCAGCTTCGCCTGCGCGCCGCACGGCAGACGGGAAAGCAGCGCTTCATAAGCGGGCGTATCGAGCGCCATGACCTCCTCGGCGTAAAATCCATCCTCCGTATCAAAGCCGAACAGATATCCGCAAAGCCGCCCTTCGCGGCGGAAAGTGACGCAGCGCGCGCCGTCGGAAAGATAATCGTCCCGCTTTTGCGCCATCGCCGCTTCGTCCCGCTCCACGACGCCCGAATAACGGCGGCTCGCTTCCCCGTATACGCGCGTCAATTCGGAGAGCTGCGGCACGTCGTCCCAACGGGCGGGGGACGCGCCTGCGGCGTCGCTTCGATAGCGCAGCGTGTCCGTGCAGGGCAGATGCCCAAGCGAGAAGAAGGTCGGCAAGCGCGCGGGCGTATGGAACGCGCAGGGGATCTCAAAATCGCGGCAAAGCTGCATCATCGCGGTCATGACGCGATGCATCAGCCCTCGCTTCTCAAAATCGGGATGCGTCGATACGCCCGATATCATGAGCGCGGGAAGCGTGATTCCGCGCAGGCGCACCCGCATGGGATACCCCTGTGCAACGGATGCGATTCTGCCGTCGATCGTCAGGCAGACGGACGTTTCGGGCGAATAGCGATGGGCAAAAAACCAGTCGCGAAAGGAAGGGGAGTCGTCAAAGCGAAGCTCCCACAGCGCGCGAACCGCATCCCGATCCGACGGGGTCAATACGCGAACGCGTTCCATTCTTGTCAGATCAGGTAACGGTCGTTTTGCTCGGGCATGGCGGCAAGCTCCGCGCGTTTTTCGTCGTAGCCCTCTTTGCCGAGCAGCGCATACGTCGCTTTTTTGCCCTCCTCCACGCCGGGCTGGTTAAACGCGTCGATGTCGAGCAGCTCGCCCGCAAACGCCGTTGCAAGCTCAAACAGATACAACAGCTCGCCGATCGTGAACGCGTTGACCTCGGGCAAAGTGATCGCGTTGCTCAAATGTCCGCTTTTTGCGATTGCGTATTCGGTCGCTTTCTGTTCGAACGCGATGAGCTGATTCTGCGTGTGCCCGCAGAGGAAGGAAACGTCGGGCACGTCGAAATAGCCGTCCGAAATCATCGTTTCCGCGCGGTATTTTTCAACGCCGATAAATGTGATGACCTTGTCGAACGGGCCCTCCGTATAAAGCTGAACCTGCGAATGCTGATCGGTCACGCCGAGGCTTTTGACGGGCGTTTGACCCGCGTTGACGACGGCGCCCTCGAGGTTGACGCGCTTACCGAGCGATTCCGCCCAAAGCTGACAGTACCAGTCCGCAATATAACGCAGGGAGTCGGCATACGGCATCATCACATGGATGTTGCAGCCGCGTTCGAGCGCCGCAATTTGCAGCGTCGCAAGCATATAGGCGGGGTTCTTCCAAACGTCGCGCTGGGAATCGCAAATCTCGTCCATATACGCCGCGCCCGCGAGCAGCTCGCGGATGTCGATTCCGCATACCGCCGCCGCAAGCAGCCCGACGGGGCAAAGCTCGGAAAACCTGCCGCCGACGCCCTCGGGAATGAAAAACGTTTTGAGGTTCTCCGCGCGCGCAATCTTGATGAGATTGCCCTTTGTCTCGTCCGTTGTGGCGAACAGGTGCGAGGAGATATCCTTGCCGAGCTTTTCGTGCAGCAGCGAGGAGACGATGAGAAGCTGGCTCATGGTTTCCGACGTGCCGCCCGACTTGCTGATGACGTTGAACGCGGTTTTTTCCACGTCGATGACGTCCAAAAGCGCCGCCATGCGCTCGGGATCAATGTTGTCCTCAACATAAAGGCGCGGGCCGTTCCGCTTTTCGGGCGGCAGCTCGTTATAATGCAGGTGATTGAGCGCCTGATGCACCGCGATGGGGCCCAGCGCGCTTCCGCCGATACCGAGCACGACAAACGCGTCGAACCGTTCGCGAATATCCGCCGCCGTTGCGATCAGGTCGCGCGCGATCTCCTCCTGGTTGTAGGGCAGCTCGCGCCAGCGCATGGCGGAACGTTTCTCCTTCATGCCCTGTATGCCGAGGTCGATTTTTTTCTGCATGGCTTCGATCTCGCGCCGATACAAGCCGCGCTTGCCGAGCGAATCGGACATCATGCCGTGATAGTCGAATCGAATGCGCATACTGCGCCGCCAGTTTTCATCCAGATACCGCTGTGTCGTCATCCCAAAAGACCTCCCGTCAGAATCAATTTATCATACCATAGGCGCTGCACGAAAAAAACCGTGTTTGTGTAAACAATCGGCTGTTCTGCGCGGCGAATCGACAGCCGACCGAAAAGCGCTCACATGCGGAACGCAAGCGTTTGCATACGCGAAACGCTGTCGTACAGCTCGGACAGATCGCCGTACATATCGCTGTACACCTCCAAGAACGCGGGGCCTGCGTAACCGATCTCGGCGAGCGCGGAAAACAGCTTGGCGAAATCATAGCGACCGTACCCCGGCATACAGTAGGAAAGCGAATTGTCCGCGCTGCGGAACGCGTCGCACAGATGCACGTTTTCCAGCCGCGCGCCGACCGCGGATACATAATCGAGCGGATCAAAGCCCGAGCGCAGCGCCTGCTTGACGTCCAGCGTATAGGAAAGGCTGTCGCCGAGGAGGGAGGCAAGCTCATAGCCGAACGCAGGGGAATCAAAGATGCACCAGCTCACGTTTTCCAACAGCAGCGTTACGCCGTTTTCACGCGCCGTATCCGAAAGCGAGCGCAGAATCGGCGCGATGCGCGAAAGCGAAATATTGCGCGCCGCGCCCGAAAGCCGCGCGGGCCCGTGCATGACATAATGCGTTGCGCCGAGCAGCTTCGCGTCCGCAAGCACGCGCAGATAGAGGTTCATCGCGTCGCTTTGCTGCCGCGGATGGACGGAGAACAGCTGCGGCTCAAACTGCATACTCATCGGATGCACGCTGTATACGGACAGGTTCGTTTCGTCCAGCCGTTCTTTGAGCAGCTTCACGAAGTCTGTCTCATATTCGCAGAAAGAATTGAGAAAGATTTCGCAAAGCGGAACGTGATGCGCCGCGATTTCGGGGATCGTGTCCTCGGTTTGGAGCTTGCGAAAGTAGCTTGCCGTCGAAATTCCGATTTTCATGCGCTTATTTTATCACGATTCATAGAAATATGCTATAATCGGCAGCATGGATAAGCGTTTCGATAAGAAAGCGAAGGCTGCGCTCGATCGGCGCGGCGCAAAAAGGCGCATGCTTGTCTTCGCGGCGGTTCGGCTTGCGCTTGCCTCGCTGTTTGCGGCGTTCGGATTCGCGCTGCCGACGCTCCTTCGGGGCAGACAGGCATGGATCGAGGCGCATTACGCCAACACGGTCTATCCCGTGATCGCGCGGTCGATCTCGTTCGTTACGTCCGCCGTACCGTTTTCCGTCGCGGAGCTTCTGATTTACGCGCTCGCGCTTTGCATTCCGATCGGTTTGATCGTTCGCATCGTTCGCGTAAGGAAGGGGTGCGCGCCGTGGGAAGGGCTTGTCCGATGGCTTTCCTCCCTTTTGCTGACCGCCTCCGTCCTGCTCGTTCTGTTCTATGCGACGTGGGGGCTTCTGTATTTCCGCGAATCGCTTTCCGTGCGCATGGATTTGCCCGTCGCGGCGCGCTCGGTCGAGGAGCTTGCTTCGTTCGTCGAGGAAACGGCGCAGAAGGCAAGGACGCTTCGGCAAACGCTTGCCGAGGACGAAAACGGCGTTTTTTCGCCCGCTTCCGACCGCCAAACGCTGCAAAACGAGTGGATTCCCGCCGCGTATGAAACGCTCTCGGAACAGACGGATTGGATCTGTCTGCCGCCGACGCGCGCAAAGACCGTGCTGTGGTCGCGCGCGCTTTCCGCGCAGGCGATTGCGGGGATCTATATCGGGCTAACCGCCGAGCCGAACGTCAACGTCGATCAGCCTCCGCTGCTGCTCGCGCAGAGCGCGGCGCATGAAACGGCGCATTATCTCGGCTTGGCGTCCGAGAACGAGGCGGAATTCTTGGCGTATCTTGCCTGCATCGGCTCAAACAGCGCGGAGGTGCGCTATTCGGGCTATGCGTATGCGCTCCTGGTCGCGGGCAACGCGCTGTATCGCGCGGACGCAGAGCGCTATGCCGCCCTTTGCGAAACGTATGGGGACGCGATTTGGCGCGATTTTGCCGATTACGACGCGTATTGGAAGCAGTTCGACGCGGAAACGCAGACGGCGGCGGATCACAGAAACGATGCGTATTTGAAGCATAACGGGCAGGAATCTGGCGTAAAAAGCTATGGCGAATCGGTTGATTTGATGCTTGCCTATCGCGAGAAAACAGGCTTTTGAGAATTTGACTTTCAACAAGGCAAACAATTTGTTTGGGCGGATAAATATATTTCATAAATCGCGCGAATTGTGTTTACAAACGACCCCGAAATGATGTAAACTGATAAAAGAAAATATAGGTTTCATCCAAATTTTGGGAAACGGAAGTGATAGTATGATCGATCTGACCATGAATCGTGACAATCTCAAACGCAGCATCGACCGCGCCAAGCAAAAGGGCATCATCATCCCGACGTTCGCGCAGATGCGCAACCCCGATTTGATTCCCGAGAAAATCAAGGAAAAGCTGCGCAGCGTCGGTCTTTGGGACGTGAACCCGCTCAACCTGTTCCGCATCAGCTGGCGCAACGAGCCGAAGGACTTCGGCGGCGTATACGGCGACGTAAACTTTATCGAGATTCCGTCCGTGCTGACGGGCGTCAAGGCGCGTATCATCCTTTTAACGGGCAAATGGTTCCCGACGGGCTGCCACAAGGTCGGCGCATCGTTCGGCTGCCTCGTTCCGCGTTTGGTTACGGGTCAGTTCGACCCGACGTTCCATAAGGCCGTTTGGCCGTCTACGGGCAACTATTGCCGCGGCGGCGCGTATAATTCCGCGCTGCTTGCGTGCGACTCCATCGCCATCCTGCCCGCGGAAATGAGCCGCGAGCGTTTCGAATGGCTCAAAAGCGTCGCGGGCGAGATCATCGCAACGCCGGGCTGCGAATCCAACGTGAAGGAAATCTTCGACAAAACGTGGGAGCTTCGCGAAACGCGCGAGGACGTTATGATCTTCAACCAGTTCGAGGAGATGGGCAACTGCGTATGGCATTATCAGGTTACGGGCAAGGCGATTGCGGACGCGTTTGAATCCATTTGCGGCGAGGACGATCGGTTTGCGGGCGCGTGCTTCACCTCGGGCAGCGCGGGCACGATGAGCGCGGGCGACTATCTGAAAGAGATTTACCCCAACGCCAAGCTGGCCGTCGGCGAGGCGCTTCAATGCCCGACGCTTTTGGAGAACGGCTTTGGCGGACACCGCATCGAGGGCATCGGCGACAAGCATGTGCCGTGGATTCACAACGTGCGCAACACCGACATGGTCATCGACATCGACGACGAGGACAGCCAGCGCTTGCTGCGGCTGTTCAACGATCCCGTCGGCAAGAAGTATTTGGTCGACGTGGTCGGCGTGCCCGCAGACTTTGTCGAAAAGCTCTCGCTGCTCGGCATTTCGGGCATCGCGAACCTGCTTTGCTGCATCAAGTTCGCCAAGTATTACGAGCTGGACGAGCATGACGTGGTCGCGACGGTCGGTGCGGACTCCGCAGTTATGTACGGCAGCCGCATCAAGGAGCTCGAGGAGGCGGACGGCCCCTACACCGAGGCGATGGCGGCGGCGGATTACGCGGAGCATCTCCACGGCGTGCGCACGGACGCGATGGAGGAGCTCACCTACGCGACCCGCAAGCGCATCCACAACCTCAAATACTACACCTGGGTCGAGCAGCAGGGCAAGACCTACGAGGAGATCAACAAGCAGTGGTACGACCGCCATTACTGGACGGACATGCATGCGCAGGCGGCGGACATCGACGCGCTGATCAACGAGTTCAACGCAGAGACGGGCTTGCTTAAAAAGCTATAAATCAAATCACGGACAAAATACGAAAGAACCTCGCCGAAAAGCGGGGTTCTCTGTCTGTCAAAGAAGTCCTTGGGGGATTCGGGGGTCGAAACCCCCGGAGGTTTTAT
>CAZBVC010000053.1:0-10414 GCA_964495255.1 uncultured Oscillospiraceae bacterium
AAAATCTCCTTCATGTCCGATAAAAGCGTATTTCGTCATCTCGTGCATATTCTATATGACGTTTCGCGTTCTGTCAATCGGTTTCGGCTTTTTCCGCCGCACGCGCCGATGATTCCGCACCCGCCAGCGCGGCGATATCCGCGCCGACGCATTCCACAAGACCGGACGAAACGAGCCTGACCGCCTGCATAATCGCCGAACGGAACGCCTTTCCGTTTGAGCTGCCGTGCGCCTTGATGACTCCGCCCGAAACGCCGAGCAGCGGCGCGCCGCCGATCTCGGTATAGTCCAGCTTATGTTTCAGCGCGCGCAGAGCGGGCTTGCAGAGCAGCGCGCCTAGCTTTGCCGTAAACGACGCGGTCAGCCCCGATTTGAGCAGCCCCATCATCAGCGACGCCGCGCCCTCCGTGCCTTTGAGCAGAACGTTTCCGTCGAACCCGTCGCAGACCACAACGTCGAACCCGCCGCCGAGCACGTCACGCGCTTCGCAGTTGCCGACAAAGTTCACGGGCGCCTGCTTCAACAGCGCATGCGCCGCCTTGGTCAGCTCGTTGCCCTTCTCCTCCTCCGCGCCGTTGCTCAACAAGCCCACGCGCGGGTTCTCCGCGCCGATCACGCGCTTATAATACGCCGCGCCCATAATCGCAAACTGTTCGAGGTATTCGCTCTTACAATCCGTGTTTGCGCCGCAGTCGAGCAGCAGCACGGAGCCGTTTAGCGTCGGCAGAATCGTTGCCAGCGCGGGACGTTTGACGCCCGGTTGACGGCGTATGATGAGCGTCGCGCCCGTCAAAAGCGCGCCCGTGCTTCCCGCGGAAAGCACACAGTCCGCCTCGCCGTCCGCAACCGCCGTAATGGCGCGCACAAGCGAGGAATCCTTCTTTTTGCGTATGGCGAGCGTCGGGCTTTCGTCCATCTCGACGACCTGGCTCGTATGCACGACCTGAATGCGCTCGTCGCGCACGCCGAGCGACGTCAGCGCGTCCGATACGCTTTCCTTGTCCCCGTAAAGCGTGATCCGCGCGTCCTTCGGCAAGGCGCCGATCACCAGCGAAACGCCCTCCGCGACCGCTCGCGGCGCGTTGTCTCCGCCCATTGCGTCAATGGCGATGTTCATTTTATTACCTCGCTCCCTCATTTGCTTGGAACCGTGTTCTCAGTATACCCTGCGCTCGGCTCAAAAATCAAGCCGTTCGGCAAACGCTGCGCCGTAAAAACGGTTTGCGGACGATGCGCAACGCAAAAAAGACTTTCGCTCGCGCCTGCGAAGGAAAGTCTTTCGCGCACTTGCTTCACGGAGGGGGTCAGGCGTTCTTGCTGTCCTTTTTCTCCATGTCCACAACTTTTTCGCCGTCATAGAATCCGCACGCCTTGCAGACCGTGTGCGTCTGTTTGAGCGCGTGGCACTGGGGGCATTCCACCAGCGTGGGCGCGGTCAGATTGTTGTTTCCCGCCCTGCGCGAATCGCGCCGTGCTTTGGATGTTTTTCTCTTGGGTACCGCCATGATTGTTTCCTCCTATTTTTCGATGCACATAATTTCGTAAATCGTTCGTTACGCGCCGTTACGAGTCGCTCCGCATACAGCCGCATTCGGTCGTGTTTCGATCCGCGCCGCATACGGGACACAGCCCCGCGCAATCCGCCCTGCAAACGCTCACAAGCGGCAGGTTCAGATAGAGATTGTCCATGAAGGGCTTCTCCAAATCGAGCGTGTCGCCCTGATAGGGATAGCTCTCGTCCTCGTCGGACGCAGCCTCCCGCGCAAAGCGCTCCTCCATGGAAAACGAGATCCGCTCAGTCATGGGCTTGAGACAGCGCGCGCATTCGCACGCAAGCGCAACCTGCACCTCAGCCGTCAGCATAAACGCTTTCCCGTCAAACACATACTCGCCTAAAATACGCGCCGGCTCCGCAAAAACAAGCGTTTGCCCGCCAAACGACTGCGGCTCCAAGCGCAGCGTCAGCTCAAACGGAAACGTTTCTCCGACGCGCTTGACGCCCTCGGCAACATGCAGCTTCACGGTTCCCTCCGTATCCGAACGCAGCTATGGTCATACGACCGTGCGACCTTGACTATTTTAGCGGTTTGGCTATCGTTTGTCAACCGAAAAGCGCTTGAAACCCCGCAATTTTTCGGGAATTGCGACGGATTCGGGTCACAATGACGTTTCCGTCTCCTTCGCGCGCAAAACGACCGATCTTCTTCGCCGCGCGCGTCACGGTTGCTTTGGGCTTGCTTCCCGCCCGCTCGCGTAAAGCCCTTTACGCCGCGGAAGCGGTCAACGTTTCTCCCGTCTGCGTTTTGCCGTATGCGGTCGGCTCTTTTGCGCGCTTTTCTGCGACGCGCGCCGCGTTTCCGTCGGGCCGTCCGGCACGAGGCAGCCCTTTTCCGAACCGATCAGATCCACCCTGTCCGCCTTGACGAGCGCCCGCCGCACAAGCGGCCAATTCGCGCGGATGTGGCATTGCATCAGCGCGCGCTGCATCTCCTTCTCCTCGCGCGAGCGCGGAATATAGACCGTCTCGCCCGTAAAGGGATCCATGCCCGTATAGAACATACAGGTCGAAACCGTGCCCGGCGTCGGGTAGAAATCCTGCACCTGCTCGGGGCGGTGATTGGCTTTTTTTAAGTATTGCGCCAGCTCGATCGCGTCGTTTAGCGTGCTTCCCGGGTGCGAGCTGATTAAATACGGCACGAGGTATTGCTGTAAGCCCAGCTTTTTGTTGACCGCGTCGAACTTCTGCCGAAACCGCTCGTATACCGCGTGCGGCGGCTTGTTCATATATTGCAGCACACGGTCGGAAACGTGCTCGGGCGCGACTTTGAGCTGTCCGCTGATATGATGCGCCACGAGTTCATAGAGGAAGCTGTCGTCCCTGTCCATGAGCAGGTAGTCGAAGCGGACGCCGCTGCGTACGAACACCTTCTTGACGCCGTCCAGCTCGCGCAGCTTTTTCAGCAGGCTCGTATAGTCCTCATGCGAAACCTCAAGGTTTTTGCAGGGCGAAAAGCCGATGCAGCGCTTGTTTCGGCATGCGCCGCTTTGCATCTGCTTTTTACACGCGGGCGCGCGAAAGTTTGCCGTTGGGCCGCCCACGTCATGAATATAGCCCTTGAACGCGGGCGATTTTGTCAGCGCGCGCGCTTCGCGCAATATGGATTCCTGCGAGCGGGACGTGACCACGCGCCCCTGATGAAACGTCAGCGCGCAAAAGTTACAGCTTCCGAAGCAGCCGCGCGACGACGCGATGGAAAACGAAACCTCCTCGAGCGCCGGCACCTCGCCTTGCGTAGCGGGATGCGGCTTACGCGTAAACGGCAGCGCGTATACCTCGTCCAGCTCGTCCCGCGAAAGCGGCGCGGCGGGCGGGTTGCACAAAAGAAACCCCTTCTCATGCGGTTGCAGCAGGCGCTTACCGCGCACGAAATCCTGCTCGCGCGTCTCGATCGCGAACGCTTCGCAATACCGTTTCTTATCCGAAAAAACATCCGTATAGCTTGGCAACAGGATCGCGTCCGCCGCGTCCTCGCGCGCGGAAACGCGCACGCAGGTGCCGCGAATCTCCGTAAGCGCGTGCACGGGGTTCCCCGCGTTCAGGGCGTCCGCAATCTCGGCAATCGCCCGCTCGCCCATGCCGTATATGAGCAGATCCGCACACGCGTCGTATAGTATGGAGTGCCGCACGCGGTCGTCCCAATAATCGTAATGCGCAAAGCGCCTCAAACTCGCTTCGATGCCGCCCAGTATCACGGGTACATGCGGAAACGCCTGCTTGCAGCGGTTTCCGTACACGATATCCGCGCGGTCGGGCCGCTTGCCCGCTTCGCCGTTTGACGTATAGCTGTCCGTCTTGCGGCGCGCCTTGTTGACGCTGTAATGATTGACCATGGAATCCAAATTGCCCGAAGAAACGAGAAACGCCAGCCGCGGTTTTCCGAGCGCCATAAACGCGCTTGCGTCGTGCCAGTCGGGCTGTATGATGAGCGCGACGCTGTACCCGTGCCGTTCGAGCACGCGCGTAATAATCGCCGCCCCGAAGCTCGGGTGATCGATATACGCGTCGCCCGTTATGAAGATAAAATCGGGTTCGTCAATGCCGCGCGCGTTCAGCTCCGCGCGGGAGACGGGCGGAAAAGTCGGCTTGTTCATGCGTCGGAATCCTGCGCGGGTCGGTTCGTCTCGTTCTGCGGTTCCGGCTCGGCTTCCGATGCGGACGCATGCCGCGCGGCTTCCTCGTTCGTCGACTCGACGCCGAGCTCGCGCGCCTTTGCCGCGAGGTTCATCTCGTCCATCATCTCGTCCAGCCAGTCGTCCGTCGGCGCCGCTTCGCCCGATTCCAATTCAACCGCAACGGGCTCGGCCGGTTCCTCTCTTGTTCCGCCGACGCGCTTGACCCGCGAGGCATCGGCGCGCTTTATGGGCTTTGCCGCTCCGTTCCCGCTCGACTTGACGCCCGCCTTTGGGATGGCGCGCGCGGTTTTTGGCGCAGACTCGCCTGTTTTACCGGCTTCGGTCGGTTTTGGCGCGATGCCTTCGGCTTCCTCCGATGCGGGGCGGCTCGGCGTTTCGCGCAACCCTGCGGCGCGGTTTGCCGCCGCAAGCGCGCGCTTCGTCTCCGCAATGGGCAGAGGTTCGCCCCGTTCGAGCTTGCCGAGCAAATATTCCAAAGCGGTCAGCATCTCTTTCTTCTCCGCCTCGTATCGGTCAAAGCAGGCGATAATCTCGTCGAGGAAGCGATCGACCTCCTCGACGTCATAGCCCATAAACGAGCGGGTGAATACACGGTTGATGATTTCGTCCGTCCGCAAGCGAAAGCCTCCTTACAAAAGCGGCACACCAAGGTGCTTGATGTGCCAAAGATGATTTGCCAATATGTCGCGGTGCGCTTACACCAAATCGTCGTAATCGTCCTCGCCGTTGCCGACCACGTCATAGTTGTTCGGCGCAACGACGAATATCCCGCGCGAGATCTTGCACATCTTGCCGTTCAGCGCATAGACCGCGCCGGACAGAAAATCCAGAATGCGCTGCGCACAGTCGATTTCCAGCTCCTCCATATTGACGATGACGGGCTTGCGGTTTTTCAGGTTGTCGATGATGCTCTGCGTATCCTCATAGCTGACGGGATGGTACACGATCATCTTCATGCCGCCCGAAATCGGCAAATTAGAGCCCGTCTGCGCGCTCTGCCCACGATCTGCGCCGCGTCTGTTCCGATCGCCGCCGCTGCTTGCGCGCTGCTGCGGGCGCCCGCTCTCTCTGCCGCCGAAATTGACCACGTTCGCAGCCCGCTCGTCAGGTTCGTCGCGATAATATTCTTCCTCGTCCGCTCCGTCGTCGGGGTCTTCCTCGATGCCGATAAAGTCGAGAAACTTGGTGTAAAGGCTTGCCATGCGTTATCCTCCGAACGATGCGCACGCCCGCGAAAGCCGCGGGCAGGCGTTTAAAGTTTTCCGCGCGCGCCGAAGATCGCCGTTCCCACGCGAACCTCCGTCGCCCCTTCTTCGATCGCCGTCTCAAAATCATGGCTCATCCCCATGGAGAGCGTATCGACGGCGCGAAAACCGCCGTTCGAGCGCAGGCGCTCAAACAGCACGCGCATATTGCGAAAATAGACGCGCGCCTCCTCCGCTTGCACGGCAGGGGGCACACACATGAGTCCGCGCAGACGCAGATGCGGATTCTCAGCGATCAAAGCGGTAAACGAATCCAAATCCTCACCGTTGATCCCACCTTTTTGCGCTTCGCGCCCGATGTTGATCTGAATGAGCAAGTCCTGCACGATATCGAGCGTTTCCGCCCGGCGTTCCAGCGCCTCTGCCAAGCTCTCGCGATCGACCGATTCGATGAGAGACGCTATACCGCAAACATATTTTATCTTATTCGATTGCAGTTGTCCAATGAAATGCACAGTGCAGCCGTTCTGTTCAAAAAAAGTTTGCTTTTGGCACAGCTCCTGCGCGTGATTTTCCCCAAATATGCGTAAGCCGCAGGCGACCGCCTCCGCGATTCGCTCGGTCGGCATATATTTGGATACCGCGACAAGGCGCACGTCGTCTATCTTGCGTCCCGCATGCAAACAGGCGCTTTCCATGCGTTCCTGCACAAAAGAGATATTCTCCGAAATACTTGTCATGCTTTTTATCCCGCGCTTGCCGTTTCGCGCGCCCCCAATTTGCCAAGCGTTTGCCGCGCTTGTTACGGTTTCTGGAACTTCATGCCCGCAACGAGCGTGTCCGAGGCGTTCCGCGCACGGATGACCGCCTTTTTCTCGTCCTTAGCCAGAATATCGACCTCGACGCGCAGCATGGCGTCCCCATATTCGATGTTGATGCCCGGCACGCCGTCGATGAGCACGATCGCCTTGACGGGCACGATCATACCCTGTGCGGATTTCGATATCGTCGCGGAAACCGTGCGCACGCCGACCATCTTGCCGATGTCCGTTTGGAATTCCAAAACGTTGACGACCGCGTTTTCGGAAACGACGCTTTCGCGCGCCACGGCGGAATACAGATCCTCGGAATACTCGTTGAATACGACGCTGTATTCCTCCCCCGCGACGAGGCGCATGGGTTCGGTCGCCTTGGTCACGAACACGAGGAACCAATGCGAACCGTTGATGACGCGATACAGCGGCGATTCGCTCGTTGACGACGTCGTGCTCGCCGTGTTGCCGCCCTTGACAACCGTGTTGACCAAGGCGGAGTTGATCGTTGAGAGCTTGTTGACACAAAGCGCCTGCTCGTAGCCGTCGAAGTAAAAGCTGATCGTGCCGACGCCCGACGTGTTGACGACGTCCCGCTTCCAATTCTCCTGCGTTTGCTGCTGGGCGTCCAGCTCGGCATACAGGTTTGTAAGCGTTGCGTCCGCGATCAGTCCCGCGCGCAGCAGGTCGATGCGCTGGGATTGCAGCGCTTTGAGCGACAGTTCGAGGGAAAGCATATCCTCGCTGCTCTCGCCGCGCGCAATCGCGCGGATCAGCGCCTCCGAGTCCGCAATCTGCGCGTTGATCTCGGCAAGGCCGGGCAGCTCCTGCGTGCCCAAAAGCTGCATTTGGTAATTGAAAATCTGCTTTTGCAGGTTCAAAAGCGAAACCATCGTTTCATCCTGATAGCCGCGCTTATATACCTGCGCGATGACCTGATCGGTGGAGACGTTTTCGCCCTCGGCAACGTTGTAGACGATCTTTTCATACGGCTCGATCATCGTGATCGTTTCGTCGCGCACGACCACCGCGGAAACCTCAAGCGTTGCGCCGATGCTTCCGAACTGGATCTGACCGTTCTTTTTGACCGCGTTTGCAATCGCTACACAGCCGATGATGAGCCCGCCCAGCAGGAACAGCAGAAGGAAAAAGCGTCCCTTGATGCGTACCTTCGCCTTAGCCATCCTCTTTTTTCACCTCGTAGCCCTGTTTGACCGACCGCCCGTACTGACGGTCGAAATTCTCCTTGTTTTTCTCGCGGTACCGCTCGAACAGCTCGTCCGCGCTCATGCCGCTGCGAATGCACATGCTGATAAAAAAGTGCAACACGTCGATCATCTCGCCCTTGAGCGCGTCGTCGTTTACGGGCGCCGGATTTTTCCACCATTTGAAGTTGACCTCGTCCAACACCTCGGAAAGCTCGGAGAGCATGGCGAGCACGCCCTTTTGCAGCCACTCCTCGCGTGAAAACGCCAGCCCCCTTCGCGTGGCGATATCGTCGTCAAGCGACTTCTGCATGGCGAATATAACATCCAGCTTGTCAAGTTGATCCCGCGTTTCCATATCCGCTTTTCCCCCGTTCATGCGCGCGCGTAAAACGTCTGTTCCAGCGCGGCTCTTTGGTCGTTGACCCTGCCGACGAGCGCGGCGCTCGCGTTTTCCGAATCCAGACAGATCGGCAGTATGCGCTCGATATCTTCCATTGTAACACATTCGATGCGCCGAATGGTCTCCTCTTCGTCATATTCACGTTTTTGTAACAGGAGCGTCTTGCCAAGCGCGTTCATCTGCGCGCTCGCGGACTCCATGCCGAGCAGATAGCTGCCCTTGAGCTGCTCCCTGCAACGCACAAGCTCCTCCTGCGTCACGCCGTGCCGCAAAACCTGATTCAGCTCGTCCAGCATACGCTTGAACACCTCGGCCGCCTGCGCTTTGCTCGTGCCTGCATACAGGCAGAACGTGCCCGTGTCGGCGTAGGAGGCGGGATAGGAATAAACCGAATACGCGAGCCCGAGCTTCTCGCGAATCGTTTGAAACAGCCGCGAGCTCATGCTGCCGCCGATGATGTTGGACAGCACCGCAAGCGGAAACTGACCCTCCGCATCGCGCGCAAAGCCGGGGAACGTAAGAGAGATATTGATCTGCTCGAAGTCCTTGTCGATCAGCTTGATGCGCTTTCCGCCGGGATAGCGCTCAACGAGCGGCTTTGCCGCGCCGTCCCGCTTCGGCACGGCGAACTTCTCCGCAACGAGCGCGACAAGCGTCTCCTCGTCGAAATTCCCCGCGCAGGAAACGACCACGTTGTTCGGCAGATAGTGCGCGTCGCGATAACCTGTAAGCGATTCCCGCGTAAACGCGCGCATACTCTCGCGCGTGCCCAAAATCGGGCTTGCAAGCGATTCGTCGCCGAAAAACAGCATTGTGGACTCCTCGGCGCAAAGATCCTCGGGGCTGTCCTCCGTCATGGCGATCTCCTCGAGCACCACGCCGCGTTCCTTTTCCAATTCGCCCGCGTCAAACGTCGAATGAAACACGATGTCGGAGAGCATGTCCGCGGAAAGCGGCAAGTGCTCGTCCAGCGTTTTTGCGTAAAAGCAGGTGCATTCCTTGCTCGTAAACGCGTTGAGGTTGCCGCCCACCGCGTCCATCTCGATCGCGATATCCTCCGCGCTGCGGCGCTCGGTTCCCTTAAAGTTCATATGCTCGATAAAGTGCGACGCGCCGGCGGTTTCGTCCGTTTCGCGCACCGAGCCCGTATCGACCCATACGCCAAGCGCGACGGAGCGCATATGCTCCATCGGCTCGTAAATCAGGCGAATGCCGTTATCCAGCGTTTTTTGTTTGATCATGTTCGCGTTACCCGCTTTCCTTTTGTATCGTTCCGACGCTTACCGTGTCATATCCGTTTTCCCATAGCCGCTGCAACAGCGTTTGCAGTGCATCTTGCGCCGCTTGGGTCGGCTGCATGAGGAATATGCTTCCGCCGAACGCCTTCTCCTCCGCCATGGAAACCAGTTCGTCCGCCGTTCGCCCCGCGGAAAGCAGGTCGAAGGACGGGTTCACGCAGACGAGTCCCTGCGATTTTGCCGCCCGCGCGGATACGCTTGGTTCGCGCAGCCCCGCGTAATAATAGCGAACGGGCTTGCCCGTAATGCGCTCGATCACGCCGACGGAGGCCGCGACGTCCTTCTCGATGAGCGAAACGTCGCCGTCAAGCGTCGGCTCATAGCCGCACGCGCCGATCTCATGCCCCGCCTCCGCCATCTGCATCAGCGTTTTGGCGTGTGCGTTCGCCCACTTGCCGCTGACAAAGAACGTGATCTTCACGTCGTTTTGTTCGAGCGTGTCCAGTATGTCCGCCAAAGCGGAAGCGTCCCACGTCACCGCGCACATGAGCGCGACCGCGTCGTCCGCCCTGCCGCGATAGATCGTCCCGCGCGAAAACGCCGCAATCGCGTCGTCGCCCGCGCGCGTGCCCGTAACGACGTACAAAAGCGCGATCACAAGCAGGATCCAAACGTTGCCCGCAGATATGAGCCTTTCCCGCGTTCGCTCTCTGTTCATGCGCCGCCTCCCCGCATTTTTCCTCTGCTTACCATGTTATGTAAAAACGGGGAGAATTATGAGCGAATCGTCTATTTGCGAGCAAAAGGGGCGCCTGCCCGCATTCTGCCGACACGCGGCACGACGCGGGTTACGCCCCCCTAGGATGCTTTTGACCGATTATTCCTGATCGGGCGGCAGCAGATCCTTGCGGGTCAGGCTGATCTTGCCCGTTTTGGGATCCACGTCGATGACGCGAACCAGCACCTGCTCGCCCATGCTCAACACGTCCTCGACCTTGTCGATGCGCTTGTTGGCGATGCGCGAAATATGCAGAAGCCCATCGGTTCCGGGTTTCAGGTTGACGAACGCGCCAAAGTCCTTGATGCCGACCACGGTGCCCAGGTATACGCCGCCGACCTCGATATCCTTGACGATGCCGTCGATGATGCGCTTGGCTTCGTTCGCCGCCGCCGCGTCGGGCGAGGCGATGAACACGGTGCCGTCGTCCTCGATGTCGATCTTGACGCCCGTGTCGGCGATGATCTTGTTGATCGTCTTGCCGCCGCTGCCGATGACGTCGCGGATCTTGTCGGGGTTGATCGAGAACGTGATGATGCGCGGCGCGTACATGGAAAGCTCCGCGCGCGGCTCCTTGAT
>CAZBVC010000054.1:0-9835 GCA_964495255.1 uncultured Oscillospiraceae bacterium
ATGCTCGACCAAACACAGACAATGTCGGACGACGAGGTGCGCAAGGAGATTCGCTCGCTCGCGGACACATACAACGTCGCGCTGACGACCGAACAGCTCGAAAAGTTGCTTTCGCTCGTGCGCAATTTGGAGGGCTTGGACGCGGGCGCGTTGCAGGAGCGTTTGACCTCGCTTGCAAAAACCGCGCAGACCGTCAACAAGGCAGGGGAGACCGTGACAAAGGTCGCGGAAAGCGTCAAGAGCTTCTTTGCCTCCGTCGGCAAGTTCTTTACCGATTTGTTCGGCAAGAAGGGGTAAGGGACGTTTTCTTTTCTTTGGGAAGAAAAGAAACAAAAGAAACCGAACTCGGCGCCGAGCGGCAGATAAAGAATTAGGACGTTTTCTGATTCTCGGGAAGAAAAGAAACAAAGGAAACCGAACTTGGCGACACGCGATTGAGCGGGCGGATGATCTCCGCCCCTCTTTCCTTTATTTTGGCAGACAGACGCGGTATGCGGTCGGAAGCGCGTGCTCCTCGCCCAAAAGAATCCAATCGTTTGGCAGAGCTTCAAAGGAAACCTCCGCCGCGCAAACGCGCATATGCCATTCGATGTGCGTAAAGATGTGTGCGCGGTTGAAAAAGCGCAGTTCGCCGACAGGGCGAAGCCCCCATGCGCCGAGCATATTCGCGCAAGCCGCGTCGGAAAGCGTTCCGACCGTATCGGGGAGCTGCCACAGCCCCGCAAGAAGACCCGTTTCGGGGCGGCGAAAGCCGAGGAATCGCCCGTTATGCGAGAGCGCAAATACGGTTTTCTCCTCGGTCTTGCGCGGACGCTTTGCCTTTTTAACGGGAAGCTCGGTTTCTCTGCCCTCCGTAAGCGCTTTACAGAAGGCGGAAACGGGGCAGGAGCCGCATTTCGGCGCGCCGTTGGGTAAGCACACGCATGCGCCAAGCTCCATCAGCGCGGCGTTGAACGCGCCCGGCGCTTTGAGGGGAACAAGCGGCAAAAGGAACGTGCGAACGTCCGACTTGGCGCGCGGATCGCGCATATCGCGCGCGTCGGCATACAGGCGGGCATACACGCGCAGCACATTTCCGTCCACGGCGGGAACGGGGATCGAAAAGGCGATGGAAGCGATCGCGCCCGCCGTATACGCGCCGATTCCGGGCAGGGACAGCAGCGCGTCGTAGGTGTTCGGCAGGTTTCCGCCATACTTGTTTACAACGATTTCTGCGGCGCGTTTGAGACAGCGCGCGCGGCTGTAATACCCAAGCCCCTCCCAGAGCTTTTTCAAGCGGTCGTCGTCCACGCTTGCAAGCGCAAACGCGTTCGGCAGCTCGGAAAGAAAACGCGTATAGTAGGGAATCACGGCGGCCACGCGCGTTTGTTGCAGCATGATTTCGCTGATCCAAATCGCGTAAGGGTCGCTTGTTTCGCGCCATGGCAGCGGGCGTTTGTTTTCCTGATACCAGCTTATCAACGGCAAAACCCAATTCGAACGAATTTCCATAAGATGAGTATAGCACATTTGCGATATGCGCGCCGCATTGACGCGATTGTGGTATAATGGCATTCGGAATACGCAAGAACAAAGGGGAAGAATCAAATGAACTACTCGGAACTTACCAAACAGGCGCGTGAAGCGGCCGATATCTTGATTTCCTCCGCCATGCCGCGCGTGGGCGATCTTTTGGTCATCGGCTGCTCGACGAGCGAGATCGTCGGCAAGCGCATCGGCTCCGCTTCCAGCGAGGACGCCGCAAAGGCGGTCATGGACGGCGTGCTGGAATCGATTCTCGCCGCAGGTCTGTACCTCGGCGTGCAGGGCTGCGAGCATATCAACCGCGCGGTCTGCACGAGCCGAGCCTGTATGGAAAAATTTGATTTGCAGCAGGTTTGGGTCAAGCCGTGGCTGCACGCAGGAGGCGCGTTCTGTACGGAGGCTTACGGGCGCATTGCGGACGCGGTCATGGTCGAGGATTTGCGCGCGCGCGCGTCGCTCGGCATGGACATCGGCGGAACGCTCATCGGCATGCATCTGCATCCCGTCGTCGTGCCGATTCACACGGATCTGCGTTCTCTCGGCGAAGCGACGCTCGTGCTTGCAAAGACGCGCCCGAAGTATGTCGGCGGGCCGCGCGCGCAATATGAGGAAGCATATTCATCGCACGCGTGACGTTTTTTTTGTCGAAACCCGCATATTTACAGAAAAATTTGCAAATTCTCCAAAATAAAGGGATTGCTTTTTCTGTATAAAGTGTTCTATAATGCAAATGGTATCCAAGTTTCGGGTCTGTGGTTGAAAGTCGATGCCAGTCGCAGGCGAAACGATCCACATAAGCGGACAAAACGTCCGTGAGCATGGTGCGGTCTAGTGGTAAGTCCAACCGCGGCGAAAGCCGCGAGAGGGGCGGTAGTGAGAGGCGTCAAGCCGGGTAGCAAAACCTCCCGTTGGCGAGTGTGGGGGCAAAAACCAGGTCAGCCGACACGCGGGTATCAAAAAAAATATCTCAAACCGAAAAGGGGAAAAGGCACATGTTCGAAGACAAGACACTGGTATGCAAGGATTGTGGTAGGGAGTTTACCTTCACGGCAGGCGAGCAGGAATTTTACGCGGAGAAGGGTTTCCAGAATGAACCCGTTCGCTGCAAGGATTGCCGCGCGGGCCGCAAGCAGGCTCACAATTCCGAGCGTGAAATGTACGATGCAGTTTGTGCAGAGTGCGGCGCGCCCACCAAGATCCCGTTCCAGCCGAGAAACGATCGTCCCATCTATTGCAGCGCTTGCTTCCAGAACCACAAGAACCGCTAACTCGTTCCCCTTTTGAAACCGTGCGGCGCACGGCATAAAAATCGGAAAACAAGTTAAACCGACAAAAAGGGCGCTCCGCCAAAACGGAGCGTCTTTTCTGTTGCGTTCACGGCAAAACGGGCAAACTATAAAAGAACGATCCAAACTCAAACGGAAAGCGAGGCGAAAACAAATGGCGGACAACGAAAAAGACGTACAGACCGAGCGCGACGCACAGCCGTATGCAACGAATCTGCTCACGCAAAGGAAAAAGACGCAGGCAGATATCGAGGCGGGGAAACGGCGAATCGACGCAAACGAAAAATAGGTGAAAACGTGCATTTCTTTTCCGCGCGCGGTTGCCCGTTTGCCCAAAGAATGATATGCTGAATCAAAATAAAGCAAACGGAGAGCAAACGAAATGTCAACGGTAAAGGAACGATTTCTGCGCTATGTAAAGGTCGATACGCAGTCCGAGGACGACGTATCCGCGATACCGAGCACAAAGAAACAGTTCGACCTTGCGCGCATGCTGCAAGCCGAGTTGATCGCCCTGGGCGCGAGAGACGTGCTTCTGGACGAATTCTGCTGCGTAACGGCGCGTATTCCCGCCACAAACGGGAAAAAGAAGCCCGTCGTGGGACTTTTGGCGCATATGGATACGTCCGACGCGGTCAGCGGCGCGAACGTCGTGCCCGTGCTGACCCCGAATTATGACGGCGGCGATATCGTCATGGGGGAGGGATACGTCCTTTCACCCAAAGCATATCCCGCGCTGAGGAACCACATCGGCGAGGAGATCATTTGCACAAACGGGCAAACGCTGCTTGGCGCGGATGATAAGGCGGGCGTTGCGGAGATCATGGCCCTTTGCGAAGAGCTGCTTTCGCCCGACGCGCCCCCGCATTGCGAAATTCGCATCGCGTTTACGCCGGACGAGGAGGTCGGGCACGGTACGGATCGGTTCGACGTGAAAGCGTTTGGCGCAGACTTTGCCTACACGGTGGACGGCGGCGCGCCGGGCGACATCAACTTTGAAAACTTCAACGCGGCGGATGCGGAGATCACCGTGCGCGGCATGAGCATTCATCCGGGGCATGCGCATGGGAAAATGGTCAACGCGACGCTCGTTTGCATGGAGCTGCATGAGATGCTGCCAAAGTTTATGAACCCCGCGGCGACACGCGGCTACGAGGGCTTTTTCCATTTGGAACGCATGACGGGGCACGTCGATCATGCCGAGATGCTCTATATCGTGCGCGATCACGACAAAACCCTTTTTGCCGAGAAGAAAGCGCTCATGCAAAGCGCGGTCGATTATCTCAACGTCAAATACGGCGCGGGCACGGTCGCGTTGAAGCTCGCGGACACCTACTATAATATGCGCGAGCTCATCGACGACGAGCTTGTCGAAGCGGCGAAGCGGGCCATGCGTTCGGTCGGCGTGGAGCCGCTTGTCTCGCCGATTCGCGGCGGAACGGACGGCGCAAGGCTCTCCTATGACGGGCTGCCCTGTCCGAACCTCTGCACGGGCGGATACAATTTTCACGGGCGATACGAGTTTATCTCGACCGAGACGCTCGAGAAGGTCACGGAGATTCTCATGGCGCTGGTGCTGTCCTTCTGATGGGAGAACGCTTTCCATATGCGCAAAAATGAGGTCTGATTTCAAAAGAAGGTCATGTCAAACGTGAAAAAGTAACGTAAAATACCAAACGCAAAAGGGTTCCGTGACAAAGCGGAGCCCCTTTTTATGTGATTGTGTCTCTTTTTGCGCGAAACCGCGTTCGATTATCCGCCCAAATACGCTTTTTTGACGGCCTCGTTATGCAAAAGCTCGTCCGACGGCGCGTGCAAAACGATCTTGCCCGTTTCCAGCACATAGCCGCGGCTTGCGACGGAAAGCGCCATCAACGCGTTTTGCTCGACGAGCAGAATCGTTACGCCCGATTCGTTCAGCTCGCGAATGATGTCGAATATCTGCTCGACGAGAATCGGGGCAAGCCCCATTGACGGTTCGTCCAGCATCATCAGCTTGGGTCGGGACATGAGCGCTCGCCCCATGGCAAGCATCTGCTGCTCGCCGCCGGAGAGCGTGCCCGCCTCCTGCTTTCTGCGCTCCTTTAAGCGGGGGAAACAGTCGTATACATGCGAAAGCGACGCCTCGACGCCCGCGCGCGGCGCGGTGAACGCGCCCATTTCGAGATTCTCCTCCACGCTCATTTTCAAAAACACGCGTCTGCCCTCCGGCACATGCGCGATGCCGCCGCTTACGATCTTATGCGGCGGCGTGCTCTTGATGCTGCGCCCTTCAAACGTGATATCGCCTGTTTTGGCGCGCAATAAGCCCGAAATCGTTTTGAGAATCGTGGACTTGCCGGCGCCGTTCGCGCCGATCAGCGTAACGATTTCGCCCGTTTCCACGGAGAACGACACGTCCTTGACGGCGTGGATGTTGCCGTAATATACATTGATGTTCGATACGTTCAGCATGCTCTTACGCTTCCTCCCTGCGCCCGAGGTACGCCTCGATCACCACGGGGTTCGCTTTGATTTGTTCGGGCGTCCCCTTGGCGATGATCCGCCCATAGTTCAAAACGGCGATGCCCTCGCAGATGCCCATCACAAGGTTCATATCGTGCTCAATGAGCAGAATGGCGATTTCGAACGTGTTGCGGATCTTCCGGATGTTCTCCATGAGCTCGCTCGTTTCGGACGGGTTCATGCCCGCGGCAGGCTCATCCAAAAGTAGCAGCTTCGGGCTGGTCGCAAGCGCGCGGACGATTTCCAGCCTGCGCTGCGCGCCATAGGGCAGCGAACCCGCCTCGGCGTTCGCGCTGTCCTGCATATCGAATATGGACAAAAGCTCCAGCGCCGTTTCATGCGCTTTTCTCTCGCTCGA
This sequence comes from uncultured Oscillospiraceae bacterium, assembly GCA_964495255.1. Classification (GTDB taxonomy): domain Bacteria; phylum Bacillota; class Clostridia; order Christensenellales; family CAG-138; genus UBA7703. Next base: position 5,674 of record CAZBVC010000054.1, read on the forward strand.
CCAATACGACGGAAAACGGAACATTGCCGACGGCACGGCGTACGAGAACGCGTTGTGCAGCCCGATTTTGACGTTATCCTCTACGGAAAGCGACTTGAACAGGCGAATGTTTTGAAACGTGCGCGCGATGCCCATGCGGGTCAATTCGTGCGTTTTTTTGCCGCGAATATCCACCCCGTCAAGCAGCACGACGCCGCGATTGGGGGTATACACGCCCGTAAGCAGGTTGAACACGGTCGTTTTGCCCGCGCCGTTCGGCCCGATTAAGCCCGCGATCTCCGTCCTGCCGATAACGAGCGTAAAATCGTCAACGGCGTGCAGACCGCCAAAATCGATTCCCAAATGGTGAATATCCAATATGGGGGTTGTGCCGAGATCGCGCTCGGGGATCATGCCGAGACTCGGAAGCGGTACGAGGTTATCCATGCTTATTCACCCGCCTTTCGTTCGGACGCTTTTACTTTCTTCTTGCGGTTGAGTCGGTTTTCCAGCAGCCCGGACAGCGAAAAGTCGTATTGTCCGAACAGCCCCGACGGCTTGAAAATCATCACGACGATCAAAAGCAGCGAGTATACGATCATGCGGTATTCGGAAAACGCGCGCAAAAGCTCGGGAATCGCGGTCAGCACCGTAGCCGAGAGGACGGAGCCGATCATCGAGCCCATGCCGCCAAGCACGACCATCACAAGGATCTCGATGGATTTCATAAAGCCGAAGCCGGACGGATTCAGAATGCCGAGATAGCCCGAATACAGCGCGCCCGCAACGCCCGCGAAGAACGCGGAAAACGCGAACGCGAGCACCTTATAGTTCGTCACGTTGACGCCGCACGCATCCGCCGCGATCTCGTTCTCGCGAATGGCGAGAATCGCGCGCCCATGTCGGGATTTCATCAGCGTATGGATAAAGAAGCATACGATTCCCACGCAGAGGAAGGTGTTTAGGAAGGTCGTCGTCTTTGGGATTCCCTTCAAGCTCGCCGCGCCGTAGGTAAAATCAAACCCGAGCACGCCGTCGATATTGAGCAGCACAACGCGGATGATCTCGCCGAAGCCAAGCGTGATGATGGCAAGATAGTCGCCTTTGAGCCGCAGGGCGGGAATGCCGATCAATATGCCGAATATGCCCGCGATGAGCCCGCCGAGCAGGATGCCGATCGGAAATCCCGCCGTCGGATCGACGCCCGATCGCGTCATAAAAATCGCGGATGCATACGCGCCGATCGCCATAAACCCGGCGTGTCCGAGCGGGAGCTGACCCAAATAACCCGTGGCAATGTTCAGCGATACGGCAAGAATGATATTGACGCCGATCAGCACGATGACCTTGGCGTAATAATTGCTCAGCGTGCCGCTCTTGATGAGCAGGTTGCCCACGAGGAGAAACACCGCAAACAGCGCGAAGTTGATCGCATAGGCAAGAGGGGTCGAAATGCGCTTTCTTTTCTGTTGATCCATATTCCGTTACCCCCTTACACCTTTTCCTGCATCGAATGCCCGAGCAAACCCGTAGGCTTGACAAGCAACACGACGATCAGGATGGCGAACACGACGCCGTCCTTCCAAACGGACAGTCCGATCGCGGAAACGAGCGCCTCCGCAAGGCCGATGGCGAAGCCGCCGATCATCGCGCCGGGGATGGAGCCGATGCCGCCGAGAACCGCCGCAACAAACGCCTTCAAGCCGAGCATCGAGCCCATCGTCGGGGACGCCTGCGGATACGCCGCGCAATACAAAACGGAGCCGATGCCCGCCAGCGCGCTGCCCAGAAGAAACGTAAACGAGATGGTTCGGTTGATGTTGATGCCCATGAGCTGCGCGGCGTCCGTATCCTCGGAGACCGCGCGCATCGCCTTGCCCATCTTGGTTTTCTGAACAAGGAAGGTAAGCCCGACCATGGAAAGCGCGGATACCGTAAGCGTGACCAGCGCGTTGCCGGGAATCTCGACAGCGCCCAAATCGAGCGACCGTGCGCTGAAAAAGCTCGGAATCGCCTGCGCGCTTGCGCCAAAAATCATTTGCGCGACGTTTTCAAGCAGGAACGAAACGCCGATCGCGGTAATCAAAAGCGAGATGCGGGGGGAACCGCGCAAGGGCTTGTAGGCAAACTTTTCAATCGTAACGCCGAGCAGCGCGCAGCCGAGTATCGCGGCGAGAATGGCGATTACGGGATTGGTCGCAAGGCGCGTCATGCAAAGCCATGCGACATAGGCGCCGATCATGATGATGTCGCCGTGCGCAAAATTCAGCAATGTAATGATGCCGTACACCATGCTGTAGCCGAGCGCAACCAGAGCGTAGATCGAGCCGGATTGCAAGCCGTTCACGATCTGCCGAAGTATGGTGGAAAAGACCGACATAGCAAAAACCTTTCTTACGGCAATTCGGATGTTTGTTGCCGATTACCGTTCACAACCAAAGCCGTGCGAGCGCCCAATACGCCCGCACAGCTCGATTTCATTTGCGTTCGATCCCGCCCGAGACGGCGCAATCGCTCGCATGTTTCCGAATGAAACGACCGAACTCAGAAGATCTCCTTAAAGACTTCCTCGCCGCCGACCAGCTCCATGATGACAGCGTCCTTGATGGGGTTGTTGCTGGCGTCGAAGGTGTAGCCCGCTTCGCTCGTTACGCCGGAGACGGAAGCGCCCTCGCTCTTGATGGCGTCGATAACCGCCTGCTTATAGGCGTCCGAACCCGCTTTCTCGCCGCTTGCTTCCGCCTTGGTCAGCGCCGCGCAGAGCAGCATCGCCGCGTCGTATGCGGTTGCCGCAAACATGTTCAGCGTGTCCTCGCCGTAGGCTTCGACATATGCCGCTTCAAACGCCTTTACGGCTTCCGTGGAACCCGGCGCATAGGCGGAGCAGTAAACGCTGCCTTCCAGTTCTTCCGCGGTTGCATACTTGGAAACGCCGTTCCAACCGTCGCCGCCCATAAACGTTGCGGTAAGCCCCATTGCGCGCGCCTGCTTGACGATCATGCCGTCGTCCTCATAATAGTTCGGGCAGAACACGACGTCCGGATTCTTTGCCATGATGTTGGTGAGCTGAGCGTTAAAGTCCTTATCGCCCTTGGCGTAAGCTTCCTGGCTGACGATCTCCATACCGACCGATTCCGTTTTGGCGACAAACGCGTCGGCAAGACCCTGCGCATAATCGTTGCCCGTCTGGACGATGATCGCGGCGGTTTTCGCGGAGAGCTTTTCCGCGGCGTACTGCGCCATCTTCTCGCCCTGGAACGGATCGATGAAGCAAGTGCGGAACACGTTGGAATACACCGTGCCGTCCGCGCCGACCGTTACGGCAGCCGCCGTTGCGGACGCGGTGACCATCGGCATATTGATCGGGTACGCTTCGCCGACGACCGCGATGGTGTTGGACGTGATTACGTCGCCGATCAAAGCGGTGATGCCTTCGTCAACCATGCGGTTGAAGGCGTTGATCGCTTCCGCGTCGTCGCCCTTATTGTCATAGGCGATGACCTGGATCTGCTTGCCGTTGATGCCGCCCGCGGCGTTGACCTGGTCGATGTAGAGCTGTGCGCCGTTCTTGACGGCAAGACCGTAAACGGCAAGTTCGCCCGTATGCGGCCCGAGAATGCCGACCTTGATGGTGTCGTCGGTATTCGCTTTGCAACCGGCAAAGCATGCTGCCATCATCATGGCGGCGAGTACGATACAGAACAGTTTCTTCATTTTTATTTCCTCCCATTTTTGTGTGTTTCTTCTCGGCAGGTCTCCCTTGCCGATATATGAAACGGCGGCTCCGCATTTGGAACCGCCGTACCTTACCTTAAAAAAAGATTAGGCTCGTTCCGCATGCGGTTTCATACGCGTAAGCAGTCGTACAATCAGAAGGCTAATCGCGACCGCCAAAATAAGCAGAGCGCCCAACGTAAGAACGTTGAGCGCGACGGTAATCAGGATGGAAGCGGCGCAAGCAAACACAGCCGCTGCATTCGGCTGGTTACCCGCCTTGGGTTGCGTCATGTCAAACTGCGTCATCGCTTGCTCCTTTCCTCAAAATCGAACTATATATTTTATTGGGTCTCAATTTAACATCATTCTTTGACGTTGTCAAGCGAAAAATATATATTTTACGTTTTTTTATTGTACGGGCGTCAAACATAGGTTACACTTTTGCTTGCTTGCACGAAGGCTTGGG
>CAZBVC010000055.1:0-9490 GCA_964495255.1 uncultured Oscillospiraceae bacterium
ATCGGCTATTGGTCGCTGGAGGTCTGGGGCGGCGCGACGTTTGATTCCTGCCTGCGCTTCCTCAACGAGGATCCGTGGGAGCGTTTGAGAACGCTGCGCAAAGCCCTGCCGAACACCAAGCTGCAAATGCTGTTCCGCGGGCAGAACATCCTTGGCTATAAGCATTATGCGGACGATGTGGTCGAGCAGTTCTGCCGCAAGGCGATCGAGAACGGCATCGACGTTATCCGCATCTTCGACGCGCTGAACGACCCGCGCAACCTCGAATCCGCCATTCGCTTCACGAAGAAGTACGGCGGCATCTGCGAACCCGCGATCAGCTATACGATTTCGCCCGTGCATGACGAGGACTATTTCGTAAAGCTAGCCAAGGAGCTCGTTCAAATGGGCGCGGACACGATCTGCATCAAGGACATGGCGAACCTGCTTTTGCCGTATGCGGCATATTCGCTCGTTTCCCGCTTGAAGGCGGAGGTCAACGTGCCGATTCATCTGCATACGCATAACACCACGGGCACGGGCGACATGGTATACCTCATGGCGGCGCAGGCGGGCGTTGACATTGTGGACACGGCGCTTTCGCCCATGGCGAACGGCACGTCGCAGCCCGCGACCGAGCCGCTCGTCGCCACGCTGAAAGGCACCGAGCGCGACACGGGGCTCGACCTCGTCAAGCTGTCCGAAGCGGCGAAGATCATCCGCCCCGTCGCGGATCGTATGCTCGCGGAGGGCACGATTTCCGTCAAGTCCTTCAAGGTGGATACAAACACGCTGCTGTATCAGGTTCCGGGCGGTATGCTCTCCAACCTCATTTCGCAGCTCAAACAGGCGCACGCCGAGGATCGTTACTATGAGGTTCTCGCTGAGGTGCCGCGTGTGCGCGAGGACTTCGGCTATCCGCCGCTCGTTACGCCGACCAGCCAGATCGTCGGCACGCAGGCGGTCATGAACGTGCTCAACGGCGAGCGCTATAAGGTGTTCACGAAGGAATCCAAGGCGCTTCTGCACGGCGAGTACGGCAAGCTGCCGGGGCCCGTGAACGAAGAGGTGCGCAGAAAGGCGATTGGCGACGAGGAGGTCATCACCTGCCGCCCTGCCGATCTGCTCAAACCCGAGCTGGACGTCTACCGCGAGGAGATCAAGGATCACATCCGCCAAGAGGAGGACGTGCTCAGCTACGCGTTGTTCCCGCAGGTCGCCATGAAGTTCTTCGAGGCGCGCGAGGCGGCGGAGCGCAAGGCGAAGGAGCCCGAGGATACGGGCGTCCGCTCGCTGTACGTCGAGGATATGGGCGTGTAAACACACACAGGGAACCGGTAAATCGGGCGATGTACGGCGAGTTGCCGCGCGTCGCCCTTTTTTGAGCCGCCGCAGCTTGCATTTGTCTGCGCCATACCGTATAATGTCATACAGATTGATTTTGGACGATTCGACGCGCGTTTTCGTCGATGGACGGCGGCATACCGTGTGAATACGAACGTTATTTGAGGTTAGGAGTGTGATTTCGTCGATGGACGACGGCAGTCCCATAGGATACATCGTTCTGATCGTGTTCCTGCTCTTTGGGGGAGCGTACTTTGCGGGATCCGAAACGGCGCTGGCGAGCGTCAACCGCATCCGCATTTTGAGCCTTTCCGAAAACGGAGACAAGCGCGCAAAGCGCGTTCAATACATTCTCGACCATTTTGACCAAGCGCTGACCACATTGCTCATCGGCAACAACATCATGCACATTGCGTGCGCTTCCACGGCAACGCTACTTGCAAGCAAGCTTTGGGGCGTATCGGCGGTGACGCTTGCGACGTTCGCGACCACGTTCGTCGTGTTTCTGTTTGCCGAAATGCTGCCAAAGCGTCTTGCGAAGATGGCTGCGGAGCCGCTCGCCAAGCTCGTTGCGCCAAGCCTGCTGCTTTTGATGAAGCTGTTCTATCCGATCAGCCTTGTGTTTTCCGCGCTCAGCCATACGCTCGAAAAGTCGTTTCAAACGCAGGAAACGGACGAACCGACCGTCACGGAGGGCGAGCTGTACGATATGCTCGAAACCGCTGCGAACGAGGGCGTCATCGACGAGGAGACGACCGAGCTTGTGCAGAGCGCGCTGGAATTCTCCGAAACGACGGCGGCGGACATACTGACCCCGTGGTCGCAGGTGGTCTGCATTACGAACACCATGGACGCGGAAGCGGTTGTTGCGCGCATCAAGAAGAACGTGCATTCCCGCCTGCCCGTCGTGGATGAGCATGGCGCGGTGGTCGGCATGCTGCAAATCCGCAAATTCCTGAAAGCGTATCTCAAAGGCAGCGTCGTCTTGGCGGACGTCACGGACGCCCCCAAATACGTTTCCGCGCATACCAATATCGACGACCTTCTGCCCGCCATGAGCGAGCAGCGCACGCAGCTTGCCATCGTTCGCTCGGACGCGGGCGAGACGCTCGGCGTGGTCAGCGTGGAAGATATTCTGGAGGAGCTCGTCGGCGAGATCTATGACGAGGACGACGTCGGAGGAAGCGAATCATGACGCAGGCTTCGATTTGGTCGTATCTCGGCATCGTCGGGCTGCTCGGTTTGTCCGCGTTTTTTTCGGGCAGCGAGATCGCGTATGCGTCGGCAAACCGCCTGCGCTTGCGCGACGACGCGAAAAAGAGCAAGGCGGCAAAGCTCGCATACGCCATCTATCAGGCGTATGATCGCGCGCTTATCACGATCTTGATCGGCAACAACCTGGTCAACATCGCCGCGTCGTCCATTGCGACGGTCATCGCGGTTTCGCTGATGGGGGACGGCGGCGCGTGGCTCGCCACGCTTGTTATGACGATTTTGATCGTTACGTTTGGGGAAATTCTGCCGAAGATTCTCGCCATACGCAAGCCCGATGGATTCGCCAAGGCGGTTTCATACCCGCTCTCCTTTCTGATGAAGCTGCTTTTCCCGATCGCATGGCTGATCAACTTCCTCCTGCGTGGATTTGACCGCGCCGCCAAGGGAAAGCTGCCCGATATCCCCGCCGTTACGGAGGACGATCTGGAAACCGTTTTGGACACGGTCGAGGACGAGGGCGTGATCGACGAGGAGCGCGCCGACCTCCTGCAAAGCGCGCTGGATTTCGACGAGGTGTTGGCATACGAGATTATTACGTCGCGCGTGGACATGACCGCCATCGATGTGGACGACGATCAAAGCGACATTCGCAAAACGGTGTTTGCCTCGCCGTATTCGCGCATACCCGTGTATCGCGACACGATCGACCATATCATCGGCGTTTTGCATCTCAACCGCGTGTTCAAGGAGATGACCGAGGGAGAGGGACGCGAGATCAACGTGAAATCGCTGATGATGCCCGCTACGTTCGTGCATAAGACCATGGCGCTGCCCGAAGTGTTGAAGGTGATGAAAAAGCGCAACAGCCATCTTGTCATCGTAACGGACGAATACGGCGGCACGATGGGCGTTTTGACCATGGAGGACGTGCTCGAACAGCTCGTGGGCGACATTTGGGACGAATCCGACGAGGTGGACGAGGAGCTGATCGACCTGGGGCACGACCGTTACGATGTTGACGCGGATATGCGCATCGAGGATTTCTTCGACGAGCTGGATTTGGACGAGCGCGACTTTGACGACGAGAACACGACGCTCGGCGGCTGGGCGATTGAGCAGCTCGGACGCTATCCGCGCAAGGGCGACCGTTTCGACTATCAAAACCTGACCGTGACGATCAAGAAATGCAAGAAGCTGCGGGTGATGCGCCTGCTCGTGCAGGTGCATCCGCTGCCCGAAACAGAGGACGAATAAACGCCTTTTCCATCTTTTCGGCATGCGTCGGAGAAGGTCGGTTTTGATTGATCAAGCGGAACGAGGCGTTCAACGATTCTTGAAACGAGAAAAGCCGCTTTGACGCGGAGGATCGGCAAGCATAGCGCGGCTCCCGCCCAACGTTTGGCACGGGAGCCTTTTTTGTGTACGTCAGGGAAACAGCGACCAAACGGCGTTTGTCAGTATGCAAAGCAGGACGCCGCATATGGTTGGCAGCAGGACGCCGACGATCGTCCATTTCAGGCTGCCCGTTTCCTTTTTCAGCGTCAATATCGTTGTCGAACAGGGCCAATGGCAAACGGAAAACAGCATGGCGCAAATCGCCGTGCGCGTCGTCCAGCCGTTTGCGCTTAGCAGCGCCCCGAACGCGGCAAGGTCTGGGGCGTCCGCCAGCGCGCCTGCCTTGGTATACGCCATGGCGGCGAGCGGCAAAACGATCTCGTTCGCGGGCAAGCCCAACAGGAACGCGCAAAGCGTTTCGCCGTCCATGCCCATCAGCCTGCCGAGCGGGGCAAGCAGCCGAACGATAAGCGCGAGCGGCGTCGTTTCGCCCAAATGTAGGTTTGCAAGCAGCCAAATCACCATTCCCGCAGGCGCGGCGACGAGCGCGGCGCGCCCAAGCACGAACAACGTTCGATCCAGCATGCTGCGCAGAATCGTTTTGCCGATCTGCGGTTTGCGATAGGGCGGAAGTTCCAGCGCAAACGAGGACGGTATGCCCGCGAGCAGCGTGAGGGAAAGCAGCTTTGACGCGGCGAAGGTAACGCCTATGCCGAACAGCACGAACAGCGTTAAGAGAAACGCCCCGAACGGCGCGCCGTAAGCGTAAGCGAGCAGCCGCGCGGGAAAGAGAGAAATGAGCATGACGAGCGTGGGCAAACGCCCGTTGCAGGGGATGAATGCGTTGGTAAGCTGCGCGATCAGCCGTTCGCGCGGGCTTTCGATGATGCGGCAGCCCGTTACGCCGACCGCGTTGCAGCCAAGCCCCATGCACATGGTCAGAGCCTGCCTGCCGCAGCCGCCGCATTTTTGGAGCGGATGATCGAGGTTGAACGCGATGCGCGGCAGATAGCCCAGATCCTCCAAAAGCGTAAACAGAGGGAAGAAGATCGCCATCGGCGGCAGCATGACCGAAACGACGCAGGAAAGCGTTTTGTACACGCCGTTTACGGCGAGGTCGATCAACGGTGGCGGCAGCGAAAGCGCTTGAAACAGCCGCAAAAGCGATGCGCCAAAGCGCGCAAGCGGCGCGGCAAGCAGCGCGGAAATCACGTTTGCGCCCGTCAGCGTGAGATAGAAGACCAAAAGCAACAATACGAGCATTACGGGAATTCCCCAAAGGCGGCTTGTCAATACGCGATCCGCTGTTTGCTGGGCCTTATCCGCGCGCGTCGGACGCTTTTCCCATACGCCGTCCAAAATGTCTGCGGCGCAGGCAAAGACGCTTTCGATGAGCGCCTTTTGCAGCGCGTCCGCGTCGCAGCCCTCGGCTGACAAAATCTGCTTTTGCGCGCGCAATACGCCGATTGCGCAAGCATCGGAGTGCGAAATCAACGTTTCCTCGCTTGCGGAAAGGAGCCGCAATGCGGCAAAGCGCGGCAGGACGCAGGCGTCCCCGCCCGACAGGCAGGGGATGAGCGCCGAGATTGCCCGCTCGATCGCATCGGGATAGCGAATGCGGCGTGCAGACGCCAAATCGGGCCTCGATGCGGCGATTGCATCCTTGAGCGCGTCCAACCCGACGCCGCTGCGCGCGCTCGTGCCCACGACGGGCAGACCGAGCCGCCGTTCCAGCAGCGCAAGGTCGATCGATACGCCGCGCCGCTTTGCCTCGTCCAAAAGGTTGACGCAAACGACGACTTGCGCGTTGAGCTCCGCAATTTGAAGCGCGAGACACAGGCTGCGTTTGAGCGCGCAGGCGTCGCATACCACGACGATCGCGTCCGCCCGTTGGGCGCAGATGCGCATGACCGCCTCCGCCTCCTCGGGCGAGCAGGCGTTGAGCGAGTACGCGCCCGGGACGTCCGTCACGACATACTTGATACCCTGATGCACATAGCTGCCCCGCGCGTTTTCGACGGTTTTGCCCGGCCAATTCCCCGTATGCTGTCTAAGCCCCGTCAGCGCGTTGAACACCGTGCTTTTGCCTACGTTCGGGTTCCCCGCGAGGACGACGGTGCGTTCGGGAAGATCCATAGACGATACCCCACTCCTTTCGACGCGGAATCCGTGCGCGTTTACAACAGTTTGACGTTCGCTGCGTCCGCATTGCGCAGGGCGATGATCGCGTCGCGCACAAGGTAGGCGCGCGGGTCGCCGAACGGCGCGTCGAACAGCCGCTTGACCACCCCGCCCGGCGCAAAACCCAGCTCCATAAGCCGCCGCGCATCTCGCACGGACGATATCGCGCCGATCACGACGTTTTTGCCGAGCGGCGCATCCGATAAGCTTTGGGACATGGCTCGCTCCTTCCTTCCGCTGTTTGATGCGGCGTTTGCATTCTATGCCGCGTTCCGTTCGATTTGTGACGGACGGCGAGCCGTGTCGAAACCGTACTTTACACAGTATGAAATGCATGTTATGATATATTTGAAAGAATTTGGACTTGTAAAAGAAGCGGCAAGAAAGAGGCAGAAATGACCGTAACGTTTTCGGATTTTATCGAACGACTGACGACCAATCCGGCGCTGCTCGTGACAATCGTGCTCACGCTCGGCGTGATCTTGGTCAACGGCTGGACGGACGCGCCAAATGCGATTGCAACATGCGTTTCGACGCGGTCGCTCACGCCGCGCAAGGCGATTTTGCTTGCGGCGGTGTGCAACTTCCTCGGCGTGTTCGTGATGACGCTCGTCAACGCGACCGTTGCGGAAACGATTTACAACATGGTTGACTTCGGCGGAAATGCGGGCGACGCGAATATTGCGCTCTGCGCGGCGATGTTCGCCATCGTGCTTTGGGCGTCGGCTGCATCCTGGTTCGGCATTCCGACCAGCGAGAGCCACGCGCTCATAGCGGGCTTGACGGGCGCGGCGGTCGCCATCCACAACGGCTTTTCGGGCGTGAACGGCGCGGAGTGGATCAAGGTGATTTACGGGCTTTTGCTTTCCACGGTGCTCGGCTTCGGCATGGGCTTTTTTACCGCGAAGCTGACGCAGGCGATTTGCCGGGCGATGGACAGGCGGCGCACACAGGGCTTTTTCCGCTCCGCGCAGATCGGCGGCGCCGCGGCGATGGCGTTTATGCACGGCGCGCAGGACGGGCAAAAGTTTATCGGCGTATTCCTGCTCGGAACGTTTCTCTCGGGCGGTCAGGCGGCCGTTACGTCGTTTGTGATTCCGCTGTGGCTCATGATCCTTTGCTCGGCGGTGATGTCGCTCGGCACCTGTATCGGCGGAATGCGCATCATCAAGGCGGTCGGCATGAGCATGGTCAAGCTCGAAAAATATCAAGGCTTCGCGGCGGATGCGGCGGCAGCGGGCTGTCTGCTGATCTCCTCGCTCACGGGCGTGCCCGTCAGCACCACGCATACCAAGACCACGGCGATCATGGGCGTGGGCGCGGCGAAGCGCAGAGGCAGCGTCAACTTGGGCGTTGTGCGCGAAATGGTTATGGCATGGGTGCTGACGTTTCCCTGCTGCGGCGCGATTGCGTTCTTGATGGTCAAGCTGTTTTTAACGATTTTTGCATAGGCGCATCAGAGCGGATAACAAAGAAACAATAGAAAACGACACGAATGCGCCCGATGCGGCGGGAGACGGAAGGAGAAAAGAATATGAAACGGGATACGAACGAATATTTTGAGGGTTTTGTCAGCGGTATGACGTTTGCCTGCAAGGCGGCGGATTTCCTCGTTGCGACGACGACCGAGTTTTCGCCCTACATGTTGGAAATGCAGCTCATGGACGTTCACGAGATCGAGCACGACGCAGATTATGCCAAGCACGCGCTGATCGAAAAGCTCGTGCGCGAGTTTATCACGCCGATCGAGCGCGAGGATATCATGACGCTGTTGCAGCAGATCGACGACGTGACCGACGGCATCGAGGAGGTCGCGCGCTGTATGTATATGTACAACGTTCAAAGCATCCGAAGCGAGATGCGCGAGTTTGCGGACGTCATCCGCCAATGCTGCATCGTTTCGCGCGAGGCGCTCGCCGAAATGCCGCGCTTCCGCAAGTCCGAAACGATTAAGGACGCGATCATCCGCGTTAACGATCTTGAGGAGCAGGGCGACCGCATCTACTGCGCGGCGATGCGGCGGCTGTTTGCCGAGGAGAACGATTCTGTGGAGCGCCTTGTTTGGACGCGCATGTTCGACACGCTCGAAAACTGCTGCGACGCCTGCGAGCATGTGATGGACAGCGTGGAAGCGATTATGATGAAGAATAGCTGACGCACACAAATTCTCAATCAAACCGACCCGTTCATCAAACGTGAGCGGGTCGGCTTTTTTTGGGGACGAAAGGGGAAAACGGAACTATCTTTTTCTGTAAACAGCGTGCAGCAGGGAAACTGTCGTCATGAGGCGACCTGCCATCCTTACGGAAGATGCCGGCCGTTTATGAGCGAAAACGGGAGCACACGGATCGGGCAATAAAAAAACAGGTGCGCATCACATATTTATTACTTATATATTAAAAAATATCTTGCTTTTTGTAACAGAACTGTTACAATAATCGCATCAGTTTTTACTTGATACAGTTTTATTTTGCATCTTTGCCGCCCGACCCCGACCGACACGTTTTTCTGCGAAACAGCCCTATTTATTAACGAAAGGATCAACAATATGAAGCGGCTGCTGTCTTTTGTTTTGTGCTTCATGATACTGTTCACGCTTGTCCCCGTTTCCGCGTTTGCGGAGGGAGACGGCGAAACCACTGCCTGCACGCGCACGGAGGGCTGCTTACTGCCCGAGGGGCACGAGGGAGATTGCACCGTTCCGCCCGTCGAAGAGGAAGAAGGCGGCGGCGACGGCGTCAATCTTGCCGACGGAGACGGTGAGCTTGAACCCGAGCCGACGAACGTCACGGTTTCGGCAATCGGCGTGACGACGCGCGATGCAAACGCCAAGACGAGCATCGCGGTTGGCGAAACGTTGCAGATGGACGCGCAAGTGCTTCCCGCAAACGCGACGGATCCGCGCGTAACATGGTCGAGCGATACCGAGTCCGTCGCAACGGTCAGCGCCGACGGGCTTGTTTCCGCGGCAGCCGAGGGGACGGCGCGCATCCGTGCCACGGCGAAGGACGGCAGCGGTCAATATGGCGAATTGACCGTTACCGTGACGGACGCGGAGCAGACCGAACCGCAAAGCGATCCTGCTGTACCGACGCTGACGTTCTCCGACTATAAAACGCTGGACGACGACAATACGGCGCATTACGAGATCGAGTGTGCAATCGGCGAGGAGATTGAACTTGAAGCGAAGGCAGACAGCAATGGCGAACTCTCATATCAATGGCAAATCAAGGATGTGGAAGATGCTGACCCGGAGGCAGAGTATCTCGATATAGATGTTTTTGAAAACCCATCTGCACAGGAACGAAAACTGAAAATCACTGCGGATGAGAATATGTTTGATGTTATAGACTTGTATCAATGCGTGGTAAAGGCAGAGCGTAATGATGATGTCGTTTCCGCAATAGTTGCTTACAGCTTACGTCATGCTTCACTT
>CAZBVC010000056.1:0-9381 GCA_964495255.1 uncultured Oscillospiraceae bacterium
AAAAAGTCGGGAAGAATGCGTTTTTTGCGCTTGCATGTGAATGCGCGTTGTGATATACTCTCTCCCGCTAACGTCCTTCTTGCTCGATCGAAAGGGATCGGGCCAACAGTCCATAAGGAGGTGAATCGAATGAATCAATACGAGGCGTTATACATCATCGTTCCCGAGAAGGAAGAGGAGGCCCTGCGCGGCGTCATCGAGAAATTCAAGGGGATTGTCGAACAAAACGGCGGCGAGGTTTCGGCGGTTGACGAATGGGGCAAGAAGCGTCTTGCTTACGCCATCAACTACAAAACCGAAGGCTATTACGTTTTGATGTCGTTTGCGGGCGCGGGCGAACTCCCCAAGGAGCTTGAGCGCAACTTCAAGAACGACGAAGCGATTTTGCGCTATCTGGTTACGCGCAAGGACGCTTAACAAAGCAGACCGCGTGGAAAGGATGGTTGAAGCATGAACAAGATTACACTCATCGGAAACCTGACGCATGATCCCGAGGTGCGTTCCACGCCCAACGGCGTCACCGTCTGCTCCTTCACCATCGCCGTAAACCGCCGCTTCGCCAACGCGGGCGGCGAACGCCCGACCGACTTTTTCCGCATCAACGCATGGCGCCAGCTTGGCGAAACATGCGCGCGCTACCTCTCCAAGGGGCGCAAGGTCGCGGTGATCGGCGAATTGCAGGCGCGCACCTACGAAGCCAAGGATGGCACCACCCGTATGTCTTTGGACGTGCAGGCGGACGAGGTGGAGTTCCTCTCGCCCAAGTCGCAGGACGATTCCGGCGCCGCTTCTTCCGCATCGCGCGGGAGCGAAGGCGCGCAGGACGCAGCGGGGTTTTCGGACATTCAAAGCGACGATATTCCCTTTTGACGAACGGGCGATATAGCGCCGTTCGCCGCAACGATTTTTTGAGGAGGCTTACAGCATGGAAGACCGCAAAATGCGTCCCCGTCCGAGGCGGAGCCGCCGCAAGGTATGCAAGTTTTGCGAGACCAAAGCAACGGGCATCGACTACAAGGATATTCATACCCTTGAAAAGTTCGTGACCGAGCGCGGCAAGATCATGCCCCGTCGTATGTCGGGCGTGTGCGCCAAGCATCAGCGTGATCTCGCGATTGCAATCAAGCGCGCGCGTCAGGTTGCTCTGTTGTCCTACGTGGAAGACTGAGCATCAGGAAAAGACAAACACCAAGCATCACAAATACCACCGATCAAGGAAGTTAGCATAGGCGGGCGAATCCGAACGGGTTCGCCTGTTTTTTTGCGCACGGGGGGGGAGACGGGGAACGAGGCAGGCGCGCGTTCTTGTTTTGAGACGCGCCGATGTGCTAGAATAAACATGAGCGGAAAACCGCTTCTTCATTTTATATATGGGGGAGAGAAACAATGCTGGATGTGGTTGCGCTGGGCGAGCTGCTCGTTGATTTTTCGACGGTGGAGACGGACGCGAGCGGCTATCCGACCATGCGCGCGAATCCGGGCGGCGCGCCGAGCAACTTTCTTGCCGCGCTGAACGCCTGCGGCTTTCGCACCGCGCTTCTGGGCAAGGTGGGAGACGACGCGTTCGGCAGGCTGCTCGTTCAAACGCTGAAAAGCGCGGGCGTCGAGACGCGGGGCGTTTGCTCGGACGCGTCGGCGTTTACGACGCTTGCGTTCGTCACGCTGGATGCAAACGGGGATCGCACGTTCAGCTTTGCGCGCAAGCCCGGCGCGGATACGCAGCTTTCGTGGGACGAGGTGGACAAAGATTTGCTGCAAGAGACGCGGGCGTTTCATTTCGGTACGCTGAGCCTGACAAACGAGCCGATCAAAACGGCGACGATCCGCGCGGTTGCCGAAGCAAAGCGCGCGCATACGCTCATCTCGTTTGACCCGAACCTGCGAAAGCCGCTTTGGAACGATCTCGAAACGGCGAAGGAACAGATGCTTTGGGGGCTCGCGCAGGCGGACGTAGTGAAAATCGGCGACGAGGAGCTTGCGTTCCTTTGGAACTGCGGCGCGGAGGACGGCGCAAAGCGGCTGCTGTATGAATACGGCGTGTCGCTTGCAATGGTTACGATGTGCGCCAAGGGCTGTGTCCTCATGAACCGAAACGCGGTTTATCGCGCGGCGTGTCCCGCCGTCAAGCCGATCGATACCACGGGCGCGGGCGATATTTTCGGCGGCAGCGCCATGGCAAGGCTGCTCGAACTCGAAACGGCGCCTTCGGAGCTGGGCGAGCGGGAATTGGCGTATATCGCCGCATACGCGGTAACCGCCGCAAGCCTTTCCACAGAGAAGCGGGGCGGCATTCCGTCCATTCCGCGCAAGGAAGCGGTGCTTGCCTACATGGAGGCGCACGCAAAATAAAGAAAAAGCCCACAGAGGGCTTTTGGGGGCTTTTCTTGTAAAGTGACTTTATGCGGTTATTCGTCGCCTTCCTCAGGCGGCAAACGCTGCGCTTGTTCACCCGATGCAATCGGGGGCAAACGCATGTGATCCCAAAGCCCGTAGGTTTCCGTCGTGGAGAGGGCGTGCATGAACTTTTCCTCAAAGTCGGGAACCAGCGTGCAAAGATGCGCGATGAGAGACTTCGCCTCCTCGCGCTTGGTATGCCCCGCAATGTCGCAATTCGGCGGAAGGATGGGCAGCTTGCGCTGCTTTGCCACCGTGAGCGCATATTTTTCCGGCAGAAACACGAGCGGGCGGATCACGGTCACGCCGCGGCGCGAAAGATAGGTCACGGGCGCAAAGGTGTTGATGCGCCCCTCGTAGAGCATACTCATGAAGAAGGTTTCGATGACGTCCTCGCGGTTGTGACCGAGGGCGACCTTGTTGCAGCCATGATTGACGGCGAACGTGTTGAGCGCGCCGCGGCGCAGCTTGGCGCAGAGCGCGCAGGGACTGCGTTCGTCGCGGTATTCGAACACGACCTTGCCGATGTCCGTATGCTCGACGGTAAAATCCATGCCGATGCGTTTTGCAAACGCCTCCACGCGCGAGGTGTCCTGCTGCTTTAAGCCGAGGTCGAGCATCACGGCGATCACGTCGAACTTGGTATAGGAGAACTTCTTGTAGATCTGCATGGCTTCCATGAGCAGCAGGGAGTCCTTGCCGCCCGAAACGCCGACGCAGACCTTGTCGCCGTTCTCGATCATATGGTATCGTTCGTCCGCCCTGCGGATACAGCCCAATACGCGCTTCATGGCTCGTTCTCCCGATGTAACGTCAAGCGGGTCAATACCGCAGGCGGTAAACGATCTCGCCGTCCTCGATTCTGCCGTCCGGCTCAAAGCCGAGGCTCTCGTACAGCGCCTTCGCCGCTTCGTTTTCCGGCTCGAAGCTGATGTAGATCACATGGTGCGTTTCGTCCGCGCGGATGTGGTTTAGCAGCAGCTCCATCGCGGCTTTGCCGTAACCCTTGCGCTGCTGCGCCTTGTCGATCATCAGGCGATAGATCCAATATTCGCGGTCGTCCGCGTCCATGCAGTACATACAAAAGCCGACGGGCGTATCCCCATCGTAAACGGCAAAGGGGATACACTCGGGCTTGACGTGGCATTCCGCAAGCGATTCCGCGTTGGTTGCGACAAAATCCGCCTGCTCCTTTGCCACGGAGAGACGCAATACGCCGATCCAGTTATGGCGGTCGATCTCAACAAGGCGGATCATTCGGTTACGGTTTCCTTTTGCGCCTTGTTCGCCGCCTTGGTGCGCTGATCCTTCGTGAGCAGCTTCTTGCGCATACGGATGCTCTTTGGCGTGATCTCGACCAGCTCGTCGTCCGTGATGAATTCGAGACATTGTTCGAGCGTGAGCTGCGTAACGGGCGTCAGCCGCAGCGCGTCGTCGCTTCCCGAGGCGCGCATATTGGTCACATGCTTTTTCTTGCATACGTTGACGACGATGTCGCCCGCGCGCGCGCTTTCGCCGACGATCTGCCCCTCGTATACGGGTACGCCCGCCTCGAAGAACAGCCTGCCGCGATCCTGCGTGTTAAACAGCCCGTAGCTGGATGTGTCGCCCGTTTCGTGCGCAACAAGCGAGCCCGTCTTGCGCTCCTCGATGGCGCCCTTAAACGGCTCGTATTCGTGGAATATATGGCTCATGACGCCGTTGCCGCGCGTATCGGTCAACAGTTCGGAGCGATAGCCCATGAGCCCGCGCGCGGGGATGAGGAACTTCAAGCGCATACTGTTCTCGCCCTGGTTGTTCATGTCCACCAGCTCCGCCTTGCGCGAGCCGAGCTTTTCCATGACCGCGCCGACGTATTCGGTCGGCACGTCGATGGTCAGCTCCTCGATCGGCTCGGTTATCTCGCCCGCCTCGTTTTTATGCAGGATCACGCGCGGACGGGACACGGCAAACTCATAGCCCTGCCGCCGCATCGTCTCGATCAGAATGGAAAGGTGCAATTCGCCGCGTCCGCTGACGCGGAAAGCGTCCGTCGTTCCCGTTTCTTCAACGCGCATGGAGATGTTGGTCTTAACCTCGTTGAACAGGCGGTCGCGCAGGTTGCGCCCCGTTACATACTTGCCCTCGCGACCCGCAAACGGCGAATCGTTCAGCATAAACAGCATGGAGATGGTCGGCTCGTCGATATGAACGAACGGCATCGGCTCCACCAGCGTCGGGTCGCACGCCGTCTCGCCTACGTTTAAGCCCTCTACGCCCGCAACGCAGACGATGTCGCCGCAAGGCGCTTCCTCGACCTCCGTGCGCTTCAAGCCCTCGAAGCGATACAGCCGCGTGATCTTCGTTTCGCGCCGCTCGTCGTTCTCGCCGCCGCAGATGACGATCGGCATGCCGCGCTTCGCCGTGCCGCGTTCGATGCGTCCTACGCCGATGCGGCCGACATAGTCGTCGTAATCGATCGTGGAAAACAGGATTTGCAGCGGCGCGTCGGGCAGGAACGCGGGCGCGGGGATGGTCTTCAAAATCGTGTCGAACAGGGGCCGCATGTCGTCTTCCATCGCGTCGGGCGACATACCGGACTTGCCGTCGCGCGCGGAGGCGTATACGACGGGGAAATCCAGCTGATTCGCGGTTGCGCCCAGCTCGATGAACAGCTCGAGCGTTTCGTCTACGACCTCCATGGGACGCGCGTCGGGACGGTCAACCTTGTTGACGACCACGACGGGCACCTTGCCGAGCTCCAACGCTTTGCGCAGAACGAAGCGCGTCTGCGGCATGCAGCCTTCAAACGCGTCAACGAGCAATAGAACGCCGTCCACCATTTGCAGGATGCGCTCGACCTCGCCGCCGAAGTCCGCGTGACCCGGCGTGTCGACGATGTTGATGCGCGTGCCGCCGTAGGTGACGGCCGTGTTTTTGGATAGAATCGTGATGCCGCGTTCGCGTTCCAGATCGTTGGAGTCCATGATGCGCTCCACGTCCTGCTCGCTTCTGCGCAGAACGCCCGCGTCGCGCAGGAGCTGATCGACAAGGGTCGTCTTGCCGTGATCGACGTGCGCGATGATGGCGATATTCCGAATTTCCATAACGTTTAACCTCTTTCCTTTTGCAAACGATACATTATACAACCATTCTTCCGCGAACACAAGTTTTTTCGGTTTTGCGGTTTGCAAGGATTTCGGTTTTGCGGTTTGCAAGCGGGCTATGCCGTCAAATGCTATGAACCAATTGTACATGCCCTTGAAGAATATACGCCGGAAAACTGGGTTAGATTTTTGAAGCTGCTCCAAACAGCGTTCCCGGTCAGGATCAAAGTGATCCGGACAGACAACGGTACTCAGTTCATATTTAGGTATACTCGTCTACTCTTTTCCTGCTGCGGGCGTTGCTTTGGAAGATACGTTTCTCAACGAAGAGATGTAACCGGTCTCAGTCAAACGAACGGATTCTTCTATAACAGGGCGCGCTGCTTCTCGCCCTTATGCAATAAAGGCAAACATTTTCATTTTTGGCAGCACAGTATTCCGTTACCCATTCCCCTTTGCCTGAGCCGGAGTTTGGACTAGGTATAAAGTAATCACCTGTTGGTGCAACAGATGCAAGCTTCTTTCTCCATTCCTCCGCTTTGGCAGCAGCCATAGCTTCGTACGCTTTTTGAGCGCGTTCCTTTTCCGGTCTTTCGCGCAGTTCTTTCTCTTCCCATGCGCGCTGTTGCGCTTTATCCTTGCTTTTTCGGATGGCAAGTATGACAAAGAAAACGGCGGCAGCAATTACTGCTATGAAAATTGATATTCCAAGATTATCGGCAATAATGACTCCGAGAAGATAGAGCCCTATGAGGACTGCTAAAATAATTATTACGTATAGCATTCCGCCGCCTCCTTGACACATAACAGTTAATCGATGTATTAAGTATAGGTACGCATGTAAAAAATGTCAATATATGCGCGCTGCTGGGCTACTCCTCGGTTTTATGGTTTGCAAGCGGGCAAATCGCAACTTTCATTGCCGCACCCGTTGAAGAACGGCGCAAATTGTGGGATAATAAAGTCGTAAGAACCGGTTCGGAACGATCGGTATCGTTGGAGAGGACGGCGTACATGGCAGAATACCTTCTTTCGCTCGATCAGGGCACGACCAGCTCGCGCGCGATCCTGTTTGACCGAAGCTGTCGCATCGTCAACAGCGCGCAGTATGAGTTTCGGCAGATTTACCCGAAGGCGGGCTATGTCGAACACGACCCGTTCGATATATTGGAAACGCAAAAGCAGGCTGCGGCGGATGTTTTGCGCGCGGCAAACGTCCGGGCGGGCGAAGTGCTTGCCGTGGGCGTAACGAACCAGCGCGAAACGACCGTCGTTTGGGACAAAGCGACGGGGCAGCCCGTGTATCACGCGATCGTTTGGCAATGCCGCAGAACGGCGCCGCTTTGCGAGCAGCTTATCGCGGAGGGACTCGGCGCGCATGTCAAAAGCGCGACGGGGCTGCTCATCGACGCATACTTTTCCGCAACGAAGATTCGCTATATCCTCGATCATGTCGAAAACGGACAGAAGCGCGCCGAGAACGGCGAACTGCTGTTCGGAACGGTCGATACATGGCTCATTTGGAACCTGACGGGCGAGCACGTTACGGATTATACCAACGCCTCGCGCACGATGCTGTTCGACATCCACACGCTGGATTGGGACGAGACGCTTTTAACCCGCCTCAACATTCCGCGGTGTATGCTGCCCAAGGTTTTGCCGTCAAGCCATGTATACGGCGCGGTCAAACCGCACATGCTCGACTTGGAGGCGCTCGGCGGCGTACCGATTGCGGGCGCGGCGGGCGATCAGCAGGCGGCGCTGTTCGGGCAGGCGTGCTTCGACGCGGGTATGGCGAAATGCACCTACGGCACGGGCGGCTTTCTGATGATGAACACGGGCGAAACGCCGATCGAGAGCAAGAATCGCCTTTTGACCACGATCGCCTGGGGCTTGGGCGAAGCGCGCGTGGAATACGCCCTGGAAGGCAGCATATTCAACGCGGGCAGCACGATCAAGTGGCTGCGGGACGATTTGGGCTTGATTTCGAGCGCGCGGGAGATCGACGATTTGGCGGAGTCCGTACCCGACGCGGGCGGGGCGTATTTCGTTTCGGCGTTTACGGGTCTTGGCGCGCCGCATTGGGACATGTATGCGCGCGGGGCGTTCGTCGGGCTGACGCGCGGAACCACCAAGGCGCATTTTGCGCGCGCGGTGCTTGAGGGCGTCGCGTTTCAGGTGCGCGATCTTGCCGAAACCATGGTGATTGACGCGGGTATGCCGCTCGCCGAATTGAAGGTGGACGGCGGCGCGTCCGTTTCGGACGTAATGATGCGCTTTCAGGCGGATCTGCTCAATACGCCCGTCAATCGCCCGCGGTGCGTCGAATCCACGGCGCTCGGCGCGGCTTGTCTTGCAGGGCTTGCAACGGGCGTGTTTCGCGACAAAGCGGATATCGCGGCGCATTGGCAGAGCGAGAAACGCTTTTTGCCGCAAATGGACGAAGAGGAGCGCGCCAAACGGATCCGCGGTTGGCGGCGCGCCGTAGAAAAAGCAAAAAACTGGGAGGAAGAATAACAATGGCTGAAACAAGACCTTATGTATCCTGGGAACAGATCGGCGACTTTATGCGCGATGCGTTCATGGCGGTCGGCGTACCCGAGGCCGACGCAATCCTTTGCGCGGACGTATTGATGGAAAGCGACCGCCGCGGCATCGAGAGCCACGGCTGCAACCGCTTCAAGCCCATCTATATCGACCGCATCGAGGCGGGCATTCAAAAGCCCGTCACGAAGATCGACGTATTGAAAGAGACCCCGACGACGCTGGTTTTGGACGCGAACGACGGCATGGGCATGGTGGCGAGCCATGTCGCAATGGAGGCGTGCCTTGATAAGGCAAAGAAGTTCGGGCTTGCCATGGCGACGGTGCGCAACAGCACGCATTACGGCATTGCGGGCTATTGGGCGAGCATGGCGACCAAGGCGGGTATGATCGGCATCACGGGCACGAACGCGCGCCCGTCCATCGCGCCGACGTTCGGCGTAGAGAATATGCTCGGCACCAACCCGCTGACCGTGGGCTTCCCGACGGACGAGCCGTTCCCCTTCATGCTGGACTGCGCAACGAGCATCAGCCAGCGCGGCAAGATCGAATTCTATGCCCGCTGCGGCAAGGACACGCCCAAGGGCATGGTCATCGGCAGAAACGGCGAGCCTATGACCGACAGCAAAGAGATTTTGGTCGACCTGACCGCAGGACGCGCGGCGCTTGCTCCGCTCGGCGGCATCGGCGACGAGCTTGCGGGCTATAAGGGCTACGGCTATGCGACGGTCGTGGAGGTGCTCTCCGCGGCATTGCAGGCGGGCAGCTTCCTCAAAGCCTTGACGGGCAAAACGGCGGACGGCAAGCAGGGACCGTATCATCTGGGTCACTTCTTCCTCGTGATCGACCCCGAAGCGTTCCTCGGGCTCGAGAGCTTCGAGCATACCTGCGGCGAGATCCTGCGCGAGCTGCGCGCGTCCGAAAAGGCGCCGGGGCAGGAGCGCATCTATACCGCAGGCGAAAAGGAACACCTCGTTTGGTTGGAGCGCAAGGATAAGGGCGTGCCGGTCGGCGACGCCGTGCAGAAGGAGTTTGTCACGCTGCGCGATCGCTACAAGCTGCCGTATGTGTTCCCGTTTGAAAAATAGCGCGCCGAAACGAGCGGATAACGTTCTCCCCCGTATCTTGCGGAGGAGAACGTTTTTTTCGCTGTATATGGGATGTTGACTTTTCGAAACAAAGCCATTAGAATAGGGATGTTACCGTGTTGGAGTATGGAGTAACGCATGCGACAACATGAGGAAAACGGGCGTCGGTCTCGGCGGAAACGCAGGGTTTGACCTGCGGGTGTAGCTCAGTGGCAGAGCTCCAGCTTCCCAAGCTGGCTATGTGGGTTCGATTCCCATCACCCGCTCCA
>CAZBVC010000057.1:0-9359 GCA_964495255.1 uncultured Oscillospiraceae bacterium
GAACCTAGACAATACGAGTCAGAGTCGTAGGTGCTACCATTACACAATTCCGCACCGAGGAAAAAGAAATCCCGAGATGCCGTCCGCCCTTGTTATAACACCCGCCTCTCGGCAGGTGGGTGCGCCGTGGTCGGATGGAGCTTCCCGCGCGTAACGAGCCTGCTCTTTCCTTATCAACATGCGCTCCCGAAGTCAAACCGTGGGTTTATAACCGAAAGCGTAACGCACACCGCAGGATTTTCTCTTTATGGTGGGATTAGTTGGGATCGAACCAACGACCTCTACGATGTCAACGTAGCGCTCTGACCAGCTGAGCTATAACCCCTCTCGCAAGCTCTATTATACACATGGTCATGAAAAAATCAAGCATCTTTTTACAAAATCACCTCACGCCTTTTTGCGGGGCGACGATCCGCACGCGCAAAGGACGCGATCCGCCAAAGGAGCGTTACAAGCGCGAACGCGATCGTTTGCGCGTCAAAACGGATGGCGGAGGCGACGCTTTGCAGCGGCAAATCGAATAAAAACCAGTCCTCCAGCATGACGCAAACGCCGTAAAAGAGCGGCGCGCATTGCGTAATCAGCAGCGTTGCGCTCGCCTCTGCGGCAAGATCGCGTTCCTGCGCCGACGCTTTGCGCGGGCTGATGATCCCGAAAAGCGCGCCTGCGGCAAGGATGCTCGGCAGCGCGAGCAAAAGACCGCTTTCCGCCGCGTTTGGCAATGCGCCAAGGAAAAGCCGCCCGACCAGCCCGCATGCAAACGAAACGCATATCGCGGCAAGCAGGAACCGTTTCCCGTTTCTGAGCGCGGCGATCAGCGCGAGGAGAAGCGCAAGCGGCTCGGCGGCGCGCAGACCCGCAAGCGCGCCCGAGGGAACGCAGACGCGAGAAAGCGCCAGCAGCGCCCCGCATGAAACGGGAATCACAAAAAACGGAATGCGCAGACGCTTTGCGGCGTCACGCAAGCCGCCCGTCAAGCAAAGAATCAGGCAGCAGACAAGCGCGACGGAGGATGGTTGCATAGGAAGTTCGACCTCTCGTTTTTCCGATAGCATGCGCAGTTTTTCGCGCTTCATGCCGCCCTTTTGGGGCGCAGAGAGGCGAAAAGCGCCGATCCGTACGGCGTTTGCGGGTTTGTTTGAACAAAGTGTGATCGTGTAACGATTAGGCGTTACAGGAAGTTCACTTTTGATCCATTGCCAAAACACAAGGATGGGTTATCTTATCATCAGAGCAAGGAACAAAAGACTGACAGACCCCCAATATTACCTCCCATCCCATCCCAAGCAAAAATCCCCGCGTAAGCGGGGGTTTTTGTTTTACGCTTGCGTGTCGCAAGCAAAACGGTTGGCATCCCAAGCAAAAACGTTTGTGAAAATGGGGGCTTTGTTTATGGTCGGCTTTTCTTCGTTCGAATCGTACAGGTCTTCGTCCTGCTCGGGCGTGACGGAAGAAGTTGGCAAAGAATTTTTGCGCGAGGGGTTGACAGAATCGCTCGGAGATGACATATTATAGTGAGAACGAGGCCTGCTTACTGGAGCGCCCGAAAGGGAAGAGCCAGTCAAATCGGGTCTCGCTCTTTGTGTCACCGAACCTATGTTGTACGCCCTGATTTTTCCATCGCTTCCGTACGCAACGGACATCGAAATTTTATAGTATGATCCGTCCACGTCCATGAAATATGCCGTCTTGTAACGCCATCCTTCGGATGCAAAATCTTGGTGACCTTCCGGATTTCTATCAGGTGCGTTTGGTTTCTCTGGTTTCTTATCCTGCCCGATTTCCAGCAGTTCGTCAAGCTGCGCAGTAGCCCTTGCTTTTACACCTGCTTTCTTTTTATCAAAATTCCCGTATTCGTCATACAGGTACCCATCGTCAAAGCTCGAAACCTTACCCGCGGTGTTTTTGAATTGCTCGGCTGCTGTTGTAATCAAAATGGTATCGCCCTCGTCCGTCGGAACGGCTAAATACCCATATTCATTTACAATGCTGTCGAAAAATTCAAGGAGCTGTTGCGTCCAAAGGCTTGGTTTTGTTCCACGAATAATGTTGCGGTCAGCAAAAACAAATTTCATGCCGTTTGCGAGTGTTTCAATCGAATACGCCTTCCCGCCTTCTCCACTCACAGCGCTCTCCCTCGCTTCTCTCCCCTCCAACGCCTCGGTAAACAGCCGCGCGATCTCCTTCACCGTCTCCGCGTCCGTTGAAAGCGCGGAAAACTCAATTTTGTTCGCCTTGCCCGTGAGCTTCGCAAGCTGCCGCTGCAATTCCGCGTAGAAGTCCGCAAAGAACGACCCGATATGCTCGGCAACGGGCTTTTGTTTTGCGCTTGCGTGCCGCAAGCAAAACGGTCGGTATTCCAAGCAAAAACCTTACTGCGAAAGTCTTTTTTGCTTTCCCGCAGTATACGTCAAATTTTGTTCTTTTGCTTACTTTTCTTTCAAGAAAAGTAAGAGCCGGCGCTATTTCCGCAGCAGTTTGAGAAGCATGGCGGGGTCGATGCCGCCGGCAGACGCGTTTCCCGCGGGGGACGACCCGCTTTTTCCGCCGAACGACGAAAGAAGAGAGAACAGCTTGTCGGACGACAGCCCGCCGTCGCGCGGCTTATTGGGCTGCTCCGCCCGCTGCGGGGGAACGTCGATGCAAAGCTGGATGCAAAGCTGCTCCAAAAAGATGCGCGGCACCAAGCCGTCCAGCAGGCAGATAAACCTGCGAACGCCCTCCGCCCCGTGTTCTATGCGGATAAACTCTCCGAGCGCCGTCGCTTCGCGCAGCGGCAGGATGATGCGCTTTTCGCAGCTGTCGCAGGCGTCGTGCTTTGCGGGCGCGCTGCCCGTTCGCGCGTGGGCGACGTTTTGTTGCTCAGTTGCCATAGAAAAAACCTCCGCTCTTCGCCATATTGTATGATATGCGCCGCGAAGCGAATTTGGCACGAAGCAACGTTTGCGCTTTTGCCGCATACGCATAGGAAGAAGCAAAGGGGGAGGTGGCGATATGTCAAACGATATGGATGCGGGCGCAAACAATCCGCCAAGCGAGGCGGACGTGGCGGAGGCGGTATCCGCGCTGCGCGGCAAGTCCGAAAACGAGCTGTTTGAAACGCTGCGGGAAACGACGCAGGCGGAACGCGACGCGGGCAGGATGGACGACGTCATGATGGAATCCATCTATGAAAAGCTCGCGCCCATGCTGAGCGAGCGGCAGAAGGAGCGTATGCGGGAGGTCATCCGCCGCTTGAAGGAATGAAATCGGTTTGCCCGCAAAAAAACGCCTTTCCGTCTGATCGGGAAAGGCGTTTGCCTGTTTTCGCGTTCGACGCGCGCAAAAGCGGCTTAAAAGCGCGGGTCGGGGCGGTAACGCTCGAAGATCACCGCGTCGTTTTTCTGAATCAGCTCGGCGTGCTGCGCCTCCGTCCGCGCCGTCCAGCAAACGCGCATGGCGCCGAGACGTTCGCAGATGCGCACGAGCACGGGCTTTTCCCCTACGCCGTAAGCGATAAACTGCGGACGCGTGAGAAAGTTGGATAAAAGCCGGCTCATGGCGAAGGAGACGTACCATGGCTGGTATGGATGCGAATACCGATACGCTTCGGAGAGCTGCCCGCGCAGGATATACGGCGCATGCTTATAAAACCAGCGCACGATGGCGGGGTGGAAGCTCTCAACGCAGAAATCGCCCGCATAGTCGGAAAGGTGGGCAAGCGTTTCCTCGCAGTTCTTCACGCGGTCGCCCGCCGATTTCAGCTCGACAATCATCGGGATTTTGCCGTCGATCACGCGCAGAACGTCGTGAAACGTTGGGATGCGCTCGCTCGTGCCGAACAGCGGGAGCGCTTGCAGCTCGTCAAACGTATAGGCGTTTACGGGCGCGTCCACGCCGCATGCGCGTTTGAGATCGTCGTCATGAAACACAACGAGTACATTGTCGCGCGTAAGCTGAACGTCCAATTCTACGCCGTAGCCCGCTTCCACGGCGGCGCGAAACGTGGGAAGCGAGTTTTCGGGCACGGATTGGTCGGATGCGTACAGACCCCGATGCGCGAACGTGCGGCGCAGGAACGGCGCGCGCTGCGCCTTTGTGCTGCGCCCGGGCAGGATCATGAACAGGACGACAAGCGCGAGCGCGGCAACCGCGGCAAAACCCCATAACACGAAGAAACGACCTCTTTTCGAAACTTTTGATTGTTATTATATCGAAAATGGGGTAGGATGTAAATGTTCGGGCGCAATTCGCCTGTATTTCGCATTAAAAGAAATCGGAGAGACGGTTATGAAGCTGAACTACAAACGAACGTTCCTTGTCGGGTTCGCGTTTTTGTCGATCTGTGCGTTCTGGCAGATGTACGACACGATCATCCCGCTCATCCTGCGCGACACTTATCATATGGCGGACGGCCCCGCGGGCATCATCATGAGCCTGGACAACATCGTGGCGCTGTTTTTACTGCCGCTGTTCGGCGCGCTTTCGGATAAGGTCGGGCGGCGCATTCCGTTCATCGTCGGGGGCACGGCGGCGGCGATCATCCTCATGCTGCTGATTCCCGTACTCGACAACGCCTACGGTATGTGGAGCCCGCAGACCTCGCTGATCGCGTTCATCGTGATATTGGGCTGCCTGCTTTTGGCGATGGGCTCGTATCGCTCGCCCGCGGTTGCGCTTATGCCGGACGTTACGCCAAAGCCGTTGCGCAGCAAGGGCAACGCGGTGATCAACCTGATGGGTGCGGTCGGCGGCGCGTTCACGCTTGTCGCGGTCAAGATCGCCGTTGTGGACGGCGCAAACGGCCGCGCGAACTATCTGTATCTGTTCCTCGCGGTCGCGGTGCTGATGGCGCTTGCCGCGCTGACGGTTTTGTTCTTCGTGCCGGAGCGGAAGCTCGTGCAGCAGATGCGCGACGTCAACTACGGCGTGACGGAGGACGAGGATCAAAGCAAGGCGATCGAGGTGGACGGCAAGGAGAAGCTCCCGCCCGAGGTGCGCAAGAGCCTCATTCTGATTCTTGCCACGATTACGCTTTGGTTTTTGGGCTACAACGCCGTGACCACCGCGTTCTCCAAGTATGCAACGCAGATGTGGGGCGGCGGGCTTTCGCGCGCGTCCACCTGCCTGCTTGTTGCGACGGCGGCGGCGGTTATATCCTATATCCCCATCGGCATGATCGCCTCGCGCATCGGGCGCAAAAAAACGATCGTGATCGGGCTTGCGGCGGCGGTCGTATGCTTTACGTTCGGCGCGTTCGGCGCAAAGACGTTCTCGCCCGCGCTGTACGTCATGTTTGCCGCGGTCGGGTTCGCGCAGGCGGCGGTGACGGTCAACACCTTCCCGATGGTATGGGAGATCTCGCGCTTCGGCAACGTCGGCAAATATACGGGCTATTACTACACCTGCTCCATGGCGGCGCAGGTCGTAACGCCGATCGTATCGGGCTACCTTCTGCAATTCTTCGGCTACGGCACGCTGTTTCCGTATGCGGCGGTGCTCGTCGCGCTGGCGATACTGCCGATCCTGTTTACGAAGTATGGCGATTCCAAGCCCGACGCGCCGAAGTCCAAGCTGGAAGCGCTGGATGTGGATGATTAAAATCGTTAAAATGTGGAGAAAACGGGCGAAAACGCTTGACATGGGCGAAGATGGCACATATAATAAACAAGCCAAGCAGAAGCGCCCGCTTCTCACCTGCCGACAAACCGTTTGTCAGGCACGGTAAACAGGAAAAATACGTCGCCGCGTGGCGGAAGATTGTTCTTATGGTGGGCGCAACATGATTTGCGCTCACTATTTTTTGTTTATGGAGGTGTTCTGCCATCGCTACTACCGAGTTGATGATCAACGAGGAGATCCGCGACCCCGAGGTGCGTTTGATCGACGAAAACGGCGCGCAGTTGGGCATCGTGGACGTCCGTTCCGCGCAGCGGATGGCCGATGAGCGCGAGCTTGATCTGGTCAAGATCTCGCCCAACAGCAATCCGCCCGTATGCAAGTTCATGGACTACGGAAAATACCGTTTCGAGATGAGCAAGCGGGATAAGGAACAGCGCAAGAACCAAAAGATCATCGAGATGAAGGAGACGCGTCTCTCCGCGACCATCGACGTGCGCGATATGGAGATCAAGGCAAAGGCTTGCAAAAAGTTTCTTGCCGACGGCAACAAGGTCAAGGTTTCGATCCGCTTCCGCGGACGCCAGATCACGCACAACGAGATCGGCTTGGACGTGATGAACCGCTTCTTCGAAATGCTGACGGACAGCGCCGTAAAGGAGCGTCCGCCCAAGATGGAAGGCAGAAGCATGTTCATGATACTCGCTCCGAAGGCGGAGAAAAAGTAACCCGATTCCCGCGCCCCGAAGGCAGGGGCGACAAGATTGAAGGAAGAAAGCAAACCTAGGAGGAACCGACTATGCCAAAGTTAAAGTCTCATCGTGGAGCGGCAAAGCGCTTTTCCACGACAAAATCCGGAAAGATCAAGCGGAGCAAGGCCTACAAGAGCCACATTCTGACCAAGAAGTCCACCAAACGGCTGCGCGGTCTTCGCCAAACCGGCTACATCGCCGAGTGCGAAGAGAAGAAGATCCGCAAACTGATCCCGTATAGCTGAGGAGGATGAAAAACCATGGCCAGAATTAAAAGAGCAGTCAACGCCGTCAAGAAACGCCGCAAGGTCTTAAAGCTCGCGCGCGGTTATTACGGAGCCAAGAGCAAGCAGTATCGCGCCGCGTCGCAGCAGGTGATGCGCTCCATGGCATACGCCTATGTGGGACGCAAACTCAAAAAGCGCGAATATCGCCGCCTGTGGATTGCGCGTATCAACGCGGGCGCGCGTATGTGCGGAACGACGTACAGCCGCCTCATCAACGGGCTGAAGCTCGCGGGCGTAACGATCAACCGCAAGGTGCTCGCCGACCTCGCCATCACCGACATGAACGCCTTCAAGGAGCTCGTGGACGTTGCGGAAAAGGCGCGCGCGTAAAAGCAAAAGTGATTATGTGCATCAAACGGGCGCTCACAAGGCGCTCGTTTATGCTATACTGAAAACGCGAAGAACGCTTTTTACGGGAGGACGCGAATGGTCATTACGAGCCGCACGAACGCGCATATCGTCGAAACCAAAAAGCTGCTGCTGACCAAGGCGCGCAGGCAGACGGGTCTGCATCTCATCGAGGGCGACAAGCTGGTATCCGAGGCGCTGCATTCGGGCGCGGACGTGCGGGAGCTTTTCTGCGCGGAGGGCGTTTCGGTTTCCGCGCCGCCCGAGACGAACGTGACGCTTGTTTCGCGCGCGGTGCTGGAATCGCTTTGCGAAAGCCAAACGCCGCAGGGCGTCGCCGCCGTTGTAAAAACGCCGGATTTGACGCCGCCGCAGACGTTTCCCGACGGATGCATCGTGCTGCTTGACGGCGTGCAGGATCCCGGCAACGTGGGCTCGATTTTGCGCAGCGCGGACGCGTTCGGCGCCGCAGGCGTGCTGCTCTCGCCGGCCTGTGCGGATCCGTTTTCGCCCAAGACGCTGCGCGCGGCGATGGGCTCGACCTACCATATCCCCGTTTGGCAGGGCGAACTGCTTTGCGCCCTGTCGCGGCTGACGCAAAGCGGATTTACCGCAATCTGCGGGCATCTGCGCGGCGCGGAAACGCTTCCCGAGCTGAAAGGGAACGTCGCTGTTGTGATCGGCAGCGAGGGAAAGGGCGTTTCGGACGCGGTCGCGGAAGTATGCGTGCGGTATCGCCTTAATATGCGTGGCAGGGCGGAATCGCTCAACGCATCGGTCGCGGCGGCGCTGCTTTTGTATATCGTATCCGAACGGATGGAACGCGGAAACGGCGCGTTATAATACCAAAAGGAGAGGCAAATGGGAATGGGCAAGAAGCTGCTGATCGTCGTGGATATGCAAAACGATTTTATCACGGGCTCGCTCGGCTCGGCGGATGCGCAGGGCGTCGTGGACAACGTGGTCAAGCGCATATTGGATTTTGACGGCGATATCTACTACACGATGGATACGCATATGGAGAACTATCTGGAAACGCAGGAGGGCAAGCGCCTGCCCGTCAAGCATTGCATCGCGGGCACGGACGGCTGGGGCCCGAACGCGGCGGTCTGGATGGCGCTGACGCATAAGGAATTTGCGGACGAGCGGCACATGATCGCCAAGGATACGTTCGGCGGCGTGGGCTTGCCGATGCGTATTCACGAGGCGTATGACGGCGCGGAGCCGGAGGAGATCACGCTGATCGGGCTTTGCACGGATATTTGCGTGATCAGCAACGCGCTGCTGCTGAAAGCGTTTTTCCCCGAAACGCGCATCGCCGTTGACGCGTCCTGCTGCGCGGGCGTATCCAAGGAGGCGCACGAAACGGCGCTTTCCGCCATGCGCGCCTGTCAGATCGATATCGAGAACGCGTAAAGGGGGCGGGGGAGCGGACGCCTTTGCCGCTTGTTCCGCTTGGGCAAAAAACGCGAAAAAGTGAAAGAAATGCTTGCATTGGGGGTATGATTTCGCTATAATGGGCGTTGCGAGTGCGGAACGGGCGTGAAAAGCGCGTCGATTCGCGCTTGGCGGATCCGTTTGCCGATGCAGCTCGGTTGGCGGAGCACGGCAACCATATTCGAAACGCTGGTGTAGCTCAGTTGGTAGAGCGCGTCATTGGTAATGACGAGGTTCAAGGGTCCGACTCCCTTCACCAGCTCCAAACAAAACAGCCCGTTTGCGGGCTGTTTTTGTTTGGGGTTGTTCGAGGGAGTCGGAGGGCGGAAGAGCGAAGCGTCCTGTGGACGGTTCGCCCGCCCCGGGGAGCGAAAGGCGCGCCCGTGCGCGCAACGCGGAGCGTAAGCGCACAGCGGATTGAGCGGAGACTCCCTTCACCGGCTCCAAACAAAACAGCCCGTTTGCGGGCTGTTTTTGTTTGGGGTTGTTCGAGGGAGTCGGAGGGCGGAAGAGCGAAGCGTCCTGTGGACGGAAAAACGCTAGATCCCCATCTCGCGCTTGACGGCGGCAAAGCAGCTTACGGCGAAATCGAGGTCGTCCTTCGTATGCCCCGCGGAGACCTGCGCGCGGATGCGCGCCTTGCCCATCGGCACGACGGGATAGCAAAAGCCTACGACGTATACGCCCTTTTCCAGCATACGCGCGGCGAATTCCTGCGCCGTTACCGCGTCATACAGCATAACGGGCACGATGGGATGCTCGCTTTGCGGAACGTCGAACCCGAGCGCGCCGAGCTTTTCGCGGAAATAGCGCGTGTTCTCATGTAGCCTGTCACGTTGCTCGGCGGAGCCTTCCAGCAGATCGAGCACCGCGATGCTTGCCGCGCAGATGGCGGGCGCGACGGTGTTGGAAAACAGATACGGGCGCGAGCGCTGCC
>CAZBVC010000058.1:0-9052 GCA_964495255.1 uncultured Oscillospiraceae bacterium
AGTATTTCGGATTGTCCAAATCGATGCGATAATCGATAAACTCGAGCACCAGTTTGCCCGAATAGTCGGTGATCGGAGAGATGTCGTCCAAGACTTCTTTGAGGTCTTCCCGTAAAAACCGATAATACGAATTCCTTTGGATCTCGATGAGATCCGGCATGTCGAGAACCTCGCGGATCTTGGAAAAACTCTTTCGCGTTTGTCTGCCCATTTGAACGTCATGCATCATCGCGTACTCTCCTCACGGCGCACGGTTTGCCGTCCGTGACCGCTTTCTCTATATTCTCGCGGAAAAAAACCTTTCGCCGCGGTCGGATGCGGGCCGTCTGTCGGAATCTTTTCCAAATATTGCTTCTTTCATGCGGGACAGCTTCCCCCCTCCCCGCATGAGCAAGACAAAATTGGGCATACTCCCATAGTTGCCGCATCATAAGTCAATTTTGAATGGTATCATCTTCAAATCAACGTGTCAAGGAGAAAAACGGGGAAAACAGGAGGAAGGCAAAAAAAATTTGTCCCAAACGCTGTCGCGCGCGTTCCTTTTCGTGTATGATAGGGGAAAACTTGTTTTTCGGGAGGACGATACGCATGAAAACGCGCGAGGAAGCCTATGCGCTTCTATGCCAATATAACCAAAGCGAGGCTCTGATCAAGCACGCCTATGCCGTAGAGGGCGTAATGCGCCGCTTTGCGCGGACGTTTGGCGAGGACGAGAACTACTGGGGCATGGTCGGGCTTCTGCACGACGTGGATTACGAAAAATGGCCCGAGCAGCATCTTAAAGTCGCGCCGCGCCTGCTCGGGGAAGCGGGGTTCGACGCGGCGTTTACGCGCGCCGTGTTATGCCATGGCTGGGGGCTTTGCACGGACGTCAAGCCCGTAGAAAAGATGGAGATCGCGCTTTACACCATCGACGAATTGACGGGGCTTGTCACCGCGACCGCTTATATGCACCCCTCGCGCAGCGTGATGGATCTCGAGGTCAAGTCCGTCAAGAAAAAGTTCAAGGACAAGAGCTTTGCCGCGGGCGTCAACCGCGACGTCGTCAAGGGCGGCTGCGATATGCTCGGGATGGAGCTTGACGCGGTCATCGCGCTGACCATCGACGGTATGCGCGATGTTCACGAATCGCTCGGGATGTAAGGCGTTCTCTCCCGATCAAGAGAGAATCGGGAGCGCTTCCGATCAAGCAGACAAAAAGGAGAGAAGCGAATCCGCTTTCCTCCTTTTTCTTTTTTCTTCCATCTGCTTTGAGAGAAGGAACCGCGTTACTTCTTCGGCGCGAGCAGCCCGGGCATATGCCAAAAGTCGGAAAACGCCTCCGCGGTGCGATACCACAGCGCAAGCTCGATATACGCCAAATCCCATGGATAGGTCAGCTTGATGTTATTCTGAAAATCGAAGTTCAAAAAACACGGCGTGCCCTTCGGAAGCTGCTGCACAACCTCCGTCAGCGGCGAGTTTTGGTCAAAATACTCATACAACAACGGAAAGCGAAACGCCTCGGGCGACTGCATCAGGTAATATCGATCTCGGTCAACCTCATGCAGATCGTAGGAGCCGAGGCTGTCCGTAATCGGCTGCGCGGTCGTAACGGCGTCATACCCCTCGTCGAGCAGCTCCATATACCGGTCGATCACGGCGGACGTCACCATCGGGCGCACCGCGTCTAGGATAATCACCTTGTCGCAGCCGCGCTCGTTCAGCCAATCCAAACCGTTTTTGAGCGTATCATTGCGGCGGTCGCCCGACGCGGTCATCTCGAAGCGATAGCGCGGCTGCAAGCGGTTCAGGCGCTCGCAGGGCAGCGTCGCCGCGATCAAAATCGTGTCGATCGAGCGGGCGTTTGCCGCCGCCTCGATGACGTATTCAACGACCATGCGAAGCCGCGCAAGATGGTATTGTTTGGGCAGGTTGCTGCCGAAGCGCTTCCCGCATCCGCCCGACAGAATCAAAGCAGCGTTCATGTTTTTCGGTTCCTTCTCGCTTTCCGTTTCATCTGTTCATTCGTTCGTTGCCGTTTCGTCTCCCGTTTCGCCCGTCTCCGCGTCGGACGGATGCTTTGCCGCGCCCCCGCCGCAAGCGGGTATCAGGATCAGCCCCAGCAGGATGTAAAAGATCTCGCGGATGCGCGCAAGCAGCGAGGCGGTCAGTCCGAGCGAAGCCGGCTCGGAAAACCAGCTCAGCGCAAACGCAAGCCCGCCCTCGCGCGAGCCAACCTGCATGGGCATAAAGAACACGACCAGCCCGAACAGGGATGCGCAGGCGTAGGCGATCGCCGCATCAAAAAACGACAGCGGCGCGTTGAGTATGCGGAAAATGCAAAAGTATTCCAGCACTTCAAGCGCGCGCGTGAGGCAGTTCAGCAAAAGCGCAAGCAGAAAACGCCCCCGCTCCCGACGGAACGCAACGAAATCCCGGTCGATGTTCAAAAACGCTTCCCGGTTTTTCTCCGCAAACGCCGCGCATTTTTTGCCGACGAGCGGCAGGCGCGCGCTTTGGCGAAAGAACCAGCTCACCACGCCGCTTTTGCGGCTTGTGAGCGCAACGGTCGAAAGCGCCGCCGTCAGCAGGAAAACGATCCCCCACAGCGAAGAAAGCACCACGCCGCCGCTTGTGCCGAACCGTATGAAATACAGCACGGACGAAACGAGAAACAGCAGCACATGCGAAAGCGTCTGCATAAAGGAGAACAGCAGGCTCGACGACGCCGCGCGTTCCACGCCGACATACCCTTTCAGCGCCATGATGCGAAACGGTTCGCCGCCGACCACGCCCGCGGGCGTCACATGGTTGAGCGCAAAGCCGGAAAGCACGACGCCGTAAAGCCGCGCAAACGGAACACGCCTCTCCCCGCCGATAATCAGGCGCAAAGCGAAGGTATGAATCAGATAGTTGAGCGCCCAAAGCGCGATCAGGGACGGCAGCCAAATCGGCAGCAAGCGCCGCACAAGCGTCAAATCGACCTCGGAAACGTCCATGGTAAAAAGCATCACGGCGACGCTCAAAAGCCCGAATCCGAGGAACACGAACGACAGCCGCGATTCTTTATGCGCGCTTTTCGCCTGTCGCGGCGTTTTTTTATTCGTTTTCATATTGTTGGGTCAGCTCGCTTGCGAGATTTTCATAACGGCGGCGCATGAAAATCAGCATCGCGCCGAACACGAATATCTCGATGGGAAAATACAGCACGGGCACGTTCAGCAGAAGAAGCGCAAACAGCGTATACGCCCGCGCGTTGAACGTCAAAATATTGGTCAGCGGAATCAGGCGGCGGCTCTCGCTCAAAAACGTCTCCTTCATCGCCGTCGGCGCCGCGCCGTCGAATTTTTCGTTAATGCAGGCAAGCAGATGCTGCATACGCGGCGTCAAAAGCTCCTGCAAGCGCGTATACAGGAAATAAAACCCGAGGAACGTCCGCTCGATTTTCTTCGTTCCCTTCGGAATCGCGTTCCTTTGCCGTTTGACCTCCGCCGCCGTGGTCAGCTCGCTGCCGTTGCGGTTTTTCAGGAAAAAGAGATGGATATTGCGGTAATAATCCGCAAGCAGGCTTTGCAGACCATGCCCCAGCAAGCCCGATATGACGACGACGATCCAAATGAAGCCGCCCCACGTCCGCCCGGGCAGCAGGTAAATCGCGTCGTCCGTCAGACGGATGGCAAGCGCCAGATAGATGCCGATGTACCAAACATACGACGAAAGCCCGTCCAGTATGCGGCCGATCGTCGAGCACCTGTGCTGCAAGCGCGCCATCTGTCCATCCGTGGAATCCAGCACGTCCGCCCAAATCACCAGCAGCACGCCCGCAAGGTTCCACCAGAAGTTCTCGGGCAGCATCAGCCAGCCGCCCGTAAAGCCGATCGCCATGGAGAGGATCGTGACCGCGTTCGGCGTCCAATCGAGCTTCATGAACAGCTTTGCCCAAAGGTAGCCGAGCGGCTTCGTAAATACGAGATCGAATTTCTCCTCGGTCTCCTGCGATTTGTATGCGGAGCGAATTTCCGACCGCGTCGCTGCGATTCTATCGCGGATGCGCATGCTTTCGTCAACAACCCTTCCGACTATAATGGCGGGCGGCAAACAACCCGCTATGGGCTATGCGAGACTGTCGCGAAACGTTCCCTTGTGACAGACCGAAATAACCTTTATGGGTTATTGTACCATATCGGCAAATACTTTCAAGCTCTTTCGTTTCGCGGCGATGCGGCGTCGATCAAAGCAAAAGCGCTTCAACCCTCCGTCTGCCGCAGCGAACCGCGCAGAATCAGCTCCGTAGGGAAAAGCACCTTGCGCATTAAGCTGCTTTTGCCGCCGATCATGTCCATCATCAGGCGCACCGCGGCGACGCCGATCTCGTGCGTCGGAATTGCGACGGTCGTCAGCGGCGGCGCCATATGCGCGCTCAGATTGATGTTGTTGAAGCCGATCACGCCCACGTCGTTCGGGCAGCGCAGCCCCATCTCGTACAGCGTGCCGAAAATTGCGGACGCAAGCGAGTCGCTGCCGGCAAAGATCGCGTCGGGCGGCTCGGCAAGCGTCATGAGCGCGCGCGTTTGCTTCGCGCAGAGGTCGAGATCCCATGCGCAGTCCTTTACGAGCGAATCGTCAAACGGCAGACCTGCGCGGCGAAGCGCCTCGCGATAGGCAAGCAGGCGGATGGAGTTTTCAAACGGTTCGTTGGGCGAGCTGCCCGACAGAATCGCAATGCGGCGATAGCCGTGCTCCAACAGGCAGCGCATGACCTTCCAGTTCGCCTCAAAATGATCGAACGCCACGCCGTTGAACTGATCGTCCGACTCGTCGTTGTCGATCGAGAGAATATGCGGTATGCTGCGGCGGATCCTGTCCAGCATATCGGCGGGTACCTGCTCCATCAAAAACATGCCCGAAAGCCCCGCGCCGCACAGCTCTTGCAGCACGGCGGGGTTGCACAGCTCGTTGTAATTGCGAATAATTGATATGACCGCGCCCTGCCTCAGGCATTCCTCCTCCGCCGCGGAAAGAATCGCGGTAAAAAACGGATCGGCATACTTCTCCGCCGTCAGCGCGAGCATACAGCCGAGCTGCACGCGTTTCTGCGCGCGTATCACAGGCTTTTTGACATAGCCCAGCGCTTCGACCGCCCGCAATACGGCAAGGCGCGTGCGGTCGGTCGCCCCAAACGTTTCGTCCTCCGCAAGAATGCGCGATACGGTTGCGATGGATACCCCCGCCCGTTTTGCCACGTCCCGAATATTCGCCATGCTTCTCCCTCCTGTTTAGTAAACATTATAGCGAACGCTTCCTCAAATTACAAGAACTTTTTTTGCAAAAACGCTTTACAAATCAAAAACCGTGCGCTAGTATACGAATAGAAGTTCTTGATTTGCAACAAGTTGTTTACTAAACATTAATCGGAATCGAACGAACACAAAAAGGACGATTGGACAGCAGCATATGAGAAAATTCGTTTTTATCGGCGCAGGCTCTCTTGACTTTACGCGCGACCTCGTGCGCGACCTGATGACGTTCCCCGCGTTCGACGCGTGCGAGCTGATGCTCATGGACGTCAACGAAAAGCGGCTTTCCTACGCCAAGCGCGGCGTGGAGCGCATCGTAAGCGCGGGTGGGCATCACGCCGTCGTTCACGCGACGACAGACAGGCGCGAGGCGCTGAAAAACGCGGACGGCGTACTCATCACGGTTTTGCAGGGCGGCGTGGAGGTTTGGCGGCACGACGTGGAGATTCCCAAACGGTACGGCGTGGATATCTGCGTGGGCGACACGCGCGGGCCGTCCGGCATCTTCCGCTTCCTGCGCACCGCGCCCGTGCTTTTGAGCATCATTCGCGACGTTGAGGAGCTTTGCCCGAACGCGATCGTGCTCAACTATACAAACCCCATGGCGATGCTGGTCAGCTACTTGCAGGCGCAGACGAAGATCAGCGTGACGGGGCTTTGCCACAGCGTGCAGGGGACGGCGGAAATGCTTGCGGGCTGGCTCGGCGAAAAACCCGAAAACCTCGAATACACCTGCGCGGGCATCAACCATCAGGCGTTCTATCTGAGCCTGTCCGTGGGCGGAGTCGATGCGTATCCGCGGCTGTTTGAGGCGATCAAGCGCCCCGAGGTCGCGGCGGAGGAACCCGTTCGCATCGAGATGTTCAAGTATCTTCGCTATTTTCCGACCGAATCGTCGGGCCATAACTCCGAATACAACCCTTGGTTTCGCAAGCGCGCGGATCTTTTGGAGCGCTACTGCACGCATGGCACGGGCTGGAACCCCGGCGCATACGCCTATATTCTGAACGAGTATCTCGAACGCGAGAACACCTGGGAGCAGGAATACGCCGAATGGCTCGCGCATGGCGAGGTTGAGTTGGAGCGCGGCGAGGAATACGCTTCCAACATATTTAACGCCATCTACGGCGACCATACGCCCTACCCGTTCAACGCGAACCTGCGCAACCGCGGCTATCTCACGAACATCGACGAGGGCGCGTGCGT
Organism: uncultured Oscillospiraceae bacterium; assembly: GCA_964495255.1. Lineage (GTDB taxonomy): Bacteria > Bacillota > Clostridia > Christensenellales > CAG-138 > UBA7703. The sequence continues at coordinate 6,486 of CAZBVC010000058.1, forward strand.
AGAGGTTCCCGTTCTGGCGGACGAAAGCGGCATCCATGTTCGCGGGACGTATACCCTGCCGCAGCATCTCGCGATATTCGTCGATCACTCCGCCAAGGTGGAGGAGCTCGCCGTTCGCGCCGCCATCGAGGGCGACCCCGAAAAGGTGTTCCAAGCGATTCTGTTCGATCCGCTGACGGCAAGCGTTTGCAGCATGGAGGAAATTCATCGGATGGTGCAGGAGATGCTCATCCAAAACGCACCCTATCTCGGCTACTTCCAATCACTTAAAATCTAAGGAGGAAACGGTATCATGAAGAAGCTCATCAGTCTCATCCTCGTGGTTGCGCTTACCATGAGCCTCATGGCGTGCGCAAAGACCGCGAAAACCGAACCTGCGGCGGGCGGCGTGACCGAGCTCGTCATCTGGGGGCATCAGGAGGATTCCTGGAACAACTCGTACCGCGCCGTCGCGGACGCGTTCATGGCGGAGAATTCGGACGTTAAGATCAGCTATGAATTCTTCCCCTACGACGAGTTCGAGTCCAAGGTGCAAACCTCGCTCATGTCCAAGAGCGGCGGCGCGGATCTTTACGAGATCTGGGGCGGCTGGGGCGTTGACTACGCTTCCACGGGCGCGCTCGCGGCCATGCCGGACGAAATGGCGAAGGAAATCGAGGCGGACGCCTATCCCTGCACCTACGGCGCGCTGATGTATGAGGATAAGCTCTACGGCATGCCGATGGAGTTCAACATCGAATGCGGCGGCTTGCTTGTCAACAACGCGCTGCTGAACGAGAAGAACCTGACCGTTCCGACCACCTGGGACGAGCTGATCGCGGAAGCGAAGCAGGCGGCGGTCGTCGAAAACGGCATCATGACCGTCAAGGGCTTCGACTTTGTCAACTGGGACGGCGTGCCGTACCTCTTTACGTCCATGATCCTCTCGCAGGGCGAGAATTACCTGAACGAGGACGGCAGCTTCAACTTCACGAGCGACGCGTCCAAAAAGGCGTTCACCGAGCTGACGGATCTTGTAACCAAGGAAGGCGTGACCGATCTTTCGGGTCTGGTCGATGAGGATCTCGAGGGCTATATGATGCTGTATGCCGGCACGGCGCTGTTCGTTCCGCGCGGGCCTTGGGCAATCGCGGAGGGCATCTCCACGTTCGAGCTGACCTACGGCGAAGATTTCAGCTATGTCGCCATGCCGTGGTACGCCGAGAAGAAGGCGTTCGCGGCGGAGAGCGGCTGGGCGATTGCGGTCAACGCATCGAGCGACAAGCAGGACGCGGCGTTCCGCTTCCTCGAATACTTCTTCTCGGACGACGTGCTCATGTCCCACAACGTCGCCTGCGGGCAGATCCCCGCCAAGAAATCCGTCGCGCAGAGCGCGGAATACCTCGAAAAATTCCCCTATGCCGAGCCGCTTGTCGGCATTCTGGACGACGCGCAGTTCATCGGCTATTTCAACACGGATATGTTCAAGGAGATCATCAACAACGTGTTCACCGACTACTGCACGGGCGGCATCTATGCAAGCGTTGACGAGGCGCTTGCGGACTTGAACCAAAAGCTCGGCGAGCTGTAACATGTCATCGGAGGAGGACGTTTCAAGCGCGCCCTCCTCCTTGCTTTTCTGCGGGAGGCGACCCTATATGAAGCAAAACAACCGAACGTTTCTCTTGCTGATCCTGATCCCCGCGTTTTTGGAGGTCTTCATCTTCATGCTGCTGCCGATCGTCGGCACGGGCGCCATTTCGTTTATGGAGTACAACCCGCTTCGAAGCACGAATGCGTTCGTCGGGCTTTCCAATTACGCGCAGCTGCTGCATGACGAATACTTCCGGATCGCGCTGAAAAACACGCTTGTGTTCACGTTCGTAACCGTTGCGCTGAACATCGTAACGTCCTTGACCATGGCGACGCTGATTTGCCAGCTTCGCTCCAACAAGTCGCGCAGCTTTTTTCGCATGATCGTGTTTCTGCCCTGCATGGCGCCGCTCGTTGCGTCGTCCGTGGTTTGGGCGCGAAGCATTTACCAAACGCGGGGCGGTCTGCTCAACACCATACGCAACTTTTTCGGCGCGCAGTCCATCTCCTGGACGGGCGACGCGCGCTATTTGATGCTTTCCGTCATTATTTTCACGATTTGGGCGGACATCGGCTATAACACGATCCTCTTTTCCGCGGGCATGGACGGCATCCCGCAGGATATGTACAGCGCCGCGCAGATCGACGGCGCGGGCAGATGGCGCACGTTTCGCGATATTACGCTGCCGCTGCTCGGCCGCACGATGACGTTCGTTTCGCTCATGACGCTCATCTCGCATTTTCAAATGTTCGCGCAGTTCAACGTCATCGCCCTCAAGGACGGGCCGCAGGCGTCGGGTCTTGTTCTGACGAGCTACATCTACAAAACCGCGTTCGTCTACAAGGAGATGGGCTATGCCGCGGCAATCTCCGTCGTGCTGTTTCTGATTATCCTCGTCGTAACCCTGGTGCAGCAGCGGCTGACCCGAGTGGATTGGGAGTATTAGCGTGAAAACAACAGTAATAAACAGGAAATGGCCGTAAAATCAGTCCAA
>CAZBVC010000059.1:0-8172 GCA_964495255.1 uncultured Oscillospiraceae bacterium
GCGCTTCTTCTTGGAGTTCACGGTGGACGAGAGCTGCGGCAAGTGCACGCCGTGCCGCATCGGCACGCGCCGCCTGCTCGAAATGCTCAACAAGATCATCGAGGGCAAGGGCACGCTCGAGGATCTCGACAAGATGGAAGAGCTTTGCGATTACATCTCGAAGAACGCGCTCTGCGCGCTGGGTCAGACCGCGCCGAACCCCGTGCTTTCCACGATGAAGTATTTCCGCGCGGAGTACGAGGCGCACGTTGTCGATAAGCGCTGCCCCGCGGGCGTCTGCAAGAAGCTGCTCCGCTATACGATCGATCCCGAAAAGTGCCGCGGCTGCACGCTCTGCGCGAGAAATTGCCCCGCCAGCGCGATCACGGGAACCGTGAAGCAGCCGCATGTGATCGACCAGAACAAGTGCATCAAGTGCGGCGCCTGCATGGATAACTGCAAATTCGGCGCCATTTCAAAGAAGTAAGGAGGCAGGTTCGATGGATAAGGTAACGGTAACGATAGACGGAATCAAGGTACAGGTTCCCGCCAACTCCACCATTTTGGAAGCGGCGCACGAAGCGGGCGTTCGGATCCCCACCCTGTGCTATCTCAAAAAGATCAACGCCATCGGGGCGTGCCGTATGTGCCTCGTTGAGGCAAGCGGCGTGCGCGGAACGCCTGCCGCCTGCGTGCAGGCTGTTGCGGACGGCATGGTCGTCAAGACCAACACGCCCGCCCTGCGTGAGTCGCGCAAGACCACGTTGGAGCTCATTTTGAGCAACCACCGCATGGACTGCCTCTCCTGCGTGCGTTCTACGGACTGCGAATTGCAGGCGCTGGCGCATGAATATGGCGTGGATCAGTACAAATACTGCGGCAGCGAGGATTTGAGCGCGCAGACGGAATCCAGTATGCCGCATCTGGTGCGCGACAATTCCAAGTGCATCCTGTGCCGCCGCTGCGTAGCGGTCTGCCGCTATAATCAGCACGCCGGTGTGATCGGCACGAACGACCGCGGCTTTGACACCCATGTCGGCTGCGCGTTCGACGCGCCGCTTGCCAACGCGAGCTGCGTCTGCTGCGGACAGTGCATCGCGGTCTGCCCGACGGGCGCCTTGACCGAGCGCGACGACACCGCCAAGGTATGGGCGGCGCTTGCCGACCCCAAGAAGAAGGTTATTGTTGGGCCCGCCCCCTCCGTGCGCGCGCAGCTCGGCGAATGCTTCGGTATGCCGATCGGCACGAACGTGGAAGGCAAGATGGTCAACGCCCTCAGAAGACTCGGCTTTGACAAGGTGTTCGACGTGGACTTCGCCGCGGACGTAACCATCATGGAGGAGGGAACCGAGCTGCTGGAACGCCTGCAAAACGGCGGCAAGCTCCCGCTGATTACCTCCTGCTCGCCCGGCTGGATCAAGTTCTGCGAGCATTATTATCCCGACATGACCGAGAACCTTTCCAGCTGCAAGAGCCCGCAGCAGATGTTCGGCGCATTGGTAAAGACCTACTACGCCGAAAAGGAAGGCATCGATCCGAAGGACATCTGCGTCGTTTCGATCATGCCCTGCACGGCGAAGAAGTTTGAAATCGGCAGGGACGATATGGATGCGGCGGGCGTGCCCGATGTGGACGTGTCGCTCACCACGCGCGAGCTTGCCGCGATGATCAAGCGCGCCAACATCGCTTTCGAGACGCTCGAGGACGAGGCGTTCGACCCCGCCATGGGTATGGCGTCGGGCGCGGCGCATATCTTCGGCGCGACGGGCGGCGTGATGGAGGCGGCGCTTCGCACGGTCGCCGAGATCGTAACGGGCAAACCGCTTGCGGACGTGAATTTCACGGCGGTGCGCGGTGTTGAGGACATCAAGGAAGCCGAGTATGACCTAAACGGCACCAAGGTGCGCGTCGCGGTCACGAGCGGACTCGAAAACGCGTCGAAGCTGTTGGAAATGGTGCGTTCGGGCGAGAAGGACTATCACTTCATCGAGGTGATGGCTTGCCCCGGCGGCTGCGTCAACGGCGGCGGTCAGCCGCATCAGCCCGGCTATGTGCGCAACTTCGTCGACCTGCGCGCCGAGCGCGCAAAGGCGTTGTATGGCGAGGACAGCGGTATGCAGCTTCGCAAGAGCCATGAGAACCCTGTCGTCAAGGAATTGTACGACACCTATCTCGAAAAGCCCGGCTCGCATAAGGCGCATGAGATCCTGCACACGACCTACGTCAAGCGCAAGATCTATTAAGCAAAAAGAAACATACCAAACAAAAGGGAGACCTCCTTGCGAGGCCTCCCTTGTTTTGCCGCCAAGAAAGAACGAAGCGTTCTTTGCGCAGAAAAAACGCTATGTCAGCTTCCGCGCTTGTCGCCGAAGAAGAACAGCGCGACCGTTCCGGGCCCCGTGTGCGCGCCGATGACCGTTCCCACGCTGTTGATGACGACCTTGCCGTCCAAATGCGGAAACGTCTCCTCGATGAGCGCCGCGACCGCGCGCGCGTCCTCGATACAGTCGGAATTGGACAGGAAGCATTTGCCCGCATAATCGACGCCGCCGTTTGCGTGCGCCTTCATGCGCTCGGCAATCTCGCGAATCACGCGCTTCTTGCCCGGATACTTCGCGCGCGGAATCAGCTTGCCCGCGTCGTTCATATTCAGCAGCGGGCAGATGTTCAGGATCGAGCCGATGGCGTAGGACGCCTTGGAGATGCGCCCGCCGCGCAAATAGCTCGTCAAATCGGTGGAGAAGAACCAGTGATGCACATGCAGCTTGGTTTCCTCCGCAAAGGCATACGCGTCCTCGATGCTGCTGCCCGCGTCGCGCAGGTCGCAAACCGCATCCGTCAACAAGCCGTAGCCCGACGACGCGCCGCGCGAATCGACAATCAGCAGCTTGCGCTCGGGGTATTTCGCAAGAAGCCGTTCCTTCGCCGCGATTGCGGAATTGTATGCTCCCGATAGCCCGGACGAAAGCGAGATATGCAAAACATCCTTGCCCGCGGCGAGCAGCGGCTCGAAAAACTTGGTAAACTGCCATTCGTTCACCTGCGAGGTCGTGGGGCAGGCGCCTTCGGAGATGCGGCGGTAGAAATCGGAAAACGAAACGGTTTGCCCGAGATCGTCGGGATATTCGGTTCCGTCAAGCGTAAAGTGAAAGCAAACGTATGGGATTTCGCGCGCTGCAAAGTAAGAAGCGTCCAAGTCTGCCGTGGAACAGCAGGTCAGTTCAAACGTTTTCATGGGTGTGACTCCCTTCCTGATGCCGTATATCGTGTACCTTATCCTAACATTTGCCGCATGAAAAAGCACCACACAATTCCGAGCCGCCTCTCTACCGCGAGTTCGACTCGATTCTACCCATGGTAGAACGCTTGCATATATGCGACTTTTCGGCTATACTGATCCATAATAAGCGCATGTTGAAACGAGGAGGTGAACCGTTTTGCGCGAGGAGGAGCTGCGCGCCGTCGTCGCCGTCAATATCGGCCGCTATCGCAAGCTGAACGGGCAAACGCAGGCGGAGCTTGCCGAGAAACTCAGCTATTCCGATAAATCCGTTTCCAAGTGGGAACGCGGCGAGGGCATGCCCGACGTTTTCGTGCTTTCGCAAATCGCGGAATTATACGGAATTACGGTGAACGACCTTTTGAGCGACCGCGCGCCCGAACCGAAGGCGCCTACGCGCGTATTGGTCGTGTCTCTTTCGATCGGCCTGGTCTTTTTGGTCACGGCGATCGTGTTTTTCGCGCTGCGGATGGTTATACCCGGTATGGAGCGGGCTTGGATCGCGTTCGTATTCGCGCTGCCCGTATCGTTTATCGTGCTGATCGTATTCAGCGCGCTTTGGTGGGGCTACGCCGTGCAGGCGGTCGCGGTGAGCGGGCTTGTTTGGGCGCTCGCGCTCTGCATCCATATGGTTACGGGGCGCGCCGAGGTGGAGAACATCTATCTTGTCGCGGCGGTTTTGCAGGTGCTCTGCATTCTGTGGTTTCTGCTGAAACGGCATCAAAAAAACGCGCGGAGAAAATAACGCGAAGAAAGAGTCAAAGTGGATATGGAAAAAACGCACGGCGCGGAGCAGGGAAGCGAGATGCTCGCGTTTGTCTCGGAAAGCGAAGCCCCGCAAACGCGCGAAACGGTGCTCTTGCGCTTTCCCGACGGGAAGCAGACGCTTTCCGCGCTGCTTTCCTCGCACGCGCTGCTTTCGACCAAGCGCGGCAAGCTGCTTACGCCCACGCAGGCGGGGTTGATTCTCGGGCGCGTGCAGGCGCTTCGGCGCGGCGGCGCGTTTTTGATTCCCGAATCGGGCGGAGAGGATCTGTTTATTCCGCGCGACTGCATCCATACGGCGATGCACGGCGACGTCGCGTATGTGCGGCGGCTGCGGCAGGATCGCTGCGAGGTTGCGTTCGTCGTGTCCCGCGGAAAAACGACGCTCGTCGGCGCGGTGCGCGGTCAAATGTTCGTTCCGTCTGACGCGCGCATCGCACCCATGTCGATCGAGAGAGGCGGCGTCAAGAGCGCGGACGGAGAACGCGTGTTCGCCGTCATCGTGCAGTATCCCACGCAGGACGCGCCCGCGCGCGTTCGCATCACGGAGGTGCTCGGCGGAGCGTCCGATCCGCGCATCGACACGCTTTGCACCGTGCGCGCGCTCGGCGTAAGGGACGTTTTCCCGCGGGATGCGCTGATCGAAGCGGAAGCTCTGCCCGAAAGCGTTTCGGCAAGCGCAAAGCGGGAGCGGCGGGATCTGACGCACGAAACGATATTTACGATCGACGGCAGAGGAAGCAAGGATTTTGACGACGCGGTCGGCGTTTCGCGTCTCAAAAACGGAAACTTCCTGCTCGGCGTGCATATTGCGGACGTAAGCGCCTACGTTTCCCAAGGCGGCGCGCCGGATCGCGAGGCGCGCCTGCGCGGCACGAGCTTCTATTTTGCCGATCAGGTGATTCCCATGCTGCCCGAGCGATTAAGCAACGGTATCTGCTCGCTCAACGAGGGCGAGGAGCGGCTGACGCTGAGTTGCAGGATGGAGATCAACGCGCAGGGCGACGTCGTAAAAAGCGAGCTGTTTGAAAGTGTGATTCGCTCGAAAAGGCGGCTCGTATACGAGGATGTGACAAAGGCGCTTGGCGGGGATTCCGCCATGCGCGAAACGCTTTCCGACGTGATGGAGTCGCTTTCCCTGATGGAGGAACTCATGCACGTTTTGAACGCGAAGCGTATGCGCATGGGCAGCGTGGATTTCGACCTGCCCGAAGCGGCGCTCACGTTTGACGAGAAGGGCAACGTGACGGACGTTTTTTGCGCCGAACGGGGCGAAGCGAACCGCATCATTGAGGAATGTATGCTCGTTTGCAACCAAACCGTGGCAAAATTCCTGCGCGAAGGCGATATGCCGACGCTTTTCCGCGTCCACGAAGCGCCCGATCCCGACCGACTCGCGGGGCTGAACGCATTCTTGTCAACGCTTGGCTACGGCGTTTCAAACGCCGGGCATATCGAAGCGCGGGACGTGCAAAAGCTCATTCTCGCCGCGCGCGGAACGAACGAGGAGGCGCTTGTCAACCGACTTGCCCTGCGCAGTATGCAAAAGGCGCGCTATGCGGAGCGCCCGCTTGGGCATTTCGCGCTCGCCATGCGGGACTATTGTCATTTCACCTCCCCGATTCGCCGCTATCCCGATCTTGTGACGCATCGCGCGGTCAAGGCGCTGCTGCTGCAAAAGCAATCGCCCGAAACCCGCGAGAGTCTCGCCGCGCTCGCAGTATCGACCTCCGCTGCGGAGCGGCTGGCCGTCGAAGCGGAGCGCGCGGTCGAGGCAAAGAAAAAATGCGAATATATGCGCGCCCATGTCGGGGAAACGTTCGAGGGCGCGATTTCGGGCGTCGCGCAGAACGGGCTGTATTTCGAATTGCCGAATACGATCGAAGGCTTTATTCGCTTCGGCGCGTTTACGGACGACGTTTACGACGCGGAGGTTGAAGCCTATCGCGCGGTCGGTCGTCGAACGGGGCGCGTTCTCCGTCTCGGAGACCGTTTTACGGCGGAGCTGACGTGCGTTGATACGGCGACGGATACGCTTGACTTCTCACCTGTGAGCGGGTATCATACCGATAGAATATATAATCCGAGCAAAGCGCCGAAACGGAGGGGAAAGCACGCCGAGAAAGCGCAGAAGCCGGAACGGACGCGCAAGACGGCGCGGAAGGGAAATAAGCGTAATGCCCGTCAAAAAAGGGGTTAAGCCCATCGCGCAGAATCGAAAGGCGCGACACGATTATTTTATAGAGGATACGCTCGAATGCGGAATCGCGCTTTGCGGCACGGAGGTAAAATCCATGCGGCAGGGTCAGTGCAACCTGAAGGACAGCTATGCGCAGGTAAAAAACGGCGAGCTTTTCCTGATCGGTATGCACGTTTCGCCCTACGAGCAGGGCAATATCTTTAACCGCGACCCGTTTCGCACGCGTAAGCTGCTCGTTCACAAAACGGAGATTCGGCGGCTTGCCATTCGCTCGCAGCAGGACGGCATGAGCCTCGTGCCCCTTTCCGCCTACTTAAAGGACGGGAAGGTCAAGATCGAGATTGCCGTTGCGCGCGGCAAGAAGCTGTTTGACAAGCGCCATACGATCGCGGCGCGCGACGCGGACCGCGAGATGGAACGAAGAAGAAAGGAGGAGCGCGAATGAGACCGCTTCCGTTTACCAAAGACCAAATTGAGGCGATTGCAAAGAAATACCCGACCCCGTTCCATATTTATGACGAACAGGGCATTGCGGACAACGTGCATCGGCTTCGTGACGCGTTCTCCTGGAACGAGGGCTTCCGCGAGTATTTTGCGGTAAAAGCGCTGCCGAACCCCGTCATCATGCAGATTCTGCACGCGTGCGGCTGCGGCATGGACTGTTCCTCCTTGACAGAGCTGATGCTTTGCAACACGGTGGGCATAGCGGGGGAGGATATTATGTTTTCCTCGAACGATACGCCGCCCGAGGAATTCCGTCTTGCGCGCAAGCTGAACGCGCTCGTCAACCTTGACGATATCACGCATATTCCGTTCCTTGCCGAAAACGGCGGCATTCCGGAAACGATCTGCTGCCGCTTCAACCCCGGCGGCGAATTCATGCTGGGCAACACGATTATGGGCAACCCCGGCGAGGCGAAATACGGCTTTACGCGCGAGCAGCTCACCGACGGATTCCGAACGCTGCAAGGCTTGGGCGCAAAAACGTTTGGGCTGCACGCGTTTCTTGCGAGCAACACGACCGACGATGATTATTACCCGACGCTTGCGCGCAGGCTGTTCAAGACGGCGGTCGAGCTTTCCGAGGAAACGGGCGCGAACGTCGCCTTTATCAACCTGTCGGGCGGAATCGGCATTCCCTATCGCCCCTATGAAAAAGAGACAGACATTCGCTATATCGGCGACGAGGTGCGGCGCGAATATGAGCGCATCGTCGCCCCGAGCGGCTTGAAGCTCCGTATTTTTACCGAGCTGGGCCGCTATATCACGGGCCCGTTCGGATATTTGGTCACGCGGTGCATCCATATGAAGGATACCTACAAGAAATACGTCGGCGTGGACGCCTGCGCGTGCAACCTGATGCGTCCCGCGATGTATGGCGCGTATCATCATATCACCGTGATGGGCAAGGAGAACGCGCCTTTGACGCAGCTTTACGACGTAACGGGCTCGCTCTGCGAAAACAACGACAAGTTTGCCGTGGATCGCCCGCTTCCGCGCATCGACGTAGGCGATTTGATCGTCATTCACGATACGGGCGCGCATGGGTTCTCCATGGGCTATAACTACAACGGCAAGCTGCGCAGCGCCGAGGTGCTGTTAAAGCCGAGCGGGGAAACCGCGCTCATCCGCCGCGCGGAAACGCCGAGCGACTATTTTGCCACGCTGGATTTTCTGGATCTGGGGCTTTGACGCGTACGCCATATTGAGACCGATGCGCGTGGATCGCAGTCGTTTGCCCGATTTTTACATGGCGGAGACTGCGCCGAAATAAGGTGGTTGTACAAAAACGGAAAAGCGTGTATACTAAAATCGTGCTTGGGGGCGAACCTGGTTTCGACGGGGATCGCCGAAGTTGAGGTAGCGAGCCGAAGCCCCGTGCTTCGTTAAAAACGGGAACAGTATTAAAGTAACTGACAACAACAATACTTTAGCCGTCGCTGCGTAA
>CAZBVC010000060.1:0-8125 GCA_964495255.1 uncultured Oscillospiraceae bacterium
TTCACCTGCCCGATATTGCCGAAAAAGCCGGTGGATGACACGTTGACGATGCTGCCGCCGCCCACCTTGCGCATGGGCGGAACCAGATAACGGAGCACGTTGAACATCCCCGTCAGATTCACGGCAATTACCTGATCCCACTGCTCAAAGCTCATCTTATGCATCATGGCGTCCCTTGTAATGCCGGCGTTGTTGACGATGATGTCAGGGCAGCCCTGCTCTTCAAGCAGCTTCTCGCAGACGGTCGCTACGGAATCCCGGTTTGCAATGTCGCATACATAGCCTGCGGCGGACAAACCGTCTTCCGTCAGCTTCTGTACCGCGTCGTCAACCCGTTCCTTTGAAACATCCAATATCACAACGCGCGCTTTCCCCTCTGCCAGCTTCTTTGCCGTGCAGTAGCCGATCCCCGCAGCGCCGCCGGTTATAACGGCAAGTTTGTTTGAAAAATCGTACATGCCTGCTCCTTTCTGTATGAAACCGTTTGCCGAAACCCGCGAAGCGCAAAGATCCATGCCGCAAAGCCAATCCCATTTTATCCGACATGGGAAAGTGGAGCAAGCTTGACCGCGCCGTTTTTACAATCCGACCTTCACGCCGCTCCGTTTCTCGATCGAAAAGGGTCTTTGCGTCATGTTTGTGCCGCACGGGTCTGCCGAATTTCCCTTATGCGGCGCCCGCGGCTGTCCGCAGACCGTTAAAGCCCCATTTCCTGCTTGACTTCCCGAAAACACCGTACCGCAAAATCCAAATCCGTCTTCGTATGACCGGCCGAAATCTGGGTGCGGATACGATCGCGCCCCTTGGGCACCACCGGATAGCAAAAGCCGACGACATAGACGCCCTTTTCCAGCATGCGGGATGCAAACTCGTTGGCAACCTTCGGATCATAAAGCATGACGGGAACGATCGGGTGTTCGCCGGGAAGGAGATCAAAGCCGCTCTTTTCCATCTCCTGACGGAAGTAGCGTGCGTTGGCGTGCACTTTATCGCGCAATGCCGTAGACGCAGTCAGCATATCGAGCGTTGCACATGCCGCCGCGGCGATGGCGGGCGCCAGGGTATTGGAAAACAGATAGGGTCGGCTGCGCTGACGAAGCAGCTCGACAATCTGACCGCATGCCGCGGTATAGCCGCCGGAAGCGCCGCCAAGCGCCTTCCCCAGCGTTCCGGTTATGATATCCACCCTGCCCTGCACGCCGCAAGACTCGGGCGTGCCGCGACCGTGTTCGCCCATAAAACCGACCGCATGACTGTCGTCCACCATAACGAGCGCGTCGTATTCGTCCGCCAAATCGCATATGCCGCGCAGATTCGCAAGATAGCCATCCATGGAAAACACGCCGTCGGTGGCGATCATAATCGTCTTGCAGCCGGACGCTCTCGCGTCCTCCAGCTGCGCGCGCAGATCGTTCATGCTGTTGTTTTTGTAGCGATAGCGTTTCGCTTTGCAAAGACGGATCCCATCGATAATGGAGGCGTGATTCAATTCGTCCGAGATCACCGCGTCGTCCGACCCCAGCAGCGTTTCAAAGAGACCGCCGTTGGCGTCAAAGCAGGAGGAATAGAGAATCGCATCCTCCGTGCCGACGAAATCCGCGATTTTGCGTTCCAGCGTCTTGTGCAGCTCCTGCGTGCCGCAGATAAAGCGCACGGAGGAAAGGCCGAAGCCCCATCGGTCGTAGCTGTCTTTTGCCGCGGCGATGAGCGCCGGGCTGTCCGAAAGCCCCAAATAGTTATTGGCGCAAAGATTCAGCACGCCGGGCGCCGCAACGGTATCGATGCGCGCCGCCTGCGGCGAGGTAATGATGCGCTCGCTTTTATAGGTGCCCGCCGCTTTGATATCGGCAATTTGCCGACGATATTGTTCAATGGCTGTTTTCATGGGTTCTCCTTCCGCAAAAAGCATGATTTATGGATACGCGCCCGCCTCAGACCGTGATTTTCAAAATTTCCAGCAGCTTTCGATCGCGTTCGGCCTGCAACGCGGAGACGTCCCGACCCCGATACGCGTAGAATCCTTCGCCCGTTTTCAGCCCGAACTTGCCGGCTTCATATAGGGCGCGAATGTTGTTCGGCGCGTCCTTGCGGGTTTCGAGATCGGAAAACAGACTGTCGCTGATATGAAAATAGGTGTCCACGCCGCCATAGTCCGCCACGGAAAAGGGCCCCAGCACCGCGTAACGGAGACCGAGCCCGTATACCAGCACGCGGTCGATATCCTCATAGGATGCAAGCCCTTCCTCGGCGATATGCAGCGCTTCGCGGAACAGCGCGAACTGCATACGATTGCCCACAAAGCCGCTGACCTCCTTGGCAACGACAATCGGTTTCTTGCCGACGCGTTCCAGTATCTCGCGCAGCGTGGCGGCCGTTTCATCCGAGGTATCGTCCGCCCGCACGATTTCGACAAGCGGAATAATATAAGCGGGCGTCCACCAGTTCGCGCCGATAAAACGCTCCTTCCTTTTCAGCAGCGTTCCGATGCCGTTGATGCTCAATCCGGAGGTGTTTGTGGCCAAAATGGCGTCCGGCGACACATGCGCTTCCAGCTCCGCAAAAAACCGCTGCTTGACGTCCATTTTCTCGATGATGGCTTCAATCACCAGATCCGCCTTTTCAAAGCATTGCATATCGCTGCTTACGGAAATGCGCCGAAGCGCCGCTTCCGCTTCCGCTTCGGTGATGCGTCCGTTCTCGACAAATATCCGCTGATTGGTTCGCACCGTATCCTTGAGCCTGCCGAGACAGACCTCGCTGATATCGTATACGGTAACATCCCATCCCGCCTGCGCGAACACCTGCGCGATTGCGCTGCCCATGATGCCTCCGCCGGCAATGCAAATCGTATTCATTGTTCCCTATCCTCCCTCAAAATCGTTTTATTTGAAAACCGCCTGTGCACGCACAACAGACTCCGCCAGCAGCGCAGCGCCTATGGGGAGCATGCCGTTGTCCGCCGTAAATCGGGAAGCGTGCAGAGGGTAGTAAGGCGCATCCTTCCCTCTCGCGCCCACATAGTAATAGAAGCCCGGAACGCGCGCGGTAAACGCCGAAAAATCTTCCGATATCATGTCGAACTCCTGCTCCACGACGTTTTCGGCCCCCGTTACCGCGCAGGCGCTTTGATACGCGATGTCGGCAAGCTCTTCGGAATTGACAAGCAAATCTACGCTGCGGTCAACTATGGTTTCGGTCTTGCATCCGAACGCCGTCCCGACATGCTTTACGGTCAGTTCGACGTCCTCCAACAGCCGCTTTCGCGTTTCCGTGTCGTTTGTGCGAATGTTCCCCCGTAAAACCAGCTCGTCCGGGATCACGTTGTCAGCGGTTCCCGCATGTATGCTGCAAATGGAAAGAACCGCAATCTGTTTCGGATTCACTCTGCATCCGACGATTGTATTGAGCGCCGTAACGATGGCGGTTCCCGCCGCGATCGGGCTCGCGGCTTCGTGCGGTTTGGAACCATGCGCGCCTCGTCCAAGCACCCGAACCGTCAGGCTGTCCTTCGCGCTCATGACGGGCCCGCTCCGAATCCCGATGACGCCGGTCTTAAGGTCGGGACGGTTGTGAAGCGCGAACACGGCGCGAATGGGAAGCTTCTCGAACAAACCCGCGGCAACCAGATCTTTTGCGCCGTGGGAGGTCTCCTCGTCCGGCTGAAACAGGAACGCCACATCCCCCGCCAATTTGTCACGGTTTTCGCAAAGAAGCATGGCCGCCCCCAGCGCGCAGGCGATATGCGTATCGTGTCCGCAGGCATGCATGACGCCTTCGTTCTCCGAGCGGACGGCATTGGATAACGGTTCCTGAACGGGCAGCGCGTCAATATCGGCGCGAATGCCGAGCATCGGGCCCGGCTTTCCCGTTCGCAAAACGGCGACGACGCCCGTTTCCTGCCCGAAGTCCACAACTTCCAGACCCATTTGTCGGACATACTCCAAAATCGTCGCCGTCGTTCGATATTCCTTTCGGCTCAACTCCGGACAGCGATGAAAACGGTTTCGGATTGCCGTCAACCTGTCGCCATTCGCGGCGCTCTGCGTATCCATGCTCCCTCCCTCTTTCCGTTCATTCTGCGTGCGAAGAATATAGTTCATAAAACACCATTGTTTGATAAAACCATCATATGCGCTGCATTTGAGATGAGCAAGGCGAAAAATATGCACTATTTTCGGTAATTATCGGACAGAAGCAGGGCGTTTTTCGTTTGTTTTGTGCGGATATTCGAGGTTTATCGGCGGCGGCGCTCCGTCTCGTTTGATGCGCCCATGAAGCGGCGCGGATTTTCGACCGAAATATCGTACATATATTTCTTCATTCCATGGTTGACAAAACGCAGCCGTTCTTCATAAAATCACAACGCGGGGTTCTTCGCCGACCTGCGGCGTCCCGTCGCTCGCGAAGCCCGCGAGGGAAGATACGCGGCAAACCACAAACCATACCAATTCATCAAAGCAAAGGAGAACACGATGGAAAGAGTAATGATCCTGGGCGCCGGCTTTATGGGAAGCGGAATTGCGCAGGCGTGCGCGACAGCCGGTTGTCATGTGACACTTTGGGATCTAACCGACGCGCTGGCGCAGAAAGGGATCGACGGTATTCGCGCGGGCTTTGCCAAGCAGATTGCCCGCGGCAAAATGACTTCGGAAAGCGCGGACGCCATTCTGTCCCGATTGCATCCCACAAGCGATCTGCAACAGGCCGAAACCGCCGAACTCATCATTGAGGCCGTTCTGGAGGATATCGAGATCAAGCAGAATATTCTCGCAAAGGCGGAGCAGATTGTATCCGACGATTGCATCATGGGAACCAACACGTCCTTTATTCCCATCACCCGACTTGCAGAGGCGCTCGACAAGCCCGACCGTTTCATCGGGCTGCATTTTTTCGGGCCCGTGTTTGCCATGAAGCTGCTGGAAATCATTCGGGGCAAAGAAACAACGGACGCCACCGTGGAGGCGGCGCGGAGATTTGCGGAGCAGATCGGAAAGATCTCCGTTGTCGTCGAGAAGGACGCCCCCGGGTTCATTGTCAACCGCATCAATTTTGCCACCTATTCGGAGGCGATCAAGGTCATGCAGGAGGGCGTGGCCTCCATTGCGGATATCGACACCGCCATGCGGTATGGGCTGAACGTCCCCATGGGCTCCTTTGAGCTAATGGATTACGGCGGGCTGAAAACCGTTGCCCTATGCCTTGCAACCCTGTACCAGCTCACGGGCGACGAACGATACCGCCCGGTTCCGGAACTTGACGAGCATGTCGCCAAGGGCGAGATCGGCCGCATCAGCGGTAAGGGCTGGTACGATTACAGCGATTAAAACGGAAAGGAAGCGTGCGCAAAATGTCAGGTATCCTATCCTACGGCGCATATGTGCCGTTTACAAGGATCTCCAAAGCCGTCATCGCATCCGCTTACGGGAAAAAAGCTCCCAAAGGGGAAAAGGCGGTTGCATACTATGACGAAGACAGTCTGACCATGGCGGTAGGCGCTTCGCTGAACGCCATGGGCAGCCGAGACGCAAAGACGCTCGACGCGATATTCTTTGCCACAACCACCGCCCCCTATCGGGAGAAGCAGTGCGCGACGCAGATTGCCGCATGTCTGGATGCAAAAAAGGAGATCCGCACGGCCGATTTTGAAGGCAGCCTGCGCGCAGGCTCCGACGCTATGTTGGTCGCCGCAGAAATGACCGGTAAAAACGTGCTGGTCGCCGCGGGCGACTGCCGTTTGGGCGCAGCGGACGGTTCGTTCGAAATGGATTTGGGCGACGGCGCCGCCGCCTTTCTTTTCGGCGATAAAAACGCCATTGCGGAGGTAAAGGCAAGCTGCTCCGTTTCCATGGACAGTTACGATATGTGGCGCTCCGACACGGACAAGTATGTCCGCTTTTGGGATGTGCGCTACGCGCAGTCCATGCACTATGAGCCGCTCATCCGCCAGGCAGTCGGCGGCGTATTGGAAAAGAGCGGTCTGACCGCGGGCGACGTCGCCAAGGTTGTCTGTTATGCCCATGAGGATCGCCATCGCGCAGGCGTCCTTGCCAAGCTGGGCTTTGCGCCCGAGCAGATCGCCGCAAGCTATTATGGCGAAATCGGAAATACCGGCTGCGCGGCCGCTCCGATCATGCTTGCAGGCGCGCTGGATGAGGCAAAGCCCGGTGATAAGCTGCTGTATGTTACCTACGGCGAGGGAGCAGAGGCAATCCTTTTCGAGATAACGGAGCATATTGCATCCCTTTCGCGCATCGATACCGTCCGCGCGCAAATTGCTCGTAAGAACAGCGATCTGCCGTATGGAAAGTACCTGCGCTGGAAGGATTTCCTGTCCTGCGAGCCGCAGCGCCGACCCGAGCAGGAGCGCAGCTCGCTGCCCGACTATTTCCGCAATTATCAAAAGAACAACGCGCTTTACGGAAGCCGCTGCACGTTTTGCGGCACGCCGCAGTTTCCTGCCCAGCGCGTTTGCGCGCGCTGTCATCACACGGACGAAATGGAGCCTTATCGCTTCCTTGGCAAAAAGGCCACTGTCCGCACCTTTACATTGGACGGCCTTTCCTTGTCGTTGGATCCGCCCAATTATCTGGTTGTGATCGATTTTGCGGGCGGCGGCAAGCTGATGACCTATCTGGTAGACTGCAAAAAAGAAGACATTCGGGTCGGCATGCCGGTAACATTCAGTTTCAGACGGATCTTTACCGCAAACGGCGTGCACACCTACTTTTGGAAGGCTGTGCCTGCGTTGGAAAAGGAGGGCGAATAACATGGCTGCCGGCATTAAGGACAAGGCTTGCGTCATCGGAATGGGATGCACGCGTTTTGGCGAGCGATTCGACACAAGCAGGGAGGATCTGATTCTCGAGGCCGTAAACGAGGCGTTGCAGGATTCCGGTTTGCAGCTTGAGGATATCGACGCTTTTTGGTTCGGCTCGTTTTATGAGACCTGCGGATATACGATTTCCAGCGTTTTGAAAACCGATTTCAAGCCCGTAACAAGGGTGGAGAATAATTGCTGCACGGGCACCGAAGCGTTCCGCAACGCGGTATACGGCGTTGCCTCCGGTGCATACGACGTTGTCATGGCGATTGGCATGGAGAAGCTGAAGGACAACGGATACAGCGGGAATCCCTTCAACCCCACCTTTCGGGACAACACCGCGCCCGCGTTCGGAGGCCCCGGCGGATTCTCTCTGCTGATCCCCGCCTATTGCGACAAGTACAGCGTTCGCTTTGACGACATCCGCAATGCCATGGCTTCCGTCTCCTACAAGAACCATTTGAACGGCTCCCTCAATCCCAAAGCGATGTACCGAAAGGCGACGCCGCTCGATCAGATTAAGGCGTCGCCCATGGTATGCGAGCCATATTTGAGCATCATGGATTGCTCCGGCGTATCGGACGGCTGCGCATGCGCAATCCTGACTTCAGCCGAAAACGCCAAAAAATATCGCAAGGATCCCATGTATGTCAAGGCGGCGGAGGTGGCCGCAAGCTCCGGCTACGGCTCTTTGATTGCAGACTATGATTTTACCACCGTGCAGGAAACGGCGCACGCCGTGCAGGTGGCGTACAAGAACGCAGGCATTACAAAGCCGTTGGAGCAGCTCAGCTTGGTGGAGCTCCACGACTGCTTCACCATTACGGAGATCGTTTTGTATGAGGATTTGCAGCTCAGCGAGCGCGGACACGGCTGGCAGGATGCGCTGAACGGAAAATTCGCCAAGGATGGTAAGCTGCCGGTCAATATTGACGGCGGTCTGAAATCGTTCGGGCATCCCATCGGCGCAAGCGGGATTCGCATGATTTACGAGAGTTGGCTGCAATTTCACGGGCGTGCCGGCGCGCGTCAGCTAAACGACCCCAAGCTGGGTCTGGCGCATAATTTGGGCGGTTATCCTTGGGAAAACGTAAGCGCGGTCGTCATCATCGGCAGCGAGGCGGGTTGAGCGAAGCACGGCTTCGCTCGTCGAAATCGGTCGTGCGGAAACAGGGGGCGCAGCGTCGCCCCCTCAGCCTGTCAAAAAAGCCCTTGGGGGATTCGGGGGTCGACCCCCCCCCGGGGGGGGGTTATTTCGGCTCCGGCGGCATGTACGCCGGAACGGATCGCCCGAGAACGGGCGGT
>CAZBVC010000061.1:0-2788 GCA_964495255.1 uncultured Oscillospiraceae bacterium
GCGCGATTGTCGCGTCGGTCGGCGCGTCCGTGGTGAAGCCCGTCGCCGTGTACTCCGTGCCGTCGTATGTCTTTTCGACGCTGTTGCCCGTGACGTTCACCGTGACCGTCTTCGGGTTGATCTTCACGAAGCCGTCCTGCTTGATGACGATCGTTACGTCGTAGTTGCCCGTGGTCTCCTCGAAGTCCGCTGCGGTCAAGCCCATCTCCGTCGTGCCGACGTCCGTACGCGCCGCGCTCGCGGTCTTGCCCGTTTTCAGCGCGATTGTCGCGTCGGTCGGCGCGTCCGTGGTGAAGCCCGTCGCCGTGTACTCGGTGCCGTCGTATGTCTTTTCGACGCTGTTGCCCGTGACGTTCACCGTGACCGCCTTTGCGGAAATCGTGAAGTCGCCCGTCTCGTAGGACACCGTGTAGTTGCCCTGCGTCGCACTTCCGCTCGGCGTAATGGTATACGTTCCGACGTCCTCGCCTGCCTCGCGGGAGAGCGTGTAGCTCACCGTATCCGTGCCGAGCAGACCCGTTACCGTCGCCGTGCCGATCGGGTCGGGATCGTCTGCGCCGTAGACCTTGCCGTTGTCGTTTGCCGCAACCGTGACCGCCTTCGGGTTGATCGTCAGCGTGCCGGGAACGAGCGTGACCGTGTATTGGTTCGTAACGTCCGTCGCGCCGCTCATGATCTGGAACGACGCGCCCTTCTCAATAGAGATCGTATCGCTGCCGACGTTCGTGCGCGCGCCCTCGATCACAAGCCCGCTCACCGTGAGCGCGGTGTTCGTGGTTTCAAACGCGTCGTCGTCCGTCTGCTCCGCGCCGTTATACGTCTTCGCAACGTCCTTGGCGCGAATCGTCAGCGCGGTCTGCTGCGCGTAAATCGCCGTGATCGTCGTGTTCGCGGTCAGATTGTTTGCCGTCGCGGGCGAATAGCTGCCCGTGAAGTAATAGGTCTTTCCGTCATACGCTTTGACCGCCTCGGGCGTGAAGGGATAGCTCGCGTCGCCCGTGCCGTAGACCACATGCTCGGCGCCGATGACCTGCGTCGGATCAAAGCTATATATATAGGTAACTTTCGGGTTGATCGTCAGCGTGCCGTCAACGAACGTGACCGCGTATTGGTCCGTAACGTCCGCGCCGTTGAGCGTGATCTTTATGCCGGCCGTCGACGCCGCCGACGCCGTGGTGGGATGTTCGCCGACGTTCGTGCCCGTGCCGCTTACCTTGATGTTCGAGACCGTGAACGCGTCGCCCATTGCGAGGTGACTCGGGCGCGGACAGGTAACGTTGGTCGGCGTAATGGAATGTGCTTCGCCGTCATAGTCGAACGACTCGTTGCCCGCTATGATGCTCAGCGTGTACTTCTGCTGCCACTGCGCCGTGAAGGTCACGTCCTGCGCGGGCATCTGATACGTTGCGCCGATTGTGGCAGGCAGCGTGTTCACGTTGACCGTCCAGCCCGTGAAGAAGTAGCCTTCCCTCGTGAATGTGTTCGCGTCAACGGTCTGATCCGTACCGACGACGACGCTTGCGGCATAAGCGATCCTGCCGTCCGCCATTGTGCCGCCGTTGCCCTTGTAGGTTAAGATAACGTTGTTCAGCACCGGCGTGACGACGATCCTATGGTTCGCCTGCACGTCGGAAACCGTATAGGTGGCGCCTGTGCCGACCGTAGCGGTAACGTCGTTGCCGTTGTCGGTTACGGAGGCGAGCTTATAGCTCGTGTTGATGCTCCATTCGACCGTCTGGCTGCCGTTGTAGCTTACCGTGAAGCTGCTGTCGCCGACCACCGAGCCGCCCGTTCCGACTTCGATTGTAACGGTGTAGGTCAGCTCCTCCCACACCGCATACAGCGTGTCGGGCGCGGACTGGCTCAGCCCGACGAGGATCGTTGCGCCCGCCGCATAGTTGACCGAACCGCCCGCCGTCGTGCTCCAACCCTTGAACGCGTAGCCTTCGGGCACGGTAAACATATTGGCAAGAACGGTATAGCGGCTGTTGTTGACGATGCTCGCGGACGGGCTCGTCGTATCGGTAAGCGTGCCGCTCGGATAGTTGGATGCGTAGGTGATGGTCAGCGTCTGCGCAATGTCGCCGAACACCGCCGTCAGCGTGACGTCGCCCGTAACAACGATGAGGTTGCCGGGATAATAGGTTTTGCTTCCGTCCGACCAGCCGACGAACACCTTGCCGTCAGGCGCGGTGAAGTTTGCAAGCGGCGCCTTGACGCTCGCCTGCGCGCCGTCGGCATAGCGGGTGCTGTCGGTCGGAACGTCGCCCGCGCCGTCGCCTTTCGCATAGGTCACGGCATACTTTGCGCCGCTGATATACGTCGGGTAAAGCACGACGTCTTCATAGGTCTTCATGTTCGGGTTGTAGGTGACCAGGCTGCCGTTCAGGCTGATCTTCCAGCCCGCGAACACGTCGCTCGCGTTCGCCTTATAATCTTCCGCCGCCTGCTGCGCGGCGTCCAGCTTGCTTTGGTCGATCGTTCCGCCGTACGGAATGGTGCCAAGCGGGAACCCGATCTGCTGCGTCGCGGTGGCTACCTTCAAATACGCCGTGCCGCTGAACGTCGGCGGCGCCCATACGCCATACGCGACAAGGTTGTTGGCGGGCATGGTCTGCGTCCAGTCAAACGCGCCGACGCCCTCTACCGTCGTAAACCAGCCCTTGAACACATAGGTCTCGGGAACGCCCTCGGGGCGCGCGGGCGCGTTGGTGCCGTCCACGTTGGCGGGCGTGTAGCTCGCGATGTTCGCGCCGTAATAAACGGACTGGGCGCCAACCGTCTCCGT
>CAZBVC010000061.1:2888-7626 GCA_964495255.1 uncultured Oscillospiraceae bacterium
TCGTAATACACGTTCAGCTCGGTCGTTCCGTCGCCCTTGACCGTGACCGAAACGGACTTCGCGGAATTATAGGTAAAGCCCGTAAAATTGTAGCCCGTATCCGCGCTCGTCGGAGACGCCGTCGTGCCCGTGTTCGCCGGGCGGGTCGTAACCGAATAAACGTCGTAAGTCTTTTGCGCGTCGGCAAGCCCAACCTCGTCCGTAACCTTCTGCTGCCAGATGATCACCTTGTAATCCACAGACGCCGCCGTCCAGCTTGCAACCAGCGTAACGTCCGCCGTCGGGACGTCGCCCCAGCTCGCTCCCGTCCAACCCGCGAAGGTATAGCCCATGCGATCGGGATCGGCGGGCTTATAGTCCGCTTCGGTCAGCGCGGCGCCCTGGTTCAGCGCCTTGGGCGCGATATAGGTCGCGTCCGCCGCCGTCTGGTAATAAACCCAGAAGACCTTCTTGATCACGGGATACAGGTTGACGTCCGAATCCTCGAGCGTGTAGCTGTCGCCAACGTCCGCGCTCGTTGCGTTCGGCGTGATTGCCCAGCCGAAGAACGATTCGTCCGCTTCATGCTCGACGTTGATCCCCGTGGTCGAAACCGTGTCGGAAGCGTCAAACTCGCGCGTCACGATAACCGCGGTTCCCGCCCTATTATAAAAGTATGCATAATATGCATCCGCGAATTTCGCCGTCAGCGTGATTTCCGCCGAAGCGGTGATTCCGCTCACAAGGCCGAAGCCCGTGAATTCCGTTTCGCCGTTGAACCAGCCGACAAACTTCTTTCCCTCGGGAACGGTCGGCGTCGCGGGCGCATACAGCGTATCGCCGTTCGTTACGATCTGCGTATCGCCATACTGCGCTTCGTCCACAAAAAACGTATAGGTGACAAGGAACGTCTCCTCGGGCAGGATTGCGCCGAGCGACTTGACGGGCGTTTCCTCCGTCGCCTTCGCGCCGACTGCCGCAAACAGCTCGAGGTCGGAAACGATCAGCGTTTCTCCCGCGATGGAAACAAGCTCACCGTTCTCGTTTGCGATCTTCCAGCCCTTGATCTCCTCGTTCTCGCCGAGCGCGGAAGCGACCTCGCCTTGGTACGGTTCGATCTTGGAGATCGTATCGCCCGCCGTCGCGGTTCTTTCGAAGAGCGCGCCGTTTACATGAAACTTGACCGCATAGGTCGCAGCGGTCTCGTCGGGCGCAACGTACCACGAATGGTTTCCGTCGTGGCCCGCCGCATATGTGCAAGCGTCGCCGTCTTCGCTCTGTTCGCCGCACGTCTCGGCGGGCGCAACATACCACGAATGATTTCCGTCGTGGTTCGCCGCCTTGGTGCACGCTTCGCCGGATTCGCTCACCGCGCCGCACGTCTCGGCGGGCGCAACGTACCACGAATGATTTCCGTCGTGGTCTGCCTCCTTCGTGCATGCTTCGCCAGATTCGCTCACCGCGCCGCAAAGCGTCGTGCTCGTTGCTTCCTCCGCCATCGCGTTGACGGGCAGCAGCGCAACAAACAGCATTACGCTCAGCACCAAACTGATGATCTTGACCAAACGCGTTCCCTTCATGGTTCTATCCTCCTCGGTTATATGTTCCGCTTCGCGGGGCCGTTGTTCCGTCGGTTTCTCTCCCGCCTACATTCCTATTCTGCGGGATACGCTTATATTATAGACAAGCGCAATTACTTTCCTGTTACTTTTCGCGATTTTTTCAAACTTTTTTTCAAAGAATTTTTACCAAAAAACAGCCGCGTCGTGCCGTTTTTGTCTGTCGTCGGCACAAATGTTACATGGTGGTTACGTTTCTGCCTTTGCCACGCTTTTTTTGTACCTGAGACGTCGGCATGCGTTTCTTCGCCTTTATATTTAATATGAAGGAGTTTTCCAAAGACTCGTTTTGCCCGTATTGTTACATGGTAATCGGACTTTGTTTCCTCATCCCCCGCCCATCTTTTCGTCGGTCGGTTGTTACATTGTCGTGATATGATACCATATGTGGTATTTTGGAAAATCGAAGCCAATTTTCCTGTTTCGCGACCCCTTGTGCGCGTTTGCGCCGCGCCCGCCCAACAACGCCAAAAAAGAAGCAGAATTACCATTTGTGGTAAGTTATTTTACCAAAATCACACCCTGCTCGGGCGATAAAACCCGCTGTGAGCCGAATTTTTTTCATTATAATATAACAAAATACCGCAGATTTCCCTGTTTTGCGAATAATGGTATGAATACGGTTGCATGATTTGTCGAATATGTGCATAGATATGTGAAAATCACACAAAAAAAGCGTCCCCCAAAAACAGGAGGAGGACGCTTTGGGAACGCGATTTGATATGCTTCGGTTCGGCTCGCATACCGTCGGGAAACGTGTTCGATGCGTTCGATGCGTTCCGAGCGCGCAGTCAGAGCAGCGTCACGCCCGCCGCAGCGCACGCCGAAAGCGTGTCGGAATCCCAGAGGGACGACTGCACCTCGCCGATATGCGCCTTGTTGAGCAGCAGCATACACACGCGGGATTGCCCGATGCCGCCGCCGATGGTGAGCGGCAGCTCGCCTGCAAGCAGCGCGCGATGGAAGGGCAGCTCGCGCCTCTCCTCGCAGTTTGCAAGCGTAAGCTGTTTGGAAAGCGCCGTCTCGTCCACGCGCACGCCCATGCTTGAAAGCTCGAACGCACAGTCCAGCAGCGGGTTATATACGAGGATATCGCCGTTCATCGTCCAATCGTCATAGTCCGGCGCACGGCCGTCGTGCCGCGTTCCGTCGGAAAGCGCGCCGCCGATGCCGATGACAAACGCCGTGTGATGCGCCTTGACAAAGCGATATTCTCGCTCGTGCGCGTCGCAGTCGGGATACAGGTCTAAAAGCGCCTGCGCCGTAACGAACGTTACGTCCCGCTCGACCCATGGCGTCAGCGCCTCATACTTGGCGCAAAGCACCTGCTGGGTATAATAGATCGCGTCGACAATGCCCTTTACCGTGCTTTTGAGCGTTTCCAAATTGCGCTCCTCGCGCGTGATGACCTTTTCCCAGTCCCATTGATCGACATAGATCGAATGCAGGTTGTCTGGCTCCTCGTCGCGGCGGATGGCGTTCATGTCCGTGACCAGCCCGCGCCCCGCATGAAAGCCGTAGCGGCCCAGCGCGTAGCGTTTCCATTTGGCAAGCGAGTGCACGACCTCGCCCTCGCCGCGCGTGGCGGGAATGTCAAACGAAACGGGGCGCTCCGTGCCGTTCAGATTGTCGTTGAGGCCGTCGGCGGGGTTGACGAACAGCGGCGCGGAAACGCGCTTGAGCGTCAGCATGGCGGACAGGGATTCCAAAAAAGTGCGCTTGATGATCTCGATCGCGTTCTGCGTATCATACAAGCCCAGCTTGGCGACATACCCCTCGGGTATCCGAGTTTTCAGCATAGAACTTTCCTCCCGTTTCAAAAAAATATAGACACAAATATAGTCTTTTTGGATTGCGCTGTCAAGAAAAATATATTATTTTGGTTGTTTTTCTGTTTTGAGGAAGGATACCGAACCGTTTCCGCAATCAAAAAGGAGTCAAGCCGTGTCGCTTGACTCTCATATAGTACGGTTGTCCCGAAGATCGCGCCTTTTCAAACCGCCTTTTCCCGCGCCTGCTCCTCCATGATGAGCTTGTCGGCAATCAGCGCGATGAACTCGCCGTTGGTCGGCTTGTCGTTCTTGCCGTAAACCTTATACCCGAAGATCGCGTTCAGGTTTTCGATTTTGCCACGCGTCCACGCAACCTCGATGGCATGGCGAATCGCGCGCTCCACCTTGCTTGCCGAGGTGGAGAAATGCTTGGCGATGCCGGGGTAGAGCTCCTTGGTGATGCGGTTGATGAGCGCGGAATCGTAATATACCATACGAATGCCCTCGCGCAGATAATGATACCCCTTGATATGCGCGGGAATACCCGCAACGAGGAAGATCGACGTGATCTTCTCGTCCAGCGAGCGCGGCGGCTGGGCATAGCTCGCAACGCCGCCCTGCGCGACCTCCTGATGCGCGGCTTCCAACGCGCGTTTCAAGAGCGCCTCGGGCTCCACGGGCTTCACCATGAAATAACGCGCGCCAAGCGCACAGCAGCGGCGCACCATGTTCTCGTTTCGCATGGCGGAAACAACAATGACGGCGGGCGGCGCGTCGGGGCAGACCTGTTTGAGCTGCTCCAATACGCCCAGTCCGTCCACATGCGGCATAATGAGATCCAGCAGAAGGATGTCATAACGCCCCTTGGCGAGCTTGTCCAGCGCCTCGCGCCCGTCTGCGGCGACGTCCACCGTTTGCACGGACGATTCGGTCGCAAAATAGCTGCGCACCGAATCCGTAAAGCTCACGTTGTCGTCCACGATGAGAACCCGATAATGTGACATGATGCCTACCCCCTCAAACTATTTATTCTGCGCTCAATCAACGTTTTTCTTGCGCTTGCATGAATTGTAACAACGCGCGCTTCGCGTTGGTAGGGGTGTATCAAGACGGCTTTTGTCGAGGCGGGCGCGAAGATTGGCGGAGCTTCCGCAATCGCCCGAAAGCACAATATTTCGCGCTTTATTCGCGCGCGAAGCAATACATCTTGTGGTGAATCGCTTTCCGAGCGTAAGATTTGCGTCGATGCAAAACAAAACGGGGGAGCCATACGACTCTCCCGTTTGCCTGTCGGCGAAGATTCTTTGTCAGTTGCCGCTCGTCTCCGCGGTGAAGGTGTCGGTGTCCAGCGCGACATAGTCCACATCC
>CAZBVC010000062.1:0-6939 GCA_964495255.1 uncultured Oscillospiraceae bacterium
GAGATATTTATCGCGAATCTTCGCAGCTTCCTGCTTGATGCGCTGGGTGAGCAGAAGGATTGTGGACGCAATTGCCTCCGGTGAACCGGACTCATACGCATCCTGCAGATTGGAATACAGGTCGGCGGGGAACTTCGAGTCGATGGGGAGATAGACCGGTGCGCCGTCGTCCGTCGGGAGCTTGACCGCGTATTCCACGCGCTCCGAGCTGCCGACCTTCGTAACCGCGTTGGTGACATATTGCTCCGGTGAGAGGATCTCCTCCAAAATGGCGCCGAGTTGGATTTCGCCGAGGATGCCGCGCGTTTTTACGTTGGAGAGCACCTTTTTCAGGTCGCCGACACCCGTTGCGAGCGTCTGCATTTCGCCGAGTCCCTTATAGACCTGCTCCAACCGCTCGTTGACAAGCTGGAACGACTGAGCAACCTTTGCCTCCAGCGTCTTTTGCAGCTTTTCGTCGACGATGTTGCGGATTTCGTCGAGCTTCTGCGTGTTGTCCGTCTGCAAGGAGACGAGGCGGCGCTCGACCGTTTGGCGAATCGCTTCGAGCTTCTGCTCGTTGTTGAATTCAAAGGATTTCAAGCGCTGTTCGTTGCCCTGCTCAAATGTTTTAAAGCGGGTTTCGCCTTGCGCGTCGGAGGTGCGCTGCTGCTCCATGATCATACGCCCAAGGTGCGAAACAGAGGATTGCACCGACTCGTTGAGCTCGCGGCGAAGGTCGGAGAGCGCGCGGTTCAGGTCGTCCCGCATCGCGTCGTGCAGCGCCTGCTGACGGCGCAAAATGGTGACGAGCAGCACGATCATCGCGGCAAAGACCGCGAGAGAGACGATCAATAATATGAGTTCCGGTTTCATTTTGGTTCCCCTTTCGATGGGATGGTTTCAGCGGAACGCGAGCGCGGAGACGATGAGCACTTGCGCCGCGATATAAGTGGACATCACGAGGATGCTCCGGTGGCGAATCGGGTGATGGAACGCGTCGATGGAAAGCGTCGTGTCGGAAATCGCAAACAAAATTCCGCCGACGGCCGCGAGCCAGCGATGCGTGGACACGCCGTAGAACGAGAACAGGATGGAGCAGGACACCATCGTACCGATGATCATCATATATAGGAAGCTCGGCGGGCAGAGCTTCCCGGGCATGCCCTTCCAGATATAGCGCATCAGCGTTGCGGAGTAGGCGATCACGACGACGCCCATCAGCGCGAGGATATACCAAGGCGGCGTGACGGTAAAACGGCGGATGAAGCTGACGATATAGAACACGTGCCCCGCCGCAAACGCGAGAATCCCCAGCGGGAACGCCCATTTGCGCGGACGGAACAGGAGAACGAGGTCTCCGGCAAAGCCGAAGAGAATCGCGGCGATTACAAAAGAATACGGTTCCTGCGCAAAGAGTATATAGCACGCGGCAAGCAGCGGCATTAAGAGGCACTTTGTGACCCGGCGCAGCATGAGAAGGTTCTTATTCACGCAGGCAAACAGGTGTACAGCGGCATCGATCAGTAACATTCCGGCAAAGAAGTATCGCAATCTGATATTCCCCCAAATCCAAACGGCTGAAACAAGTATAACATAGTCGGGCGATCACCCGAAAGGGCAGGTATTCGAAAAAGAATGATCGAGAACATGGCGAAAGTGCAGCACGGCACGAAAGTGCCCAATCCTGCATCTTTATTCGATCATCGCGTATTGAAAGATCGAATTTGATTTGTTATACTGTACCCTGAATGAATCTGGGTATTCTTTAGCATGACAAGGAGGAACTTCACACATGCATTATTCCAGTGAAGTGGAAGAAATGACCTGCGTCCTCAAGGGCGCAAAGCATGATCCCGCTCCGATCCCCGAAGAGGGCAAGTGGGTCAAGGCAAAACAGATTACGGACATCAGCGGCTTGACGCACGGCGTCGGCTGGTGCGCTCCTCAGCAGGGCGCCTGCAAGCTCACGCTCAACGTGAAAAAAGGCGTCATTGAAGAAGCGCTGGTCGAGACCATCGGTTGCAGCGGCATGACGCACTCCGCGGCGATGGCGGCGGAAATCCTGCCCGGCAAGACCATCCTCGAAGCGCTCAACAGCGACCTCGTCTGCGACGCGATCAACACCGCCATGCGCGAGCTGTTCTTGCAGATCGTTTACGGGCGTTCGCAAAGCGCGTTTTCGGACGACGGTTTGGTCATCGGCGCGGGGCTTGAGGATCTCGGCAAGGGACTGCGCTCGCAGATCGGCACGATGTACGGCACGAAGGCGAAGGGCCCGCGTTATCTCGAAATGGCGGAAGGCTATGTGCTCGGCGTCGGCTTGGACGAGGGCGGCGAGATCATCGGCTATAAGTTCGTAAGCCTCGGCAAGATGATGGACGCGATCAAAAAGGGTATGGATCCCAAGGAAGCCTACGAAAAGAACATCGGAACCTATGGCCGCTTCGACCAAGCGGTTCGGGTTATCGACCCGCGCAAGGCGTAAGGAGGCCGGAAATATGGCAACGTTTGAAGGATACGAAAGAAGAATCGAGAAGATCACCGCCGTATTGAACGAATACGGCATCAAGGACATCGACGAAGCCAAGGCGATCTGCGACGCAAAGGGCGTGGACGCGGCGGGCATCGTGCGCGGCATTCAGCCCATCGCGTTTGAGAACGCGTGCTGGGCATACACCGTCGGCGCGGCAATCGCGTTCAAGAAAAACGTCAAGAGCGCCGCGGAAGCAGCGGAGGCCATTGGAATCGGCTTGCAGGCGTTCTGCATCCCCGGCTCGGTTGCGGATCAGCGCGCCGTCGGGCTTGGGCACGGCAATCTGGCCGCCATGCTTCTGCGCGAGGAGACCGGCTGCTTCGCGTTCCTCGCGGGACACGAGAGCTTTGCCGCCGCGGAAGGCGCCATCGGCATCGCGCGCACGGCGAACAAGGTGCGCACAAAGCCCTTGCAGGTCATTCTGAACGGGCTCGGCAAGGATGCGGCATACATCATTTCGCGTATCAACGGGTTCACGTTCGTCGAGACCGATTACGATTACAAGACCGGCGAGCTCAAAATCGTCTCCACCAAGGCGTTTTCCGACGGCGAGCGCGCCAAGGTGCGCTGCTACGGCGCGGACGACGTCAACGAGGGCGTGGCGATCATGCGGCATGAAAACGTGGATGTGTCCATTACCGGCAACTCCACCAACCCGACCCGCTTCCAGCACCCCGTTGCCGGCACCTATAAAAAATGGTGCATCGAGAACGGCAAAAAGTTCTTTTCCGTCGCGAGCGGCGGCGGCACGGGCCGCACCCTGCATCCCGATAACATGGCGGCGGGCCCCGCTTCCTACGGGCTTACCGACACGATGGGACGTATGCACTCGGACGCACAGTTTGCAGGCAGTTCGTCTGTGCCCGCGCATGTCGAGATGATGGGGCTCATCGGCATGGGCAACAACCCCATGGTCGGCGCAACGGTCGCCGTGGCGGTCGCCATCGCGGAAGCGAAGTAACGCTCAAACCCAAATCGGGGGACGCCTCACCATGGGTGTCCCCTTTTCCTTTTCTTGCAAGAAAAGGAAACGAAAAGAACCGCATTGACGTGAAACTCTATCTATATGTAGAGTTTGCAAAAAGTGAAGTTTCTCTATCTTTTCTCTTTTGAGGGAAAAAGACAGAGTAAAAAGTGAAGTTTCTCTTGCTTTTTTTCTTTTTGAAAAAGCAGGGGAAGAACAAAAAAGTGAAGTTTCTCTTGCTTCTTCTCCTTTCAAAGAGAAGAAGAGAAGAAGAGAAGGAGTGTTATGAACGATCAAACGATTCGCCGGCTGACCGTCGGGGGCGTGCTGGCGGCGGCGACCTTTTTGCTGACGTATCTGATCCAGATCCCCATGCCGGGCGGGCTTGGCTATATCAATTTGGGCGACGTGGGCGTTTTGGTTTCGGGCGCGCTGCTCGGCGGCGGTTGGGGCGCGCTCTGCGCGGCGATTGCGACGGCACTGGCGGACGTTTCGCTCGGCTGGGCGGTATACGCGCCCGCAACGGCGCTGATTAAGGGCGCGACGGCGCTGGCGGCGGGGCTTGCGTTTGCAAAGATCAAGGGCCGCGCAAAGTATGCGTTTCTGTATAGCGCGGCGGTGATCGTGCCGCTCGGGTATTTCCTGTACGAGAGCCTGCTGTACGGGACGCAGGCGGCGCTGGTCAACGTGCCGCTGAACGTCTTGCAGGGGCTGATCGGCGGGATCGCGGCGCACGCGCTGTTATTGGCGCTGGGCAAAACGCGCCTGCTGACGGTCGGGCGAACGAGCCTGCCCGCATCGATCGTTCGAGAGCCGAAGGGCGGCGCGGAGGTCGTGCTCGCCATCGACCGCGCAAACGTCGCTTTGATCGAGCAGGCGGCGGACTATCTTTCCGTTCGGGGCGTGACGGCGCGGCTGGTCGCGCTGGACGACGAAAGGGCGTTTTTGCGCTTGACAAAGGCGGAGAAGCGCGCGTTTTTTCCGGACGGGGTACCGTATGTGATCGTAACGGACAAGGAACAAACGCCGCAGGCGATTGCGGCGGAAATATGGGAGAAAAAACAGCATGCGCATTTATGATTCCGTCGCGGAGACGATCGGCAACACGCCGCTTGTGCGCGTTTCGACACGATTTTTGGCAGAATACGGCGTGAGCGGCGATTTGTGCGTCAAAACCGAGGGGCGAAACCCCGGCGGCAGCGCGAAGGATCGCGTGGCGCTTGAAATGATACGGGGCGCGGAAGAACGCGGCGAGCTGCAAGCGGGCGGCACGCTGATCGAGGCGACGAGCGGCAACACGGGCGTCGGGCTGGCGCTGGTTGCGGCGGCGGCGGGCTATCGCGTGATATTGACCATGCCCGAGAACATGAGCATCGAGCGGCGCAAGCTGCTGGGTGCGCTCGGCGCGCAAATCGAGCTGACAAGCGCGAAGGACGGCATGGCGGGCGCGATCAGGCGCGCGGAGGCGCTGCATACCGAGATCGAAAACAGCATACTTACGCTGCAATTCGAGAACGCGGATAACCCGCGCGCGCATGAGAAAACGACGGGTGAAGAGATTTGGCGGGATACGGACGGCACGGTGGATACGCTCGTTGCGGGCGTCGGCACGGGCGGCACGCTCTGCGGCACGGCGCGATATCTGAAAAGCCGAAACCCGAATGTGAACGCGGTTGCGATCGAGCCGTTTGAATCGCCCGTATTGAGCGAAGGACGCGCGGGCAGCCACGGCATACAGGGCATCGGCGCGAATTTTGTGCCGCAGAACTTCGATCGCGCGGTCGTGGACGAGATCCTGACCGTCAAAACGGCGGATGCGATTTTGGCGGCAAAGACGCTCATGCGACTTGACGGAATCCTTTGCGGCATATCGGGCGGCGCGGCGCTGGTTGGCGGCGTTCAGCTTTTGAAGCGGCGCGTGCGGCGCATCGGCCCCGTCGTCGCTATTTTGCCCGACACGGGCGAACGGTATCTCTCCACGGCGCTGTTTGCATGATGCAGGGAATCCCCTTAACCACAATATGTAGTGTTTGCGTGTCGAATCATTAACAATGTATGACAAAATATGCAGAACGCTTGAAAGCAAGCGAAAAGTTTCGTACAATTCGAAATTAGGAGAGCTTGCTTTTTTATGTGGATAAAAGAAACGATGACCAACATTCGGCGCGCATATAAGAAGCTGCGCCATAGATTTCGAAATTGGCTCAGACGGGTTTTGCGCGCCTGCTATCGGCTGGGGCCAAAGACCTGCGCGCTGATCGGCGGCATGGCGCTGTTTGTCATAACGGGCGTGATCGTGATTATTGCCGTAACGGGCGCGCGTGCAAAGCGAACGGAGACGCTTGCGCTCGCCGAGGCGGAATACCGCGCGCAGCTTGCGCTGATTACGCCGTCGCCGTCGCCCTCGCCCACGCCGTCGCCTTCGCCCACGCCCGAGATCCGCATCGAGAAGGGCGAGGAGAGCGAGGATGTTCAGGCGCTGCAATCGCGTTTGATGGAGCTTGGGTACCTTGCCATCGACGAACCGACCAGCTATTTCGGCAACGCGACGAAGGAAGCCGTCAAGCTCTTTCAGCGGCAGCACGATTTGCAGAAGGACGGCATCGTCGGCGAACAGACGCTCGCGCTGCTCAACGCCGAGGACGCCAAGCCCTATGTCATGCGCGAGGGCGACGAGGGCGACGACATCGAATCGTTTCAAGAGCAGCTCGTGGAGCTGGGCTATCTGGAATCGAATCAGGTTACGGGCTATTACGGCACGGATACCGTGACCGCCGTCACCAAGTTTCAAAATCGCAACCACCTGACCAAGGACGGAAAGGCGGGCGAAAAAACACTTGAAGCCATCAACTCGGCGGACGCGCGCGTTTCCTATACGAAAGAGATCGAGATCAAGGCGGAGAAGGAGCGGCTTGCCAAGCTTGCGCGGGCGTCGTCTGCGGAGGGGCGCATCGATAAGCTGATTGCAACCGCGAAGAAGCAGATCGGTAAATCATATGTGCTCGGCAAGAGCGGCCCAAACTCCTTCGATTGCTCAGGGCTTGTTTATTACTGCCTGCGTCAGGTCAACGTGTATACGCGCAGGCTGAACGCTTCCGGCTTTTCGAGAACGAGCGGTTGGAAAAAAATCGACAGTCTGGACGACGTCAAGCGCGGCGATTTGCTCTTTTTCCGCTCGGATGATTCCTCTTCCGTCGGGCACGTCGGCATATACGCCGGCAGCGGAGAAATGATCGACGCGTCGTCGGCAAACGGCAAGGTTGTCCGCAGAAGCGCGAAATCCTCGTATTGGCGCCGCAACTTCGTCTGCGCGCGCAGACCCATCGAATAGAGAATCTCTTTTCTCTGAAAAGAGAAGGAAGCAAAGAGAACGCGATTTGTTACGTCTGTTCCGAACGGAAGAAGCGCATGGCAAGTCGGGTTCTTTTCGTTATCGTTTCTTGATGAGAAAAGGAAAGAA
>CAZBVC010000063.1:0-6881 GCA_964495255.1 uncultured Oscillospiraceae bacterium
AAATAAAACCTCCGGGGGTTTCGACCCCCGAATCCCCCAAGGACTTTTTTGACAGACTGAAAGACGCCCAAGCGGGAGTCTCTTTTTATCAACTAAAATGCGTGTAAAAAGCTGCGTTCGTTTGCTTTTGTAGCTTTCAGAAGAGGAAGAACCTTTACGCCGCGGGTTCTTCGACGTCGCCGCCGCCCGCGCAGAAGTTGCAGGGGTCGAAGCGATTGTTTTCGAACGCGCTCTCGCCGCCCATGTCTACGATGTTGCCCTCGTCGTCCACGCCGCCCAGCGGGCCGCCGGTCACGGTTGTGCTGTTGCGCAGCGCTTGGCAATTCTCGTCCATGTGGTAGGACTTGCCCCACTTGGTCCAATACACCGTGGTTTCGTCGGTCGCGCCGACGGACTCTTGCAGCTCCTGCACCTCTTCGGGCGTCGGCTGCTTATAGTCCACGGAAGCGGCGGTCGTGCCGGCGAAGATCAGCGCAAGCGCGACGAGCAGGATCGTGCGGAGCTTTTTGTTTTTCATGTCCTTGGATTTCAGCAGGAAGATAATGCCGATGGGCAGCAGGCAGACCATCGCCATGATCACG
The DNA here is from genome assembly GCA_964495255.1 of uncultured Oscillospiraceae bacterium. Lineage (GTDB taxonomy): Bacteria > Bacillota > Clostridia > Christensenellales > CAG-138 > UBA7703. Next base: position 582 of record CAZBVC010000063.1, read on the forward strand.
CCGAGCTGATGCCAAAGCGTGCGCACGAACGCGCTGTTGTTGAGGCAGGGACGGATGCGGTTGGACTTTTTCCAAAGCTGCGCCGCAACGACGCAGAGAACCGCGTCCAGAATGATGAGCCCGCCGAAGAGCAGCACCATGGGATCGGTCAGTTGCAGGTTAAAGTTGTTCAGCGCCATGCGGTTGAGCACGAAGAACGCGCCGACTTCGCAGGCAAGCGCAAGGATCCAGAGAACGATTGCGCCGATGCGCAAACCCTTGACGCTCTCGCTCCGTTCGGCGGTCGTCTGCCGCGCGGGCTTTTCTTCGCGCGTCTCTTCGACGGCGGCCTCGGTCTTTTCAACGTCGGTCTTCTTGGGAGCGGGTTCGCTCTTCTTGGGCGTCTCGTTCTTTGCGGGCGCAGACTTGGTATTGCCCGAGGACTTCTTGGCGGCGGCCGCTTTCTGCGCCGCAGCGGCTTTCTTCGCCATTTCCGCCTTCTTGGCGGCGTCGGTGTTCTTTTTTTCCATGCAAAAACCTCCCTCATAATCGCCATGCGTATCAAAATCGCTTTGGATGGGTTCAGTATACCAATTCTACGCGTCGTTTGCAAGAATATGGCGAAAAACGCCCCAAAATGGCTTGGCGGAATCGCATCGCTTGCAAAGCGCCGCCCATGATATGCTATAATAAGAAAACAGACTCGCGCGGATCGAACAGGAGGAAAACGTATGCTGAATTTTGACTTTTATTCCCCGACTCGCATCGTATTCGGCAAGGGAACGAGCGACAACGTCGGCGCTTTGATCGCGCCGATCGCGAAGAAGGTGCTGATCCATTACGGCAGCGAGCGCATCAAGGAAAGCGGGCTGCTTTCCCGCATCACGACCTCGTTGGAGGAAAGCGGCGTATCCTATGTGCTGCTCGGCGGCGTGCGCCCGAACCCCGACGTTGCGCTGGCGAAGGAGGGCGTGAAGCTCTGCCAAAGGGAGGGCGTCGAGTTGATCCTATGCGTCGGCGGCGGCTCGGTGATCGATTCCGGCAAGGCGATCGGGCTTGGCTTACGAAATCCCGAGCTCGATCTTTGGTCGATCTATGAAAAGGGACTCGAGACAAAGGGCATGGCGAAGGTCGCGTGCGTGCTGACCTTCCCCGCGTCCGGCAGCGAATCCAGCAACAGCACGGTGATCAGCAACTATGAAACGCATCAAAAATGCGGGTACAACCGCGAATGGAACCGTCCGCTTCTGGCGATGATCGACCCGACGCTGTTTGAAACGATTCCGAAATTTCAAATCGCAAGCGGCGTTGCGGATATGATGAGCCATGTGTTCGAGCGTTACTTTTCGGCGACGCCGGATACCGAACTGTCCGACGCGCTGTGCGAGGCAACCTTAAAAACGCTTCTCGCGTTCGGCCCCGCGGTTGTGGACGATCCGACAAACTATCACGCGTGGTGTCAGGTTTCGCTTTCGGGCACGCTCGCGCATGACAACGTGCTCGGTGTCGGGCGCGCGCAGGATTGGGCATGTCATAAGCTGGATCACGAGCTGACGGCGCGCTTCGGCGTAACGCACGGGGCGGGGCTTGCGGTGCTCTTTCCGCAATGGATCCGCTATGTATGGCGCAAGAACCCGAGCCGCTTCGAAGCGTTTGCGCGCAACGTGATGGGCGTTGAACAGCAGGCGACGGTTTCGGCGACCATCGAGGCGGGCGTTTGCGCGTTGGAAGCTTATTTCGAGCGGTTGGGTCTGCCGAAAAACCTGGTTCAAATGGGCGTGGAGCCGTCGAGCGCGCGGGAGATGGCAAAAAGCGTCGTATACGCTGCCGACGGGTCGGAGCGCGTCATCGGCGCGTTGATGCGCCTGCACGAGGACGACGTTACGGCGATATTTGAAGCCGCGATGCGGTAAAGCGATACGCGATATGCAAAAGAGGCTTCCTCACGTCGAAACGAGGGAGCCCCTTTTTTGACTTTGCGTTTGCAAGGCGTCCGAAATTTAATCCGCGGCGGGGTAATTCTCGCTGCCCAGTCCTGTCGGGCTGACGATGCGGCAGATCATGTCGAAGCGGGAATTGCTGCGCACAAGGTAGGAGCGCGTCTTCCCCTCGAACGAAAAAACGACAAACGTGCCGTTCTTTGCGGGATAGATCAGCATGGTATGCCCCGCGCCGTCGTTAAAATCGATTTCTACGGGCGCAGCGCCGCCAAAGCTGCGGAAAAACACGGGCAGCGGCGAGCCGCTTGTGGTCTGTTCGTACAGGGCGATCGTGTTGCGCGAGGAAAGCCGCGTCTGCTCGCCGTTATACGTCGCAACGATGCTTTCGCTCTCCTCCGCGTAGCCGAAGGCATAGAACGCCTGCAACTTATAGTTGTTGCTTTCGTTTGCGCAATAAAGCGCCGTGCCCGCCGCAAGGACGATCAGCAGGCAGATGACGCCCGCAATGATCGGCCAGACAGGCGTATTGTGATACGCTTTTCGCTTTGCCATGGTGTTTTTAGCTGAGCGCACGCTCTAAAACGGCGCGCACATCCTCCTTTTCCGCGTGCCCTTCGTGCAGCTTTTCCTTTCCGAGGAAGAAGCAAGGCACATACCAATAGTCATACGAAGCCGCACGCGCCTTCTCGCGCGATTCGTCTACCAATTCGATTTCGACGGCGGCATAGCGCGCGTCTTCCTTTTTCAGCTCGTCGAGGCATTTGAGCGCCAGCTTACAATGCGGGCAGGATGGCAAGTAAAACAGCGTAATCGAATTCATGGTGCAATCTCCTTTGATATGGCTTTGCAGAGCCCGAAAAGCGTTTCGGGGGAAAGCGCCTCCGCACGGTCGCTCGGAAGCGCGTTGACAAGCGCGCAGCACGCGGGCAGGTCGACGGCGTCGGGCAGGTTGTTTTTCAGCGTTTTTCGGCGCATGGAAAACGCGCGCTTGACAAAACGCAGAAATTCCGCAGGATTCGGCTCGTCCGCCTGTTCCGCTTTTGCGCGGCGGGTCAGGCGCACCACGACGCTTGTTACGTCGGGCTGCGGGAAGAATGCGGTGCGCGGCACGGGGAAAAGCGTCTCCGCCTCGTAATAAACCTGCGTGAGCACCGCGACGGGGCCGTATACACGCGCGCGCGGGCAGGCAAAGAAGCGTTCCGCCGCCTCCGCTTGCACCATGAGCGTCATGCGAACGGGCAAAAGCGAAAGCAGCTTTTCCACGATGGGCGTCGTGATAAAGTAAGGCAGGTTGCCGACGGCGACATAGGGCGCGCGCTCCATCAGCGCGGGAATGTCGGCGTTCAAAAAGTCGGCGTGAACAAGCGTCAGACGTTCGCTGTCGAGCGTTTGGTGCAAATAGGACACAAGCCGCGCGTCCTTCTCGACGGCAACCACGCGCTTGGCGCGGCATACAAGCCCGCGCGTGAGCGCGCCGCGTCCCGCTCCGATCTCCAACACGGGCAGATCGTCCGCGCCCGACGCGTCCAAAATGGCGGAGATTACGCCCTCATCCGTCAGAAAATTTTGTCCGAGCGCCTTGTTTGGCACGAAGCCGTCTTGAAAGGCGGGGCATGAAGTAACCATATCGTACAGTATAATCGAAACGGATATGTTTTGCACGGAAAACTTACCGCGCCCGATAAAGCGCAGCCGAAACGCGCGGCAGAAAAAGACTCCCGCCTTTTGTTTTTGCGAAGCGGGAGTCGGGATGCGCATTTGGTTGGTTGCCGTCCGCCTTATTTGCCGAAGCGATTCATGCAGGCGGGATAAGGGCTTTTCCATGTTTCCGGCGCGCCCACGGGCGTGTTGCCGTTGCCGATTTCGAGCAGAACGCCCAGCTTGGCGATGGAATCAATGAAGTAAAAGCGCGAGCCGAAGTATTCCGCCCCAAACAGCACGGGCATACCCTGCGACGCGTAGAACGCCAGCGTTTCGTCATAGCGATCCTTCGGCACCACTTCCTTGATATGATGCGCGCCTTCGCCATGGCGGAGCAGATAATTCTCATAGAACGGCAGACCGTATACGGGCTGGATCAGCTCCAACTGGATCCCGCCGTTCATGGAACCGCAGGCGCAGTAGAACTTGAACTGTTCCTCGCAAACGCCGGGGCGAACCACAACGTTTTGCAGGCGCTCGTTCGTATGCTCGTATAGGATCCAGTCGTTCACGCCGTGCTCCTCCGCCCATGTGCGCATGGCGCGGAAGATGTCCTTCGTGAAGAAGCCCACTTGGCTGATGCGCCGATTGGGGGCGATGTCGGTCAAGAATTCCTGCTGATTCATATGCGTTCCTTTCACTCGTAGTCGGGCATGGCGTTAAGGCACGCGGCGCGCGCGTCCATAAAACCGTCCATCATGAAGGCGTAAGGCTCGAAGCTGCGGATGTCGTCCCATGGGAACTCCTCGGCGTAATACGCCTGACGGAAAACCTTGGAACGGTTGAGCACGCTCAGATCCGCCTCGGAAATCGGCTGATCCCAAATCACGTCGAGGCTGCGCTCCGCGCTGTCGAAATCCGCCGCCAAGGTGGGCGTGACCGTAAGCGTGTAGGGCAGCTCCTTGCGATTTGTCAGGCAAAGACGGATGCCGACGTCCTCGCGCATACCCGCGCCGTTGACCATGGCATGGGAGCCACGATCCAGCAGGGATTGGTAGCATTTTTGATACACCGCGCGCACGAGCGCTTCGCAGTAGTAGTCCGGGTTTTCAACGCCCATGGCGACGAACTCGGGGCGGGCAAACTTGCGCAGGTGACAGTCCACGATGACGAGGAAGCAGTTCGGCTCGCGCTTGTCCACAACATCGTAAAAATGCGCATGCTGTCCGACGGCAAAGTTGGACGTGAGCGTTACGCGGATGCGCGGGTCTTTCAGCAGCTCGGACGCGGCCTTGACCGCTGCGGGCGCCGCGGGCAGCTTGAACACAACGTTGGGCTGATCGGTGCAAAGCTCTTTCTGAAACTCGGAAAACCAGAGTTTTCCTTCGGCGATCATCGCGTCCGCGTCGTCCCATGCGGCGGGGGAGACCTGCGTAAACGACACGCCGAACGCGCCGTTTGTCGCTTCGTGGATGGGGCGCAGCTTACGCGCCACCTGCGCAACGATTTTCACCGTCAGGTAGGAGAGCAGCTCCTCCTTGGAAAGCCCCTTGTGCTCCGCCATGATCTCTTTGAGGTAGGCGGCGTATTGCAGCGGCTCCGATTGGCGGAACAGGTTGATCTTCGAGGGATTGCTCGTGGTAAAGCTCGCGCCTCTGCGCAGGGAGAAATCCACGCCCGTACAAAGGTCGTTGCCCCAATAGGTGAACAGCTTGCCCTCGTTCGTGACCTTCGTGATGCGCGCAAACTGCGAGGCTTGTATGGACTTTACTTCCTCCCGCGCGGCGGAAAGCGTCTCGTCGGCGCCGTGCGAAGCGAGGAATTGTTCAAGCGACGCGCAGGCGCTTATTTTGCCGGCTTCGGGCACGCTTTTATCCAGCGTCCATAGCGTCAAAGCGGATTGCAGGTCGATCCAAATGGCGGAAACCAGCTCGAACGCGTAGGCGGCTTCCCCGATTTCGCACATTTGCGCCGCGTTCCCGATCAGATCCGAAACGCTTGCTTTGAGCGCGTCCGCGCTTGCCGCGAAAACGATCCTTTTGCGGTAAACGCCCCAGTTGACATCCCATTGTTTCATAGTTTTGCTCCTATAACCTATGTATTGTTACGTCTTATCAGCGTGCCAGTACGGCGGGATCCTGCATCACGTCGCTGCCGAAAAGCGCTTCGTCCGTCGGAACGGTAAAGTTCGTCAGCTCGCGCGCAACCCACGTCACGTTGATATAGTGCTTCGCGGTGATATTTTCGCAGGTGATGTTTCCGCCCCAGGTGCCGCAGCCCAGCGTAATGGTAAACGGCATGCCGTTGTTCCAGTTGCCCGCGTTGGACTTGTTTTGCGGCATGCGCACGGCAACGCGCGCGGTCTTGGTCTCCATGGCGAAACGGCGGATATGATCCTCGTTGAAGCTGTGGATGCCGCAGGAATGACCCGCGCCGGAATAGCTTTGGATGCCGTTGACAAGCGCAATCGCGTCGTCAAACGTATCGTATGAATAGACCGTAACCACGACGGACAGCTTTTCGCCCGAGAAGGGGAATTCCTTGCCATAGCCCGTTTCCTCAACAAGGATCCAGCGCGTATCGGGGGCGACTTCGAAGCCCGCTGCTGCGGCGATTACCGTTGCGGGGCGGCAAATGATCGAGCCGTTGAGATGTCCGTTTTGCCAAAGCACCGCTTGCAGCTTGGCTTTTTCCTCGGGCGTGCAAAGATGCGCATACTGCCGCTTCATTTCGGCGATCG
>CAZBVC010000064.1:0-6720 GCA_964495255.1 uncultured Oscillospiraceae bacterium
TGGCATCTATATTGTGATGGAACCCATCCGCAAGCAGTCTGCAAACTTTGTTTTGACGCTGCGGGACGGTCAAAAGGTGGTTGACATGGCGGATTCGCCGGAGATCATGCTGCTGGCGGACTTCATGCACATGAATTATAACGAGGAGGATCCGCAGGACATCCGACGCTTTTTCCCGAGCATCTGCCATGTCCATGTGTGCGAGAAGGATCGCGTCCTGCCGGAGAACGCATATAGCCCATACCTGTCCGAGTGCCTTGATACGCTCGCAGACTGCGGATATGACGGAACGATTTCCTTTGAAAGCAAGGACGCCGTATCGCAGGACGGGTTAAGCGATGCGCTGCGCCTGCTCAAACGGAAATTCGCAAAGTAAACAAATAAAGGAGACGAAAATACGATGGAACCTATTAAAACCGCGTTTATCGGCTGCGGTCGCAACGCATGGCAGCTGCATACGCCGATTCTGGACAAGCATCCGGAATTCAAGGTGGTCGGAACATACGACATCAAGCCCGAGGCGGCGCGGAAGCTCGCCGAACATTTCGGCTGCAAAGCATATGAAAGCCGCGAAGCGCTGCTGGCTTCCGACGTTGAATACGTCGTTGTTTTAACCGACAGCCATGTGCATACCGAGGTCGCGTCCGCCTGCCTCAAAGCGGGCAAGGACGTGCTCATCACAAAGCCGTGGGCGCTCAATACTGCGGATGCGGACGCCATTATTCAAGTCGCAAAGGAGAGCGGCAAGCATCTTATGCCGTTCCTGCCGCAAAACTGGGGCACCGATTTGAGCACCATCAAGGCGCTTTCCGAGAACGGCGACATCGGCAAGGTGTATATGATCCGCCGCCGCGCCGCCACCTTTGGCAAGCGCTACGACTGGCAGATTTGGAAGGAGTTTGGCGGCGGCTATCTGAACAACTGGGGGCCGCATCTCATCGGTCAGCTGCTCGAACTCGTTGACGAGCCGATCGCCACCGTTTATGCCGAAACGAAGCAGGTCGTCATGGACGGCGACTGCGAGGATATGTTCTTTGCCGTTCTCAAAACCGCAAGCGGCGTGCTCATCAATGTGGAATTCGCCATCATGGTCGACGCGCTGCCGCATTGGATCGTAGAAGGCAGCAAGGGCACGGTGTTCGTCCGCGACGGCGACATAGAGGTTCACAGAATTTCCTACCCCGGCCCGATCGACGTTACGGCTTATCGCAGCAAAACGCAGGATGACGTGGAGGCGCATCCGCTGGAGGGTCAGTATAACGGCGACCGTTACGGCATCTATACGCATATTGCCGACGTCATTCGCGGAAAATGCGAGTATAAGATCACGCTCGAATTTGCCCGCTATCTGACGGTGGTAATGGACGCCATCCATAAATCCGCCGATACCGGCACGGTGGTGCATCTGGACGGAATCGCCATCAAATAAGCCGAGAAAGTCTCTTTCCAAGAAGGGCGGCGCAAACGGATTCGCGCTGCCCTTCTTTATTCTTGCTACAACGGCCTGTAATGCGATGCAAAATCGGCGTGCTGTTTATATGCGAACCGCCGATTATGAGCGATATGGCGAGATCCGTACGCGCCTGCCTGTTTGCGCGGATTGATAGACGGCCAGAATGATCTCGAGCGCCTCGCGCCCTTCGCGCGCCCCGAGTACCGGCTCCTCTGTTCCTTGCAGCGCGTGCAGAAAGTTTTTGTACTGCTCTGTGTGAACGTTGCCGCTCAATGCGCGTGGATCGGCCGTCGCCGCATGAACCAAATCACCGCCCATGGGAACGGGGCACGGCTCGGGAATATCCCAGCGAATCACATTTCGATCTTCCAGCACGATGCTGCCGCGGCTGCCGCAAAGCTGAATGCGGCGCGCATAGCCGGGCGCGCTGGCCGTGGAGGCGTCGAGCGTCGCAACCGCGCCGTTGGCAAGCCGCAGCACGGCGGCGGCGCAATCCTCCACCTCGATGGAATGCGCGCGCGTGGCAATATAGGCGTCCAGCTCCTCCACGGGGCCCACGATATAGCGGAACGCATCCACGCCGTGAATGCCCTGATTCATCAGGCAGCCGCCGCCGTCCAGCGCCCATGTGCCGCGCCATGCCGCCTGCGCATAGTACGCGTCGGAACGATGGTATTGCATGGAAAGCGAGGCGCAGGACATCTGACCAAGCCGGCCTTCGTCAACCGCGCGTTTCGCCGCACGGATTCCGTCGGCAAAGCGCATTTGCGAGATCGGCGTAACGAGCTTGCCTGTCGCTTCGGCGGTGCGGATCACCTCGTCCGCCTCGGCAAGCGTAACGCACATGGGTTTTTCCACGATAACGTGCTTTTCGGCAAGCAACGCCTGCACCGTTTGCGCCGCGTGCAAGCCGCTCGGCGTACAGATCACAATCACATCGATTTGCGGATTGTTCAGCATGTCCGCATACGACGGGTATGCCGTGGCGTTCCACTGCGACGCGAACCGTTCGGCGCCGGCAAAGGAACGGCTTGCCGCGCCCAGAATCACGCCGCCCGTTTCGCATATCGCCTTCGCGTGATACGCCGCGATCATGCCGCAGCCGAGTATTCCATAGCGGATCGGCCGCTCTTTGTCCAATGCTTGCTTCATGCGATCACCTCATCAATATGCTAATAGCGCACGGCGGTATGCGTCAACGCAAAAAACGCAGTCGGATTCCGACGGCATATTTGGCTTTTCTTCCGCGCCGCATATCGATATGATAACAGATAGAATATCGCGTGCAGCAAACGTTTTCGCGCATGATTACGGAGATCATTTCAGCGGCGCGTGTCTCTGCGGAAACGGGCGCGCCGGTCATTCTTGGGAAAAGGAACGAATAGAGCATGAGAATCGTTGTTTGCGTTAAGCAGGTACCGGGTACGAGCAAGGTCGAAGTCGACCCCGCAACCGGCGTGTTGAAACGCGACGGTCTGGCCGCCAAGCTCAACCCATACGATCTTTTCGCGCTCGAAACGGCGTTTACGCTTGCGGAACGCTTTGGCGGAACCGTGAAAACCCTCTCCATGGGGCCGCCGCAGGCAAAGGACGCGCTGCTCGAAACCCTTTGGATGGGCGCGGACGAGGGCGTGCTGTTAAGCGACCGCAAGTTTGCGGGCTCGGACGTCGCTGCGACAAGCTATGCTCTTATGCTGGGCGTGCGGGCAATGGGGGAATTCGACCTCATCCTATGCGGCAAGCAGACAACCGACGGCGACACCGCGCAGGTTGGGCCCGAGCTCGCCGAGCGACTCGGCGTGGAACACGCGACCAACGTCCTGCGCATCGACGAAGCGGACGAAGCGACCGTGACCGTAACGCTCGATCTCGACGACGCATACCAAACCCAGCGTATGCGGCTTCCATGTCTGCTCACCATTGACAAAGACGCGAACACCCCGCGCCTGCCCTCGTTCAAACGCAGGCTGAAAACGGATGCAGACAAGCAGGTGCGCGCGCTTTCCGTATCCGATCTCGACGGCGCCAAGGAGGAACGGCTTGGGCTCAAGGGGTCGCCTACGCAGGTGGAGCGCATCTTCCCGCCCGAGAAGAACGCCGACAAACGTATGCTTTCGGGAACGGGCGAAGAGCTGGCGGAGGCGTTGTACGCGCTTCTTTCGGACAGAAAGCTGATATAAGGCGGAAGAAAAATGGGGCTGACGATCCATCGGGAGAAAATCGACAGCGCAACGGCGGAACGGTTGATTGCCATCTGCCCGTTCGGCGCGCTGGAAGATACAAACGGCGTCCTTACGGTCAACGCCGCGTGCAGAAGCTGTAAGCTCTGCGTCAAGAAAGGGCCCGCGGGCGCAATCACATGGGCGGACGAGGCGAAGCTCGGCGTGGACAAATCCGTCTGGCGCGGCGTTGCGGTGTTCGCAGAAAGGCGCGGCGACGGGCTGCATCCCGTCACGCTGGAGTTACTCGGCAAAGCGCGCGATCTCGCGGCCGTCACGGAGCATCCTGTCTATGCGCTGCTGATCGGCACGGGCGTTATGGCGCTTGCCGAAGAGCTGATGCATTACGGCGCGGACAAGGTGTTCGTCTATGACGACCCCGCGTTTGCCGCATTCACCGTTTCCCCGTACGCCAATGCCTTCTATGACTTTATCAAGAGCGTGCATCCCTCGTCGATCCTCGTCGGCGCGACCAACCTCGGCCGCTCGCTTGCGCCCAAGGTGGCGGCAAGATGCGACACGGGGCTGACGGCGGATTGCACGATGCTCGAAATGAAGGGAAACACCGATCTTGTGCAGATTCGTCCCGCTTTTGGCGGCAACATCATGGCGCAGATCGTAACGCCGTCCGTGCGTCCGCAGTTTTGCACGGTGCGCTATAAGATATTCTCCGCGCCGCAGCGGCAGGCAAAGGCCCGTGGGGAAATTGTCCGTATGGACGTCACAAAGCAGATGCTGACAAGCCGCACGGAGGCGCTCTCGCTTACCGAAAAGCTGAAGGAGATCGACGTTTCCGAGGCGGACGCGATCGTCGCCTGCGGCAGGGGGTTCAAGAGCCGCGCCGATCTTGACATGGCGCAGGAGCTTGCAACGCTTCTGAACGCGCAGCTTGCCTGCACGCGCCCGCTGATCGAGGCGGGATGGATGGATCCGCGGCGTCAAATCGGGCTTTCGGGGCGCACGGTCAAGCCAAAGCTGATTTTTACGCTCGGCGTTTCCGGCTCGGTACAGTTCGCGGCGGGCATGAAGGGCGCGGAGCTGATCGTGTCGGTCAACAGCGACCCGACCGCCGCCATATTCGATATTGCGCATATCGGGCTTACGGGCGACCTGTATGAGATCGTGCCGAAGCTGATCGCAAAAATACGGGAGGGCGCGCAGCATGTATAACGCCATAACCGCATCGGACGTCGCCCGCTTGATCGAGATCACCGCGCCTGAACGCGTGCTTGTCGGCGCACAGATCAGCGAGGATTACAGCCATGATGAGCTTGGCGGCGTGCAGCATCTGCCGGACGCGCTGGTGCAGGTAAGCAGTACGGAGGAGATTTCCGCGATTATGCGTTATCTCAACGACCGCCGCATCCCCGCCGTCGTGCGCGGCAGCGGCACGGGGCTCGTGGGCGCGGGCGTCGCCATCCATGGCGGCGTCATGATCGAAACGCTCAAAATGAACAAAATCCTCGAGCTCGATCCCGAAAACCTGACGGTCACCGTCCAGCCGGGCGTGCTTTTGATGGAGCTTGCGGCGTTCTGCGAGGCGCATGATTTCCTGTATCCGCCCGACCCCGGCGAAAAGAGCGCGACCATCGGCGGCAATATCAGCACCAACGCGGGCGGTATGCGCGCGGTCAAGTACGGCGTCACGCGGGATTATGTGCGCGCGCTGACGGCGGTGTTGCCCACGGGCGAGATCATCCATACGGGCGGCAAGGTCGTGAAAAACAGCACGGGCTATGCGCTCAAAGACCTGCTTGTAGGCTCGGAGGGCACGCTTGCCGTCGTCACAGAGGCGGTGCTGAAACTTGTGACGCTGCCCGCCGTCACCGTGTCGCTGCTCGTCCCCTTCGGCAGCATCCGCGAAGCCATCGAAACCGTACCGAAGCTCATCCGCTCGCGCGCGTCGCTGACGGCCATCGAGTTCATGGAGCGCGACACGATCCTTTTTTCCGAGGAATACCTTGGCAAGCGCTTCCCCGATACGAAGGCGCCCGCCTACCTGCTTTTGACTGTGGACGGCAACGACAAAGCCGCCGTGGACGCGGCGCTTTCGGACGTTGCGACGCTCTGCATGGAATGTGGCGCAAGGGATGCGTTTTTTGTCGATACCGATGAGCGGAAGGCCTCCGTCTGGACGGCGCGCGGCGCGTTCCTCGAAGCCATCAAGGCGTCCACCACGGAGATGGACGAGTGCGACGTCGTCGTTCCGCGAAACCGCGTCGCGGACTTCGTGCTGTATACGCATGAGGTCGCAGAACGGCTCCATGCGCGTATTCCGTCGTTCGGGCACGCGGGCGACGGCAACCTGCACGTTTATATCTGCCGCGACCAGATGGAGCAGTCGCAATGGGAGCGCACGCTCGCGGAAGTCTTTCGCCTGCTCTATGGTAAGGCGCGCGAAATGGGCGGGCTCGTCTCGGGGGAACACGGCGTCGGCTTTGCCAAAAAGCGCTACATGGCCGAAACGTATGGCGAGACGCAGCTTGCGCTCATGCGCGGCGTCAAGCGCGCGTTCGACCCGAACAATATTTTGAATCCCGACAAGCTGTTTTAACGTTCGATTTTAAGGAAGCTTTACAGGAGACGAGGGCATATCATCGCCCTGAGGGGACAAAAGCTCCGCTGTAAAGCAGAGAGAAACCGCTCTGACGAATGCGGTTCATCGTGAGCCCGTCCGATATAGTCTTGAAAGAGGAAAGGCGATTCTTTTTGAATCGTTCTAGGCTGTCGAAAAACGTTGTTTTTCGACAGAATAACCGCTTTCCACCTAAAACCCTTCGGGTTTCCGGGCGGCGGAAAGCACAGGGAAACCGCCCGTTCTCGGGCGATCCGTTCCGGCGTACATGCCGCCGGAGCCGAAATAAAACCTCCGGGGGTTTCGACCCCCGAGTCCCCCAAGGACTTTTTTGACAGGCTGAGGCGATTCTTTTTGAATCGTTCCTTTTCTTCGTCTGCGCAGCGTGGCTTTTTTGTGTTCTTGCTTCGCGCGCGCACAGGTCAAAGTCCATAAAAAATCGGAGCAAGCGATATACCGCTTACTCCGATCTG
>CAZBVC010000065.1:0-5204 GCA_964495255.1 uncultured Oscillospiraceae bacterium
TTAGGCGGGAAGCGGTTATTCTGTCGAAAAACAGCGTTTTTCGACAGCCTGAGAACCTCGCCGAAAAGCGGGGTTCTCTGCATGCTTGGCGAAAGCGCGGCGCTCAAAAGCCGCATCTGTCGCTTCTTCGCGTCAGGCGTCGTCCTCGTTGGGCTTGAAGAAGTCCAAAAGCAGCGCGTCGTTCGCCTTGAAGCCGAGTCCTTTTAAGACGCGCATCAGGTCGATCACCTCCGGCTGATAGCCCAGGTTTTGTATGCCGTCAAGCAGCATGCCGACGGTGTTGGCGGAATCGCTCGTAAACGCGTCAAAAACCGCTTTATGCGAGGGATTGCCGATCATATCATAGAAAAAACGTTCCGCTTCGTTTTGGGGTTGGCGGCATTGCGGCTTTTTCGCAAGCGCCTCCTCGGGCGTCATGCGCGCGGCCTCCTCCTGCTTGCGTTCCTGTTCCTGATAAAACAAGTTTGCGTCGCCGGCGGCGGTAAGAATCTGCGCGGTGGACAGATCGTAGCCATAGCCGCGAACCGCGCTCTTGACGTCGTTCAGCGTCGCGCTCACATCGAGAAGGCGCAGGATTTCCTTCATAAAGGACGGCTCGCGCATCAAGCGATCCTTAAATTCCTGCGGATCGGCAGAAAGCGCGGAACCGTTGGTTTTTCGGGACGGTTTGGATGCGTCCTTTTTCTTGAAAGCGTCGAATATACCCATAACGGATCTCCCTTCCCGTTGCGGCGGTATCGCCGTTTTTTGCATCATACCACAGATTTGCGCGGGAATGAAGCGAAACATAAACGTCTGAGACGGCGTCCCGCTTTTGCCGATTCTTTCGCGCCGAAAAAGCGCGTTGATTTGATTCTACCCATGCGGACACGTTCATATAGTTGTACGGATGAAATGCCATACATCGGCGAACCCGCGCCCATGGCGTTGCAATCGGCAAAAGGGGAGGCATAGCATGGACAGAAAAGAGCTTTATTTCGATATTGCCAAGCGAACGCAAGGGGACATCTATCTTGGCGTGACGGGCCCCGTACGCACGGGCAAGAGCACGTTCATTCGGCGGTTTATGGAGCTAGTCGTATTGCCAAACGTCGAAAACGAGCATGTACGCGCGCGTATGGCGGACGAACTGCCGCAAAGCGCGAACGGGCGCACGATTATGACCACGCAGCCGAGCTTTGTGCCGAACGAGGCTGTGGCGATCGAGCTTGGCGACCATGCGTCCTGTCGCGTGCGGCTGATCGACTGCGTCGGTTTCCTTTGCGACGGCGCTTTGGGGCATATGGAGAACGACGTGTCCCGCATGGTAAAAACGCCTTGGAGCGAAGATGAAATGCCGTTCGCGGAAGCTGCGGAGCTCGGCACACGCAAGGTCATGCGGGAGCATTCGACCATAGGAATCGTAATCACCACGGACGGAACGATTGCGGACATTCCGCGCGCGGGTTATGAGGAAGCGGAAGCGCGCGTCATCGACGAAATGAAAAAAACGGGCAAACCGTTCGTGATCGTCGTCAACTCGACGCAGCCCGAAAGCGAAGCGGCGGAGGCGTTGCGTGCCGCGCTGGAGGAGCGCTATGGCGTCGGAACATACTCCATGGATGTTTTGCATATGAGCGAGCGCAGGGCGCAGGAGCTGATCGAATATGTGCTTCTGGAATTCCCGCTTCGCATGTTGGAGGTGCGTATCCCGCCGTTTTTGAGCGCGCTGCCGAACGAGCATCCGCTGGTTCGCCGCGTGATGCTGCCCATGCTCTCCGCCGCGCCGAAATGCCGCAAACTGCGGGATTACAAAGCGCTGCTTGCCGAGCTTTCGGACGTCGAGCGCTTTTTGAAACCGCGCGTGGAGAAAATATCGCTCGGCGAGGGAACGGCGATCATATCGCTTGCAGCGGAGGATGGGCTGTTTTACGAGGTGCTGGGCGAGCAATGCGGCTGCGACGTCAAGGACGAGGCGACGCTGATGCGAACGCTACGCGATTATGCACGCGCAAAATCGGAATACGACCGCGTGTCCGCCGCGCTGAACGAGGCGAGCGAATTCGGCTACGGGCTGGTTCCGCCCGCCGTGGACGAGATGCGGCTGGAGGAGCCCGAGATTGTGCGGCAGGGCAACCGATTCGGTGTGCGGTTGCGCGCGCGGGCTTCGGGGCTTCACATCATTCGCGTGGATGTGGAAAGCGAGGTCAATCCCATCGTCGGAACGGAGCAGCAGAGCGAGGCGCTCGTCAAATACATCGGCGACACGTTTGAAACCGATCCGCAGGCGATTTGGAAAACCAATATCTTCGGCAAGCCGTTGTATGACCTCGTGCGCGACGGCATGGAGGAGAAGGTCGGCTCGATGCCCTATGAGGTGCGCGAGCGCGTGCAGGGCGCGCTGCAAAAGATCGTCAACGACGGCTGTTCCAACCTGATCTGTATCATGTTTTGATCCGTCGGGGATGATAAGGCGTGACGCGGCGGGAACGAGCAAACGCGCGCCGCGATCATCCGACGGACGGAGCGGTTGAACATGAATATCAGAACGGATCTTGCGCGAGAGGCGCTTGCATCCATCGAAAGCACGGAGGGTGTGCGCAGGTTTGAGGAGAACTGGCGGGATGTGTCGCTTTCCCGCATTCTGATCGAGACGGAGCGCGCGGCAAAGCGCATCGGCAAGCCGATCGGGACGTATGTTACTATCGAGGCGAGCGCGCAGGACAGATCGGCGTCAACGCGCGTCTCGCGCTGCATCGCGTCGGAGTTGATGCGTATGCTGCGCATTCTGCCGCAGAACGCGCATATTCTCGTGATCGGTCTGGGCAACCGAGAGGTTACGCCCGATTCGCTCGGACCGCGCACGGTGGAAAAGCTGTTTGTCACGCGCCATATCAGCCGCTTTATGAAGAGCTTGGCGCCGGCGGGCATGCGCCCCGTTTCGGCGTTTTGCCCCGGCGTGCTCGGCGTAACGGGGCTGGAAACGACCGAGGTCGTGCGCGGCGTGATCGCCGAGGCGGAGCCGGCTGCGGTTTTGTGCGTGGACGCGCTTGCGTCGGCGCGCTCGTGTCGCATCACGTCCGCCGTCCAGATGAACGATTCGGGTCTGCTGCCCGGCGCGGGGGTCGGCAATCGGCAGCGCGGGTTGGACATGAAGTCGCTTGGCGTGCCCGTGTTTGCCATCGGGGTGCCGACGGTCGTATACGCTTCGACCATCGCGCTGGAAACGATCCGCCTGATCGAGGAAAAGACGGGTGTTTCCGACCAAAACGGAGCTTTGACGCATCTTGCCGAGGAGCTTATGGGCGAGGAAACGCGCGAAGGCGTCGTTACGCCGAAGGACATCGACGCGCTGGTGGAGGATGCGTCGCGCAGGCTTGCGGAGGGAATCAACCATGCGCTGTACGGCGCGCTGTATGAGGACGTGCGCGCGCTTTGTCTGTATTAAGGGGCGATAAAGGGCGGTGCTTACGAATGAACGCGGCAAAACGCGAACGGAAAAAGCGAATGCGCGCGCTGCGGCGCAGTTTGCCAAAGGAAGGATCGGATGCGCCGATCCTTGTTTCCGCGCTGATTGTCTGCGCCGCCATGACGCTTGTTTTCGGCGGCGTGCTGGGTTGGTTTGACGCGGCGCTGACGTTTGCATTTCCCGCATATGCGCGTCTCGAAACGACAAATCTAGCTGTCGAGACCGTTTCGCTCACCGTCGAACCGAAACAGATGCGCATCTCTGTCGAGCACGGAAAAGCGACAACGGAATCGTCCGACGACAATTCTTCCGTGCGAAAGCCGCGCGTGCTGATTTATCATACGCATATCACGGAAGCGTATCTGCAAACGGCCGAAAGCGCCTATGCGGAAAGCGGAAAATGGCGCACGCGGGACAAGGAAAGAAACGTTTCGGCAATCGGCGAGGAACTGTGCCGCCTGCTGACGGAGGAGTACGGCATTGCCGCGCTGCACGATACGACCGACCACGAGCCGCCCAAGCTATCCACCTCTTACAGCCGCTCGCTTTTGACCATGCAGGCATACAAAGAGAAATATCCGTCGATCGAATACTTTATCGACGTGCATCGCGACGCTTACGGAAAGGACGCGACGAACGCGAAGGACTATGCCGTTTTGGACGGCAAGGCATGCGCGCGCATCATGTTTGTCGTCGGAACGGGAGAGGGCGCGACGGGCGGCGGGTTCGACGATATGCCCGCATTCGAGAGCAATTTGGCTTTCGCGCAGGACGTTACGCGGCGACTCGGCGAAAAGAACGAACAATTCATCCGAAGCGTTCGTGTAAAAACGGGGCGCTACAATCAACATGTCTCGGCGCATTGCCTGTTGGTCGAGGTGGGGCATAACGCAAACACGCTCGAACAGGCGCTCTCGAGCGTGCCGTATCTGGCGCAGATGATTGCCGAAAGCATTGCCGCGATTGAGTGCGGCGCAATGCAAACGATTCAAACCGGCGTTTGGACACCTGCGGAATAACGCTTACGGAATTTTGTATTGGACGGTCACCTTGGCGGAAACCGCAATCTGGCTTGTTTCAAACGCGAATCCGACGAGCTTATAATCCTCGCCGGGCGTTTCCGTAACGCCGATGACCGCGCCGAGCGGAACGTTACCCGCCGCGGCAAGCGAGGTTGCCTTGGCGAGCGCGTCCTCCATGGCGGCGGTAAGCGCGGCGTGATAGGCGGCGCTGGTATCGGTTAAGCTGTATGTTACGGTATAGTTCTCGGTGACGTCCGCGTCGATGACCGCCGAAAGCAGCGCGTTTACCGCGGAAACGTCGTTGAGGATGATCGTGACGGCGTCGGTTGCGAGATAGCCGATGATCGCGCCGTCGCTTTCGCGCTGGTTCGTGTTCAGCGTAACGCCGGCGGTCGTGATGTTTCTGCGCGTCACGCGGTGCGACATGGCGACGTCGATGGCGGAGGCGGTGAGCGCTTCGCATTGCAGCGTCGCTTCCTCGGCGGTTTCGTGCGTTCCCTGTACGCGCAGCGTAATGGCCGCGAAATCGGGCGCGGCGATGACCTCGCCGTAGCCGCTGACCTCGATGGTATGATCGGGGGATTGTTCGTTGTTGTTGACGATGACGTCGGGCTGCTTCGGCACGGCGGTCGGCGCGGGCGTGATCTCGTTTTCCGCTTTGCAGCCGAACGAACCGCCAAGCGCGATGGCGAACAAAACGCATACGATGGGAACAAAACGCTTTTTCATATCAA
>CAZBVC010000066.1:0-221 GCA_964495255.1 uncultured Oscillospiraceae bacterium
AGAACTGGGACGCCATCGACGAGGGCGCGAACTCCTTCGTGGAGGTCAAGTATCCCGCGTCCTGGGCGGACGCCACCACGGGCGCAGAGCCGATCAAGACCACGGACGACCCGTATTTCACGGAGTTTATCCATCCCGTCTTGGCGCAGGAGGGCGACAAGCTGCCCGTTTCCAAGATGAGCGCGGACGGAACCGTTCCCACGGGCACGACCAAGTACGAA
>CAZBVC010000066.1:231-5088 GCA_964495255.1 uncultured Oscillospiraceae bacterium
CATCGCGGTTGACGTGCCGGCATGGATTCCCGAAAACTGCATCCAGTGCAACCAGTGCGCGCTGGTTTGCCCGCATGCTTCCATCCGCCCCGTGCTCGTTTCCGCCGAGGAGAAGGCGAAGGCGCCCGAGGCGTTTGCGACCAAGAAGGCGGTCGGCAAGGAATTTGACGGCATGGAATTCCGTATGCAGATCAGCCCCTTGGACTGCACGGGCTGCGGCAACTGCATCGACGTTTGCCCCGCGAAGATCAAGGCGCTCGTCATGAAGCCGCTCGCAGAATCCAAGCAGGAAGAAGAAAACTGGGAATACGGCGTGAAGCTGCCCGAAAAGGCGCTGACGGTCAACCGCGGCACGGTCAAGGGAAGTCAATTCTTAAAACCGCTGTTCGAGTTCTCGGGCGCGTGCGCGGGCTGCGGCGAAACGCCTTACGTCAAGCTCGTTACCCAGCTCTTCGGCGACCGTATGATCGTTGCCAACGCGACGGGCTGCTCCTCCATCTACGGCGGCAGCGCGCCGACCTGCCCCTACACGGTCAACCAAAAGGGTCAGGGCCCCGCATGGGCAAACTCGCTCTTTGAAGACAACGCGGAGTTCGGCTTCGGCATGAACCTTGCCACCAAGCAGCGCAGAGCGCGCCTTGCGGACGTTGTGAAAAAGCTGATCGCGGTTGAATACTGCGAGGACGCAATCAAGAGCGCCGGTCAGGAATGGCTGGACAGCATGGACGACGGCGCGGCTTCCCGCAAGGCGGGCGAAAAGCTGATCGAGGCCTGCAAGGACGGCATCGACGTGGATCTCACCGGAACCCAGTGGGAAGCGGAATGGCTGAAAAACGGCAAGGTCTGCGCCTGCGACGCTTGCACGCTTGCGCGCGAGGTCATCGAGAACGCCGACCTACTGACCAAGCAGTCGGTTTGGGTGTTCGGCGGCGACGGCTGGGCGTATGACATCGGCTACGGCGGACTGGATCACGTTCTCGCCATGGATGAGGACATCAACGTGCTCGTTATGGACACCGAGGTGTATTCCAACACGGGCGGACAGTCCAGCAAGGCGACCCCGACCGGCTCGGTCGCGAAGTTTGCAGCGGCGGGCAAGCGCACCAAGAAGAAGGATCTCGGCCTCATGGCGATGAGCTACGGCTACGTCTACGTCGCAAAGGTCTGCATGGGCGCAAACCCGAACCAGCTCATGAAGGCGATCAACGAGGCGGAAGCATACCATGGCCCGAGCCTCATCATCGCTTACGCGCCCTGCATCAACCACGGCATCAACATGAGCCATTCGCAGCTCGAGGCGAAGAAGGCGGTTGAGGCGGGCTATTGGCCGCTGTATCGGTATAACCCCGACCTCGCGGCGGAAGGCAAGAATCCCTTCTCGCTGGACAGCAAGGACCCCGTTGGCAGCTATTCCGACTTCATTATGGGCGAGGTGCGTTACGCCTCGTTGAAGAAGCTCTTCCCGACGGTTGCGGACGATCTGTTTGCCCGCGCGGAGAAGGAAGCGGCGGAGAAGATCGGCTATTACAAGAAGCTGACCGACCTGTAAGCGACAGATACAGAAAAGCGCCGACCCGAGCGGGTCGGCGCTTTTTGCGGGTTTGGGATATCCAAACAGAGGACTTTCTTATGCTTACCGTGCATCCGTTGAGGCATTATCGAGCGGAAAGTGGCAGGCGACAAAATGATTGGGCGATACCTCGACCAACTTTGGATCACACCTGTGGCATTCGTCACAGACGTAACCGCAGCGCTTCGCAAAACGGCATTCATCCGGAAGATTGATGGGCGAGGAGATTTCGCCGCGAAGCAGGACGCGCTCCGGCTTTTCGCTCAAATCCGGAACGGGGATCGCGGAAAGCAGCGCCTGCGTGTAGGGATGTCGAGGGTTATCAAAGAGCTCCTCCGAAGCCGCCTTTTCCACGAGCTGACCAAGATACATAACCGCAATATCGTCGGCAAAATAGTGTACGACCGATAGATCATGCGTGATAAAAATGTAGGTAAGACCAAGCTGTTCTTGCAAATCCTTCAGCAGATTCAAAATTTGTGCCTGAATGGAGACGTCGAGCGCCGAAACCGGCTCGTCGCATACGATAAACTTGGGGTTCACCGCAAGCGCCCTGGCAATACCAACGCGCTGCCTGCGCCCGCCGTCCAGCTCATGGGGATAGGAGTTGTAAAGCCGTTCGTCCAACCCGACAAGATTCATCAGCTCCAGCACGCGCACGTCCAGTTGCTCCTTTTTGCTGAGGATCTTGTTGATTACCAGCGCTTCCCGAATTGCTTGGCTCACGGTCATGCGCGGATTCAGGGAAGAAAAGGGGTCTTGGAAAATAATCTGCATATCCTTGCGCATTTTACGCATTTCATGCTTGCTGCATTTCGCAATGTCTCTTCCGTCAAAACGTATCTCGCCGGAGGTTGGCTCGATGAGCTTGAGAATTGTACGGCCGGTCGTTGTTTTGCCGCAGCCGGATTCGCCGACAATACCCAGTGTTTTGCCGCGCTCAATGGTAAAGCTCACGCCGTCGACTGCATGCAACATACCGCGAGGCGTTTTGAAATGCTTTTTCAGATCTTTTACTTCCAGCAAAACGTTATCCATACTCAATTACCCCTCGCAATGTGAAAATCAGGCTCGTCATATCGCTTACAGGCGGCAATATGGGTGTCGCTGAATCTGTGGAACGCCGGGTAGCCTTTGTAACACTCGTCCTGCGCATATGGGCAGCGCTCCGCGAACACACAGCCGGGATACTGCAGCGTAGGATTGGGCGTGAGACCCTTGATTGGCTTCAGTTTGGCGCGCTTCTCGCGCATGTTGGGCAGCGAGTTAAACAATCCCTCGGTGTAGGGGTGCTTTGTGCGGTTGAAGATGTCTTCCAGCGTGCCCTGTTCCACAATACGACCCGCATACATAACCGCCACGTCGTCGCAGGTTTCTGCAATAATTCCCAGATCATGCGTGATCATAATCATGGACGTTTTATATTTTTCTTTGAGGCTTTTCATCAGCGCGAGCACCTGCGCCTGAATGGTCACATCCAGCGCGGTGGTCGGCTCGTCGGCAATGAGAATGTTTGGATGGCAAGCAAGCGCAATCGCGATAACAACACGCTGTTTCATGCCGCCGGAGAACTGATGCGGATATTCATGCGCGCGCTCCCCCGGAATGCCGACGGTTTCCAGCATCTTTTGCGCGAGCGTATAGGCCTTGTCCGCGCCGACGTTTTCATGGATGCGAATGCTCTCCGCAATTTGATCGCCAACGGTCATTACCGGGTTGAGGGCGGTCATGGGATCCTGAAAGATCATGGAGATTTCGCTTCCGCGCATCGCTTCCAGTTCGTCGGGGGTCATGGACATGACGTCCCGCCCGTTTACGCGGATTTTTCCGCCCGCTATCACACCGGGCGGATCGGGAACAAGTTTAAGCAGAGAAAGAACGGTCGTGGTTTTTCCCGCGCCCGTTTCGCCCACGAGCCCAAGCGTGCTCTGCCGCCGCAACTGAATATCGATTCCGTTTACAGCGTATACCACAGCTTCGTCGGTGTCGTAACGAATGGATAGGTTCTCAATTTCAAGAACATTCTCACCCGTATACGCGTGCGCCGCGTTTTTCTGCACGAGTTCTTGACGCCGCTTGATCTCTTTTTCTTTGCGGATGCTCTTCCGCTTTTCTTCCAGCTTGAATCGAATCATAGCCGCCCACCCACCGTTTGAGTTTCGGGTCCAAAGCGTCACGCAGACCGTCTCCGGCGAGATTGAGCGCCAGAACGGAGATCATGATCGCTATGCCCGGGAAAATGATTAAGTAGGGATTCTGCCGCATGTATGCACGACCATCTGCAAGCAGCGCGCCCCACTCGGGCAGCGGCGAGGGAACGCCCAAGCCAAGGAAGCTGAAGGCGGCCGCGTCGATGATGGCGCTGCCAAAGCGTACCGTCGCCTGTACAATGGACGGCGAGAGCGCGTTGGGAATGACATACTTCAAGATAATGTGCAACTCGCTTGCGCCAAGCGCACGTGCAGCCTCCACATATTCGCAGCCGGCCACCGTCATAACGCTGGCGCGCGCGGTGCGTACAAAATGCGGCACCGTAACGAGCCCCAACGACCATATCAGGTTGTTCAGGCTTACTCCGAATACCGATACAAATACCACAACCAGCATAAACGATGGGATCATTAAGAAAATTTCGACCACGCGCATGATGTAGTATTCGATGTTTCCGCCGAAATAGCCTGCGATTGCGCCGACCAGTACGCCAAATACAAACGATATCGTCACAACCAGCAGGGAGATGAGCAACGAATAGCGCGCACCGTAGCATACCCTTGCGAACAGATCACGACCCATGTAGTCCGTGCCGAAAATATGCGCTGCCGAAGGCGGCTGGAGTCGGTCGGCAACGCGCATGCCGATAATATCATTCTGATAATCCCAAATGAGCGGCGCAAAAAGCGCGATGAGTACGAAAATACCGATGACAATGAGACCGACGACAGCGCCCCTGTTCTTGCTGAACTGGTGCCAAAAGGCTTTCAGGCGGCTTTGCTTTACGTACTTGCCAGGCTGTATTTTTGCGGCGCCCGTATGATTGATCATTTCCATACTGACCTCACTTTCTTACGTAACTCGCCTTGACGCGGGGATCAATATACGCATAGAGAATATCCACGATCAGCAGCACCACGGCGACCAGCACGGTTGTGAGCAGAACGCAGCCGGTAACGAGCGTATATTCGTTTCCGCGCACGGATGCAACAATCAGATTGCCGATCCCCGGCCAGGAGAACACGGTCTCCACAACCACTGTGCCGCCAATGAGGCTGCTGAACATGCTGCCAATG
>CAZBVC010000067.1:0-3843 GCA_964495255.1 uncultured Oscillospiraceae bacterium
TTGCACGGGACCCGACGCTCAACGCCCCTTATCGGGATCCGACCCCACAGACGCTCGCCTTGGAACGGGAGTTCGACCCTGCTATAGCGGATTGCAGGTTCAGGGCACCGCTAACTCCCCGCCTAGCGCGGCAAACCGAATGATCTTTCATATTGTATCATGTCCGAAACGCAAATGCAAAAATACTTTTCTCCACGCGAAACAAACGCGAAACGAATCAAACCTTTTTGCGTTCCGAGCGCCGACTATTCCGCCGGCTCATACAAACGAGAGAGCGCGTATCTTGCCGCCTCCGCGACAGCTTCCCGTTCGTCCGACAGAAACGGGCGAATCAGCGACAGAAGATCCGTTCTGCCCTCGTTCGCCGCAATAACCATCGCCTGCGCGATGAGCCTGCCGTTCTTATTCTGATTCGTTCCGACCAGTTTGAGCGCGGGCTTGACGTCTTTTGAAAGAATGCGCGCAAGGTCGAATTCCGCGGGCAGCGCTTGAAGCGCGCGTGAATCGTCGTTATACGGGCAGGCGCTTTGGCAAAGGTCGCATCCGAGCATACAGGTCATATGCCGCATGACCCAAAACGGCATCTCCTCCCCCTCCATATGCGCGCGCACGCAGGAAGCATAGTGAAAACCGTCCTCTTTATGAATCGCGTGCGTCGGGCAGGCGGTTTCGCATCGGCTGCACTTTCCGTCAAAGCCGATACAGCGCGTTCTTTCCCGCGGGACAAAATACGTCGGGCTGTCGAGCGAGCATAGAAACGTCTGTGCGACAAACCGCGTGCCGTAAGGCGGGATTGCCGTTAAACCGTTCTTCATCTCCGTGCCAAGTCCGCTTCTCAGCATCAGTTCGCGCAGCGGCACATAGCAGCGCTCTGCCCGCACGCCTTGTTCGTTCAGAAACGCGAGCAGCTTTGTTTGCGCATGATAGGACGCGTTGCTCGGCGGATAGCTCCCCGCAAGCGCGACGCCCTTTTCATATGTCGTATAGGCAAGAATCAGCAAACAGATTGCGTTTGCCCACGGCGACTCTCTTGGCGGATCAAAGCAGGTGGAGCATGCGTTCTTGTGCAAAGCGCCGCTTTGCATGCGGCGCTCAAAATGCGGAAACGCTTCGTTCGGAAACAGAAAGCAATCCGTAAACCCGTATTCGATTGCGATTGCGCGCAGGTTCGTCATCTGCCCTGCTGTTGGAGCATCTCCTTGGTCTTCATGAGGCGCGTCGTATTGCCGCGGTCGTTCTCATCCAGCTTCATTTGGATACGGCGAATCGTCTCTTGAAACTGCGGAATCATCACATATTCCAGGGCGTTCACGCGGCGACGGGTCTTTTCGATCTCGTCCGCAAGGCGCGAACAGGTTTTCTCCGTTTCGGCAAGCTGTACAAGCAGCGGCAGAATCTCCGCAAGGAGCTGAACGGACGCGTCCAGATCCGCGCTTGTCGTTGCGAAGCCGTAAGGATAGGTGAACCCCTCCTGCGCGTCGATGGCGAGCTTTGGTACAACAATGGAAAGCACATGCTGCGTTTTTGCCTCGACCTCAACCGCGCGGGCGGGATACATCAACGCTTCCTCGATCTCCGCGTCGCTCATCGAGGCGCGCGCAAGCACGAAGCTGCGCATTGCCGCGGAGAGCTTCTCCTCGACCTCAGAGCGCAGGGCTTTGTTCTGCCGCGCATAGCCGATGAAGCGCCGCACGAGCTCGTCGCGCTTGTCTTTCATCATCTTGTGCCCGCGAACGGCAACCTTCATGCGCTTCTTGAGGTTGCTCAACTCCATGCGGGTCGGTTTTACGGTTTCGGCGGGCATACTTTATTGCTCCTTGGGATAATACTTCTCGATGTATTCGTCACGAATACGCTTCAATTCGGACTTCGGCAGAATACCGAGCAGCTTCCAACCCAAATCGAGCGTTTCCTCAATGCTGCGGTTTGTATAGTATCCCTGCGAGATGTACTCCGCTTCAAACGCGTCGGCAAACTTCGCATAGAGCTTATCGGTCTCCGACAACGCCGCGTCGCCCAATATGATGGCAAGCTCCTTCGCGTCCTTGCCACGCGAATACGCGGAGAACAGCTGGTTCATCGTGTCTGCGTGATCCTCGCGCGTTTTGCCTTTGCCGATGCCCTTGTCCTTCAAGCGCGAAAGCGACGGCAGAACGTTGATCGGCGGGGTCAGACCTTTGCGGTACAGTTCGCGCGAAAGGATGATTTGCCCCTCCGTAATGTAACCCGTCAAGTCGGGAATCGGGTGCGTCACGTCGTCCTCCGGCATGGACAGGATCGGGATCATCGTGATCGAGCCGTTGTTGCCGCGGATTCGACCCGCGCGTTCATACATGGTTGCAAGGTCGGTATACAGATAGCCGGGGTAACCGCGGCGACCGGGAACCTCCTTGCGCGCGGCAGAAACCTCGCGCAGCGCCTCGGCATAGTTCGTAATATCCGTAATGATAACCAGCACATGCATACCGAGATCGTATGCAAGATACTCGGCGGCGGTAATCGCCATACGCGGCGTTGCAATACGTTCGATGGCGGGGTCGTTCGCCAAATTGATAAACGTGACCGTCTTCTCGATCGCGCCCGTCTTGCGGAAGTCGCTGATAAAGAAATCCGCTTCCTCAAATGTGATGCCGACCGCAGCGAACACGACCGCAAACTTCTCGTCCGAACCGAGAACCTTTGCCTGACGCGCGATCTGCGCGGCAAGACTCGCGTGAGGCAGGCCGGAGCCGGAGAACACGGGCAGCTTCTGCCCGCGCACGAGCGTGTTTAGCCCGTCAATGGCGGAGATGCCCGTTTGGATGAACTCGGACGGATAGTCCCGCGCGGTGGGGTTCATGGGCGTTCCGTTGATGTCCAGATGCTTTTCCGGGATCAGCGCAGGCCCGCCGTCGGACGGCTTGCCCATGCCGTCAAACACGCGCCCAAGCATATCGGGCGCAACGTCAAGCTCGATGGAGCGTCCGAGAAAGCGCGCCTTGGAATCGCTGATGCGCAGTCCCTGCGAGCCCTCGAATAGCTGCAAGAGCGCGCGGCTGCCGTCGATTTCGAGCACGCGCCCGCGGCGAATATTGCCGTCCGCCTGCTCGATCTCGACCAGTTCCTCATATTTGACGCCCGATACGTCCTCGACCAGCATCAGCGGGCCGACCACTTCGCGAATCGTCCGATATTCCTTACGCATTGGACTTCCCTCCCTCGGTCAGCGAGCGAATCTGCTCGTTCATTTCCTGCGTGATCCGGTCATACTGCGCGTCGATCTCCGCTTCGGGCACATACTTGAAGCGACCGATCTTTTCGCGCACGGGCAAGTTGATCAGCTTGCCGAACGACGCGTAGTTATCCAGCGCGGCAAGGCACTTGTCGTAGAATGAGACGATGGTTTTCAGCAGCAGATACTGCTTTCTCGGCGAGGAATAGGTGTCAATCTCGTGGAACGCGTTCTGATGCAGGTAGTCCTCGCGAATGGAACGCGTGGATTCGAGCGTCAGTCGGTCGCGGTAGGACAGCGCGTCGATGCCGACGAGGCGGACAATCTCCTCGAGCTCGCTCTCCTCTTGCAGCATGGACATCGTGCGCTGGACAAGCGACGACCATTCGGACGATACGTTTTGGTTGAACCAATCGTCGAGACGATCCAAATACAGCGAATAGGACTGTAACCAGTCGATCGCGGGAAAATGACGCGCGTATGCGAGCTTACTTGAAAGCCCCCAGTAGACCTTGACGATGCGCAGCGTCGCCTGCGAGACGGGCTCGGAGATATCGCCGCCCGGAGGGGAAACCGCGCCGATTGCGGAAACCGCGCCCTCACGATCACCCGAGCAAAGTGCCTTGACGCAG
>CAZBVC010000068.1:0-3468 GCA_964495255.1 uncultured Oscillospiraceae bacterium
TTAGGAGGCGGACGCTCTATCCTGCTGAGCTACGGAAACATATTGCATGATTATTTGCTTTGGCGCCATCATCGCCGCGCGGATTTTTGGGCGGCGGACGCTCTATCTTGCCGCGCTGCAAAAGCGCCTCGCTTCGCGGCGCATCCGATTATACCGAAGACGATGCGCCCTTGTCAACTTGTCTGGTCACAAAATCCGCCGCGCACGCCGCGACCGCTTCCTTTTCCGGCCCGTAGGTACAGCCGTGCGGGGAGGACGCAAACATCACATATTCCGCATATGGCACGTTCGTCGCCTTCTTGCGGAAAATGTCCACGCTGACGGGATCCACCTTGTCGTCATATGCGGCGGAGATCACGAGCGTGGGGCAGGTAACGCGGTTCAGGTTGCGAATGAGCTTCCGTTCGAGCCGCGTCAAATCGACGAGCTTTTTGGTCGAAAACCCGTCGTACATCTGCGCATAGGGTTCCGTGCGCCATTTGGGCTCGGCGTTTCCGCTTTGGTAGCTCACAAACGGCAAAATCGGGCTGATGAGCCGTGCAAAGCGCAAGAAACGCTGCATTTTGAGCGGCGCGCAGATCATGACAAGCCCGTCGAGCGTTCTTTGCTCCGCCAAGCGGCAGGAAAGCACGCCGCCAAGCGAAAGACCGAGCGCAAATATCTTCTCGCAGCCCTCCGCCTGCAAGCGATCGTATGCGGAAAGCACGCATGCTTCCCATTCGTCGCCCGTTGACGCGTTGAGCGCGCGAACGGTTTCCCGATGCCCGGGCAGGGTGGGCGAAAGCACGGTATAGCCCTTTTCGATCAGCGCGTCCGCCACCACGCGGATGTTCGCGGGCGTGCCGCCGATGCCGTGCAGCGTGATGCAGCCGACGCTGCCGCCCTTATGAAACAGCGGCGCCGAAATATCGTCGTCAAACGGCGTTTTCAAGTCCAAAACGGTCTTGTCGGGCAGATACTTTTTGAGCGCGGCGATGATCGAAGGCATACGGCAACCCTCCCGTTTCTTTGTTAAAGCAGTTTGCGCGTTTGACGGTATACGTCGCCCGAACCGACCGTAACGACCAAATCGCCCGCTTCCGCGTGGTCGTCCAGCCAAAGGCGGATCTCCTCGAATGTCGGCAGATATTCGGCGTTATGCGTATTTTCGTTGATCGCCTGCACCATGTCCCGCGCGTGCACCAAGCCCGTGTCCTTTTCGCGGCCCGGGTAAATATCCGAAACGAGCACCCGATCCGCAAGCGCGAAGCACGTCACGTTTTTGCAGAACAACGTGCGCGCGCGCGTGAAGCTGTTGCATTGAAACACGCAGTAGAGCTTCCCGTGCGGCACGCGGCTCGCCGCGTCCAGCGTTGCGGCGATCTCGCTCGGATGATGCCCGTAGTCATGAAAAATCTTCACGCCGTTGCGCGCGCCGTAGTACTCAAAGCGGCGTTTCGTGTTATGGAATCGGTTGAGCGCCTGCAATACGGTTTCCGTGTCCACGCCCAGCCTGTCGCATACGGCAATCACGCCCAGCGCGTTTACCGCGTTATGCCTGCCGGGTACGGACAGATGCGCGTGTCCGACGCATGCGCCGCGCCGATACACGTCGAATTCCGGGTTGCCCATCTCGTCAAACGTAAGATTGCGCGCGGTAACATCTCCGCCGTCCAGACCGTATGTCACGACCGTTCGCGGGCAGGCGTCCGCCAGCTTTTTTACGCGCGAATCATCCGTGCAGGCGACGAAAACGCCGTTTTCGGGCAGCAGCGCGAGAAACCTCTCAAACGCGGCGACGATATGTTCGATGTCGCCGTAATAATCCAAATGATCGTCGTCGATGTTGTTGATCAAAGCGATCGTCGGCTTCAGCGTAAGGAAGCTCTCGACGTATTCGCACGCCTCCGTAATAAACAGGTCGCGTCCGCCGACGTGTACGCCGCCGCCCAGCGCCTCAACATAGCCGCCGACGTGCACCGTGCCGTCCAGGTTCGCCTGCGTGTTGACCAGCGCGAGCATGGAGGTAATCGTCGTTTTGCCGTGGCAGCCCGCGACGGCGACCACCTCGTGAAACCGTTCGGAAATCTGACCCAGCGCAACGCTCCGTTCCAGCTCGGGGATGCCCTTTTCGCGCGCCGCCGCCCGCTCGGGGTTGTCGGGCTTGATCGCCGCGGAATATATGACAAGCTCCGCGTCGCCTAAATACTCGCCCGTGTGCCCGACCGAGTAGGGAATGTGCGAATCGTCCAGCGCGTCGGTAAACTGCGTTCTCTCGCGATCCGAGCCGGTCACGTCGTGCCCCTGCGATTGCAGGATGCGCGCCAGTCCGTTCATGCTGCATCCGCCGATGCCGATCAGGTGGATGCGTTTTGCGTCGTCAATATGCGCCATGGTCTCTCCCCTAAACGTCAAATACAATTTGGAATCAGCTTATTATACGCTCTTTGCGGCTTATTACGCAACACGCCCCTTTTCTTCTCGGGAGCTTTACCGAACCCCTTTTTCATTTCGGTATGCCGTTCCCCGTGGCTTATGCTGCCGATAACCCAAGAGAATGGTCTGTCGCTGCTCTTTCGATTGATATGCGGCGGCATATGGACACGCATGCCCGATGTTCCACCGTGCCGCTATGGCTATTCTGCCGCTTCGGACGCTATATGCGCCGTTTTTCGATTGCCCGGTATAGTCGCGCCATGGTTTGATGCATCGCATTTTTCAGATCGAACGCGCCGTTTCCGATACACCAGTCGTATACGAGCCCGCGCGCCATGTTCATGAGAAACGCGCAGTGCTCCGTCTCCGTCATCGTATCGTCGAGCTCGCCGACGGAAAGACCGTATCGCACGATACCCGCGAGCACCGAATGCATGCCCTCGTCTCGACGGAGGAAGCAGGCGTTTTCGCCGTTATAAAGCAGCTTTGTCAGTTTGATGCTTGTATGGTCCGAATTGTAGTGCGCATAATCGTCAAAATAGACGAGCAGCCGATCCGGCGTGCTGCCTTTCTGCACGCGTGGCGCGACCTCGGAAAGAAAGTATGCGTCCGCCAGCACATAGGTTTGATAGTACACGTCGAGCTTGGACGTATAGTAGAGATAGAACGTGCCCGTGGATACGCCCGCGCGCATCACGATATCGCTGATGGTGATGTCCTTGAAATCCTTCTGCGCCAAAAGCGAATACGCCGCGTCGAACAGCCGTCGCTTTGTCTGCTGCGCCTGTGCCTGCCGGCTCATCCGTTCGCCCTGCTCTGTTTCCATTTCGCCGTCGCCTTTCATTTATAACAGTATAGCGAATGTCCGCGTTTTTCGCAATCGCAACGGATTTTCATGTTTTTCCGCGAGAATGTTGCAGGGGCTGATTGCAAGCAGATTCCCAAAGTAAGTTCCATAGCGGATGGGAGGGGGAACGTCGGCACGGGGGAAAGCATCCGATTCCGTGTGTCTGCGGGCATGAAAAAAGCACCCAAACAGGTGCTTTTTCTTTG
>CAZBVC010000069.1:0-3409 GCA_964495255.1 uncultured Oscillospiraceae bacterium
ACGCATGGGGCTCTTGCTTTGTCTGCTGAGTGGAGACTAAAGAAATCTGCCGCAGCGGATTTCTTTGGTGCGACTGCGAACGGCGCAAAGAAGCCGCCGCAGGCATGGCTTTTGCGTCGTTTGCAGTCGCATGACGCACGGGATCCAAACGAAAGACACGTCATGCAGAGCATGGCGTGTCTTTCGTTCTGTCTGAACGGAGGGTAAAGAAGCGCCTCGCGCTTACTCCGCCTCCTGCATCGCCATCGTCGCGATCGACTTCAATTCCTCGGCGCTCAACGTCGTCGTGCGTCCCATGGTGTACAGCGCGTCGATCCGCTCCTTCATCTTTGTCACAACGGTGCTCTTTTTGTCAACGTCCATCCCCATGTGCGCATTCAGCCAAAACGCGATGCCCGCCGCGCCGCTGTGCGCGTCCACCATGACCTCGGAGGGACGGTTCAAAAGCGCCTGCGTGTCAAATATCGAGTAGATTCGCTCGTCTTTGAGCAGCCCGTCGGCATGAATGCCTGCGCGCGTAGCGCAAAAGTCGCGTCCGACAAACGGTGTTTGCGGCGGAATTGCGTAACCGATCTCCTTCTCGAAATAGTCGCCGATCTCCGTGATTGCCGCAAGGTTCATGCCGTCCGTACGCCCGCGCAGCGAGCAGTATTCCATCACCATGCCCTCAAGCGGACAGTTGCCCGTGCGCTCGCCGATGCCGAGCAGTGAACAGTTCACCGCTGATGCGCCGTACAGCCATGCCGTCGCCGCGTTCGACACCGCCTTATAGAAGTCGTTATGCCCGTGCCACTCGATCAGCGAGGCGGAAACGTTCGCATAATGCCGCAAGCCGTAGATGATGCCGGGTACGCTCCGCGGCAGAGAGGCGCCGGGGTACGAAATACCGAGCCCAAGCGTGTCGCAGCAGCGAATCTTAATCGGAATGCCGCTCTCCTCGGAAAGGAGCGTCAGCGCATGTGCAAAAGGTACCACAAAGCCGTAAAAATCCGCGCGCGTGATGTCCTCAAAGTGACAGCGCGGACGAATGCCGCGATCCAGCGCCATCTTGACCACGCCGAGATATTTGTCCATCGCCTGACTGCGCGTTAAGCCCATCTTGGCAAATATGTGATAATCCGAGCAGGAGACAAGAATGCCCGTTTCACGGATTTCCAGCTCCTTGACGAGGTTGAAATCCTCTGCCGTGGCGCGAATCCATGTCGTGATCTCGGGAAAACGGTAGCCACGCTGCCTGCAAAGCTCCAACGCCTGCCGATCCTGCGCGCTATATACGAAAAACTCGCTTTGACGGATCAATCCCTGCGGCCCGCCAAGGTCGTGCATCAGATCAAACAACCTGAGAATCTGCGCGCTTGTGAACGGCTCGCGCGATTGCTGCCCGTCGCGAAAGGTCGTATCCGTGATCCAAATATCCTTCGGCATGTGCATGGGCACGAGCCGCTGGTTGAACGCCACGCGCGGCACCTCGCCAAAAGGGAAGATCTCGGGAAAGAGATTCGCGTTCGGTACATCCTGCACGTCATATTGGTAGTAATTCTCCCGCAAGAGGTTGGAATGGTCGTCAAACACGATTTTGCTCATAAAACGCTCCTTTATGGATGCTTGCACTCTTGCATGCTTGTATACAATCTTGTTGCTGCTTATTATAGCAGGTTATGTGTGTTTGTCAACCGCAAAAAAGCGAAAAGATGCATACAAAAACGGGAAAGCATATCGCTTTCCCGTCTTGCCTGTTTTTCGCGCCTATGCGGACATGCCGTTTGCCGACATATAGTCGTAAAGGTGCAGTCCGTGCTGCTGTTCTTCCTTTTGAATGTGGTTGAGCGTCTCCCGCGCCTGCGCGTCGCCGAATTCGAAAATGCTCACGTCGTAAACGGACGAAACGTGCTTTTCCATGCTCAATGCGTCGCCGCAGAGAAACTCGTCCGCCTGCTTCTCCTCGGCGCCGCAATCCGAAGGCTGAAAGCTCGACGAAGCGCTGTTTTGGGATTGTCCCCCTGTTTGCATCGGAATCGTTCCGTCCATCATCTGCGTCAGCGTGTCCAGATGCGAGCGTTCCGTGCTTTCAATGTTCGCAAACAGCGTTTTGAGCTGTTCGTCGCATGCGCGCGCCGCATACTGTCGGTATTTCTCGATACAGATCTGTTCCTGATTCTTCAAGTCCTGCAAAAGCATGGTTTCCTTTTGCGTTAGCTGCATAATCGCATCACCTCACGTTTAGCATTCCCCGATGAACGCTGTCGCAATACGCGATGAATGCGTTGGTTTTGAACATTTCGTAAATCGAGCGTGTCGAATCTTCGCATCGGTTGACAGAAAAACGCGAAGCGCTTTATACTGAAACCATATAATGCGCGTCAAAAAACGGTAAAACGCGAGCGGGGGTGAATGAAGGATGGCGGAACGGGGACGCGTGGATGCAAATCAAGTACGCGACGATGCAGCAAGAGCAAACATGGTTTCCGAGGCGGAGCGTGCGCGGGAAACGCGAGAAAACGCGTGCGAAAAAACGTTGAGGAAGCGCGGCAGATTCTCCCTTTGGAAGCTGCGGCTGATCCTGATCGCGGCGTTGCTTGTCGCGGTGGTCGTCGCGGCGCTGATCCTTGTGCCGCGCGTCAAGAAGGCGCTTACGCCCAATTTCACGATATCGCTGCCCGATTCGCTTTCGGAGCTGCTGCCTGATGAGAAGATGGGGTATAGCCGCATCGATTTTGCCCAAGCGATCCTCGGTGAGACGCGTGAAAAGGCGGCGTTCGTCGTGTTGGAGCAGGATGTGCAGATTACGAGCCGCGTTTCGCAGACGATGGCGAATATCGCGCTGTTTGCCAAGACCAAGGTGATTCATTCCTACGGAACGGGCGTTTACACGCTGGACTTGTCGAAGCTGTCCTACGCTGATATCGTGCTTGACGCGAGCGCCCGCAGCGTGATCGTGACGATTCCGCATGCGATGCTTTCCTATGTGGAGATTGACGTGGAAAAGACGGAGTTTGAGGACACGGAGAAGGCAATCTTCGCGTTTGGGGAGATCAAGCTTACGCCCGAGCAGCTCAACGTGCTGGAACAGAGCATCGACGCCGCGATGCGCGAGCATTTGGACACGCCCGTCATGCTGGAAAAAGCGGACGAGGCGGCGCTGAAACAGACGCGCGCGCTGTTCTTGCCGCTTGTGCAGGCGCTTTCGGGCGAATATACGGTCAAGGTCGTCTTGGGCGATTGACGGGGAATACCCGAAGCGCGAAGCGAAGCGGCAATTCGCAGGAAATGGTAACGGCGGAAAAAATGCTTGACACAGAACCGTTTTTTTTGTATCATGTTTTTTGCAGTCGCGCTCGGTTCGTCTAGTGGCCTAGGACACCGCCCTCTCACGGCGGTAACATGGGTTCGACTCCCATACCGGGTACCA
>CAZBVC010000070.1:0-3087 GCA_964495255.1 uncultured Oscillospiraceae bacterium
GTATGACCTGGTTAAAGATCATGCTGCTGTTCGTCAGAAAATACACGACGCCCGCGACGCCGCAGGATACCGCAACGGGGACGCCAAGCAGCAACAACGCAAGAAATACGATGAATACGATCAGCATGAGGCGACCTCTTTTCCCGCGGCAAGCACGCCTTTGGTCGTTTCAACAAACTTAATAATGGTGGAGATCGTCATCAAAACCGCGCCGATCGGCACGCTGATGATGATCCAGCCATAGCTGATGTTCGGCAGGGAGGGGACGGGGCGCTTCCAGGAGCGCAGCGCAAGTTGGACGCCAAGGTAGGCAAGCAGCACGAAAAGCGCGAGACAGACGGCAAGAATGAAGTATTCGAGAACCGTCTGCGCCTTTTTGGGCAGATAGCGGGAGAACAGATCCACGCGCGCCAACCTGTTGTTGCGGTAGGCAAGATCCGCGCCGACAAACGTGGTGTAGGAGAACAGGGCCAGAGCGAGATCGTTTGCAAATCGAATCGGGAAGCCCACGTTGCGCGCGATGGCGTTGATGAACAGCACCGCCATGCAGCCGCCAAGGCAGACGCAGCAAAACACGATCTCGGTCATGTTGTAAATTTTGTGGAGTCGTCGCATGTTACACCTCATAACAGCTTTCGTCGAGGTCTCGGGATCGATCGTTGTACATCCGCGCCGCAGAGAACTCCACGGCGCGGATGACGTGCATAATTGAAAGGGATCCTTATTTGCCGAGCGCGGCGAGGAGCTTGTCCTTTGCTTCGACCATGTCCATCTTGGTGAAGAACGCTTCGGAATTCTTCTTGAACGCGTCGATGTCCAGCTCTTCATACTTGACCCACGTCACGCCCTTGCTTACCATGTCGTCGATCTGCGCCGCTTCGTTTGCGGCCAGCGTCTCGGCAAAGTAAATGCCCGCGTTGTAGGATTCTTCGGTTACGATCTGCTGGTATTCTTCCGGCAGGGTCTGAAACCAGGTGTCGCTCACGACCATCGCGTTGGCGAGGTAAACGTGGCGGGTCTCGATAAAGAACGGGGCGACCTCGTAGATGGCGTTGTCATACACGGAACCGATGTTCTGCTCGCAGCCGTCAACCAGCTTGGTCTGAATGCCGGAGTAGGTTTCGCCGTAAGCCATGGCGACGGGCGTTGCGCCGATCGCTTCGCAAACCGCGTACCAAACGGGAGATTCGGGCGAACGGAAGTTCACGCCGCGGAATTCTTCGGGGGTGGTGCACTTCTTATTGACGAAGCAGCTGCGGAAGCCCTGACCATAGTTCCAGGACAGAACGTGCATATCGTTGCTGTCGATGAGCGCCTGTTCCCATTCCGCAAACAGGTCGGATTCCTCCAGCTTGAGGATTTCGTCATAGCTCTCAACCACATAAGGCGCGTTCAAAACGCCGATGTCCTTGACATAGTTGCCAAGACGGCCGGGGTCTGCCAGATAACCGACGTTGCCGCCCTGCATAATCATAACGAGCAGGTCGTCCGCGGTGCCAAGCTGGAAACTGTAATAAACCGTGATGTCCACTTCGCCATGGGTGCGCTCACGGACGGCGTCCGCCCACTTCAAGCAGGCTTCGTGCGTTACGCTGGTTTCGGTATGACCGTGATCCACGTTCAAGGTGTACTTGCCGGGGGTGTAGGTTACCTCTTCGACGGGCTTGTCTTCGGCAACGGGCGCTTCGGACTCGATCTTTGCTTCCGCTGCGGGGGCCTGCGTCGCTGCGGGGGCCTCTTTGGCGCAGCCGCCGAAGACGCCGAACGCAAGGATCAGAACCAACAGTAGTGCCAGGGACTTTTTCATTGTTTTCTCTCCTTTGCTTTTTGGGTTTATTACACAGCAATGCGCTGCTGCGAATCCGGAGAAGCGGGCATTCTGCGTCGGATTGCATATTGCATACAATTTATGGAAAATGCATTCCGACAGCCCGGCCACCGCATTTGCGGCAAGGGCGACACAACATACGGGAATTGATGATAGATTGATATCTATATCAACGACGAAGCGTAACCGTTACTCGCCTTCGCTCGAAACGCTGGCAAGAAAGAACGCGAGGCTCTTGTCAAAATGGTTATGCATGAGCGCGGCGGCCATATCCTCGTCGCGCTGATTGATGGCGTCCACCAAAGCGATACATTCGCGGAACGATTCCTGCGCGCGCGCAAGCGAAAAACCCGCGCGGTTTCGGATCAGCTTGGTGTTGATCTTCAAATTCTTTACGATTTCGGCAAGCTTGGGATTGCCGCAGTTTGCAACGAGCACATCGTGGAATCCTTCATCCAGCGCGCGGAACGCAGCCTCGTCCATATCGGGGAGGAGGGTTTCCATTTGCGCGCGCAGGGCGTTGAGCTTTTCCCGCTCGACGGGCGAAGCGCTGCGGCAGATTTTGCGTATCATGAGCTGCTCCAACCAAGAACGCACCTCGAACACGTCGATGATCTCATCCCGCCGCAGTTCCTTTACGATTACGCCGCAGCGCGGGCTGTGCGTCAGGTAACCCTCGGTTTCCAGCATGCGAAACGCTTCGCGAACGGGCGTTCGGCTTACTTGAAGGCGACCGCTCATCTCCGCTTCGCCTATGCGCTGCCCGGGCGTCAGCTCGCGGGACTCAATCGCATCGCGAATACGATCCGCCACCAGGGATGTAATCAGTTTTTGGTCGATTACGTCGAGTTCGACTTCCGCCATGCGTTTGCTCCATTGCTGTTTATTGCGTATTGCGCATTGTGTATTGCATACAATTTGTTCTCCACTAAGATACCAACATAGGAGTCGGCTGTCAAGTACTTTTCGACAAATTGTTTTTTTGATTACGAAAGCAGGTCGGAACGCGTGCGTATCCATCCCGAACGACGTTTCCGTCAGGGTTCGCTCGTTCGGATTGAACCCTGACGCAATGTTTACATGGCTTATGCTGCTGTCGTTTTGAATTTCGATGACAATCGATGATGCAGAAAGGCGTTTCGCCGCATATCGAGCCGAACGGGCGGGGCGAAACGGCGTTCAGCCGTCAGGCTGTCGAAAAACATTGTTTTTCGACAGAATAACCGCTTCCCGCCTAAAACCCTTCGGGTTTCCGGGCG
>CAZBVC010000071.1:0-2652 GCA_964495255.1 uncultured Oscillospiraceae bacterium
GCTTTTTCCTCGGGCGTGCAAAGATGCGCATACTGCCGCTTCATTTCGGCGATCGCCTGCGCGTAGACGCTCTTTTGAATCACAAGCGAGTTCTCCGTGGAGCAGCCGCTCGCCAGATCGTTCATCTGGCTGTCCATAATCTTGAACGCCGCGTCCGCAAGGTCGGCGGTTTCGTCGATGACGCTTACAACGTTGCCCGCGCCGACGCCGAAGGCGGGCGTGCCGGAGGAATACGCCGCTTTCACCATGCCGGAGCCGCCCGTTGCAATAATCAGGTCGCATTGCTTCATGAGCTGACGCGTTTTTTCCGTTGAGATGTCGTCAATGCAGATGAGCAGATCCTCGGGATAGCCGAGGCGTCCGAGCAGCGCGCGCAGCTCGCCCACCACGGTGGCGGTGGTGCGCTTTGCGCGCGGATGCGTTGCATAGATGAGCGCGTTGCGACCCATCAGCCCGTTCATCGCTTTGATGAACACAACGCCGGCGGGTACGGTAACGGGCACGAGCGCGCCGATGACGCCGACCGGCTTGGCGATCTTGACGAGCCCCTTTTCGGGATCCTCCTCGATGACGCCGACGGTCTTCGTTGCGTTCAGGTCGCGCATCAGACCGCGGGCACGGGCACGCGTGCGTGCGCTTTTGCTCTGCTCGTCGCCCATGTTGGTTTCCTCAAAATTAATTTTTGCCCATTCGTCCGCACGGTCGATGGCGAGCCATCCGATGCAGCGCGCGATGTGGCGGGCTTCCTCTTGCGAAATATTCGCGATCTGCGCCTGCGCGGCGCGCGCGCGCGCGATCAGCCCTGCGATTTCGAGGCTTTCGGGCGTCTCCTGCTCAATGATTTCCTTCATGTTTTGGTCCTTTCCGTTTGCCGTTTATGGCGGCAAGCCATTCAAAATGAAGCTTTATTGCAACCCCGCGCGCCGCAAGGTGCGTTCCGCACGCAGCGCGATCGGTTTGTCGATCATTTGTCCGTCCAAACAGACGGCGCCCTTGCGGGCGTTCAATCCCTCTTGAAACGCGTTCCATACACGCTTTGCTTGCGCGATTTCCGCTTCCGAAGGGCAGAACGCTTGATTGATCGCATCCGTCATAACGGGGTGGATGGTCGTTTTGCCGGTAAAACCGAGCGCCTTTGCGCGGGATATCTCCGCCATGCAGACTTCTTCCTGCCGAAAGGCGGTGCAAGGCGAGTCGATTGCGTCCACGCGGTGCGCGCGTGACGCGCCGACGATGACCGTTCGCGCGTACAGCAGACTTTCCGCCGCCGTTTCTTTCTCCACGCCGAGGTCGTTCGTATAATCCTCCGCGCCGAAAACCAAGGCGACGATGCGCTCGGATGCGCTCAGGATGCCGTCGATCTCTCTCAGCGCCGCCGCCGTTTCGATCATCGGCAACAGCGCCGTTTTCCGCGCGTTCTCCGCGCTTTCCGCTTCTATGGCGTCAAGCAGCCAATCCGCGGCGGTTACGCCCTTTTTGCGCGCCATGGGTAAAACGATTCCGTCCGCGCCGAGCTTGGACGCGAAAAGCAGGTCGTTTACGCCGCGCAGCGTCGCAACGTCGTTGACGCGAACAAACGCCTCCTTGCCCGCCGCCTGCAAACGGGCGACTGCGCTTGGCAGGTTATCGCGCGCCGCGTCCTTTTGCGCGGGCGCAACGCCGTCCTCCAAATCCAGTATCACGGCGTCCAAGGCGGAAAGCGCTTCCGCCTTGGCGATGAACTTTTCCGAATCCGCCGGAACGAACAGCAGGGATCTCCTTGCATGTTTCATGGGCTTACAGAGCGTTCCTTTCAGTCCTTCTTTGCGGCTTCCTCGGCGGCTTTCTCCGCCGCCAAAGTGCGGTTGCGGAAGGCGCGCTTTGCAACGGACATATCCAGCGCTTCCTCCGCAACGAGCAGCGCTTCGTCCGGCAGCTTGACGCCGAAACGAAACTCCATCGTGGCGAGCTGCTGATGCAGGATCATCTCCTGCCCGTTCAGCGTTTCGAGCCCCAGCCGCTGCGCCTCGGTCAGCACGGTGGTAACGGGGTAGAGCACGTCCGCAACGAGGCAGTCCTTCGGCAGAAGCGCCATAA
Organism: uncultured Oscillospiraceae bacterium; assembly: GCA_964495255.1. Taxonomy (GTDB): domain Bacteria; phylum Bacillota; class Clostridia; order Christensenellales; family CAG-138; genus UBA7703. The sequence goes on from CAZBVC010000071.1 coordinate 2,077, forward strand.
ACGAGAGCGGATGAAACGGCTCCCATGTGCCGCCGCCCATCGAGGTGCATTGTACGACGATGCCGCACGACGGCGCTTTCTCGTTCAGATACGCTTCGTCCAGCGGGCCGAATTCCACTTGCAGGGTCGGGAAGTATTTTTTCAGAATGTCCGCGATATATTCCGCCTTGGAAACCGTGCGGTTGGCGATTACGATGCTCGTTACCCCGCGTTCGGCAAGCGCCGCCGCGATGGGGCCCGCAACAGCGCCCGCGCCGAGAACCAGCGCGCGCCTGCCGTTCATTTTGTCGCCCAGACGATGACGGATCGCCGCGCCCATGCCGACGCCGTCCAAACCCGTGCCGATGAGCTTCCCGTCCACATATTTCACGTTGTTCACGCAGCGGAACGCGCGGCTCATGTCGTCCACCTCGTCGAGGTATTCGATAATCGGGCTTTTCAGCGGCATGGTAAGCGTGAAGTCCAGCCCGAACGCACGCGCGCCGATGATGGCGTCTTCCAGCTTGTCCAAGCCCACGCGCACGGGAATCGTGATGGCGTTGATGTTTGCATACTCGTAAAGCACGTTGTGCACCA
>CAZBVC010000072.1:0-2644 GCA_964495255.1 uncultured Oscillospiraceae bacterium
AGCGAATCTCCTTGCGCACCTCGTCGTCCGACATTGTCTGTGTTTGGTCGAGCATGCCTTTCAGCTCCTTGACCAGTTCCAGCGCATCCTCGCTGCCGATATACTCCGCAAGCTCGCCCGTTACGACAAGCTCCTCCGCGCCGACCGACTTCGCAAGCTCGGAAAGCGAAACGCCCGTGATATCCTCATACGCCTTGTACGCGCCCGTCAACGCGCCTGTGCCCGAAACGGGGAACGGCGCGCTCACGATCACGGAAGCGTCCGTAATGCCCGCCGTGGTCAGCGCGCTTTTGTACATTTCAACCGTGCAATAGTTGATGTTGTTCAGCTCGATGGTCAAGCCGTAGCCCTCGTCCATCGTTCGGATATACAGGCAGGAAAGTGCAACGCTTCCGATCTTCCCGTCCGGCACGAGTCCCTCGAGGTATTTCCGTTCCTCGGCGTTTGTCACCTTCAGCTCGATCACGGATCCCTCCGTAATGCCGAAGTCTTGATACACCGCAGCGCGCTGCTTCTCGGTCAGATCCGCTCCCATCGTGACGCGTGCGTCGCCTTTTGTAGGCACGGGCGTTACGGTCGGTTCGGGCGTCAGAGTCGTTTCGGGCGTTGCGGTCGGCTCGGTTGTGTTTGTCGTGTCCTCGCCCTCCGCAAGCGCGGTCGGAAGCAGTATGCTCGTCAAAAGCATGAGCGCAAGAAGCGCTGCGGCGCGTTTCCTCGCCGTACGAATTCTCATGGGTATCCCTCCTTAATCAACGACGCGCAGTATAGCACAGGAATATGAAGCCGCAAGTGTTATCATGTAAACTTTTTATGTGCGGAAAACGCTTTTGCCGCAAAACGAGCCGTTCCCCGTCGCGATAACACGTTAAAAACGCTCTGAAACTCTGTGCTTTTCGGGAAACGAAAAAAAGTTCGGAGCATTTCAAAAAAAAGCTTTACTTTATCATGATAAAGTGATATATTGCTAAATAACAAAAGAATTATGAAAATAAACGGAGGAAAACAACATGAAGAACGTGAAAAAAACCCTTGCACTCGCATTTGCCCTGATGATGCTGCTCTCGATGTCTGCCTGCGCAAAGAAGTACGGCGTAGCCAAGGATTGGGAGTATATTCAGGAAAAGAAAACCCTCGTGATCGGCATCACGGAATACGAGCCGATGAACTACTATGCCGACGGCAAGCTGGTCGGCTTCGACACCGAGTTTGCCGAAGCGCTCTGCGCGAAGCTGGGTCTTACGCCCGAATTCGTCGTCATCGATTGGGATTCCAAGGAGCTTGAGCTCTCGGGCAACAAGATCGACTGCATCTGGAACGGGCTGACCGTTACCGAAGATCGCAAGGCGAATATGGACTTTACGATCTCCTACCTGAAAAACCAGCAGGTTGTCGTCGTTCGCGCATCGGAGCTGGACGCCTATACGTCGGCGGCTGATTTTGACGGCAAGACCGTTGCCGCCGAGGAAGGCAGCGCGGGCGCAGCCGCGATCGAAACCGACCTGACCGGCGCGACGCTGCTGGGCGTTGCCGCACAGTCCGACGCGCTGCTCGAATTGAAGGCGGGCAAGGTGGACGCGGCGGTCATCGACCTGACCATGGCGCAGGCAATGACGGGCGAAAACTCGGATTGTGCCGACCTGATCATGGCGGACATCGACATGAGCGATGAGGAATACGCGATCGGTCTGCGCGTCGGCAGCAATGCGACGGAACAGTTTAACAGCGCGATTGGCGAGCTGCTTGCCGACGGAACGCTCAATGCGCTTGCGGAAAAATACGCTCTGACCGACCTGTTGATCGGCTGAACCGCTTGACGGAATCCCATCGGGGCGTGCGAGGGAACCTCTCGTTCGCCCCGCTCCCATGTTTGCATGGATCGTCTCCGAACATCACTACAAAGGAAATCGCTTATGACGTCTACCTTGCTCTCCGTCACGCTGACGCTCCTAAAAGGCTTTGGCAGCACATGCCTCATATTTATCGTCACGCTGCTCGGCGCGATCCCGCTCGGGCTTGTCATCGCGTTTTGCTCGATGAGCCGCTTTCGTCCGCTGATGCTGGTTTCGCGCGGGTTTGTTTGGATCATCCGCGGCACGCCGCTCATGCTGCAAGTCATTATCGTGTTCTACGGGCCCGATCTTATCGGCATTTCGACGAGCCTGTCGCGCATGGCTTCGGTATTGATCGCGTTTGTGATCAATTATGCGGCATATTTTTCCGAGATTTACCGCGGCGGCATCGAAAGCGTGCCGAAGGGACAATCCGAAGCGGGTCAGGTGCTCGGTCTGACGCGCACGCAGATCTTCTTCCGCATCACGCTGATGCAGGTTGTCAAGCGCATCGTTCCCGCCATGTCCAACGAGATTATCACGCTGGTCAAGGACACCTCGCTTGCGCGCGTCATCGCGGTGCGCGAGCTTATCATGGAGGCGCAGACGTATATCAAGACGCAGGCGTTGCTTTGGCCGCTGTTTTATTCGGGTTTATTCTATCTTGCGTTCAGCGGGCTTCTCACGCTGCTGTTCGCGCGCGTCGAAAAGAAACTGGACTACATCAAGGTGTAAGAGATGACGATATTGGAAGTCAACAATCTGACGAAGCGCTTTGACAGCGCCGAGGTGCTCAAAGACGTGAGCTTCACACT
>CAZBVC010000073.1:0-2285 GCA_964495255.1 uncultured Oscillospiraceae bacterium
CTTGGACTGATTTTACGGCCATTTCCTGTTTATTACTGTTGTTTTCACGCTAACAAGCTCGCAAGGATTACGATCAACGATTGTTTGACCAAGCGCGTTTTTCACGCGGGAAGCGTGCGCGCGGAGAACCTGCTCAAAGAAATCATTTGACAAGGAGGCTCCCGACACATGAAACGTATCGTCTGTTTACTCCTCTGTGCAACGCTGTTGCTGCTTTGCTTTGCGTGCGGCAAGCCGAAAGCCGAAACCGCTTCCTCCGAAAGCGCCTATGCAAACTTCAAAACGGCGATCATGCTGCCGGGCATCGAGGGCGAGAACGCAATCTTTCAAATGATTGCCGCCGGCGTTCGGGACGCCTGCGCCGCGCTCGGCGCGCCCGAGCCAAAGGTGGTCGAAGGCGGCGATCAATGGACGGCATACGGCAAGTATCTCACCAGCCTCGCCGAATCGAAGCTGTACGACGTGATCTTTACCACGACGGACGTCATGCGATATTGCGTGAAGGAGACAAACAAGGCGTATCCCGAGCAGAAGATCGTTTTGCTGGATGCGGACTTAAACGGCTACGCGGATAAGTTCGAGGGCGGCAAGATCCCGAGCACGGTATGGGGCGTTTCGTTCGACCTGTATCAGCTTGGTTATTTGGGCGGCTATTTCTGCGGGCTTGTGACGAAGAGCGACATGCCCAAGGCGAACGCGGAAAAGGTCGTCGGGCTCGTGTTTACGGACGTATACGACCCATGGGAGGTGGACGTCAAGACGGGCTTTACGAACGGTGTGCGCGCGGTCGATCCCGAGATTCAGATCATCAATTCGATTATCGGGGACTGGGTCGATCCGCAAAAGGGCGCTTCCGTGACGCGCGCGCTGTTCGCGCAGGGCGCGGATATCGTATATTACACAACGGGCGCGTCGGCATACGGCTGCGTTACGGAGGCGGAGGCGCAGGGCAGATACGCGGTTGCAAACGACAATAACGCGATCTCGCTCGCGCCCGAGACGATCATCGGCTGCTCGCTGGTGCTGGGATACGACGCGGCATACGACGCGGCATACGCGGCGATTACCGATACGCTTGATTACGGAACGGGGCGCACGATGGGCGCGAAGGAAAACGTGATCTCGTTCACGTTTGACGACCCCGTTTATTTGGAGAACGTGCCGGAGGAAATCCGCGCCGCGATGGACGAAGCATACAAGGGCTTGATCGACGGCAGCATCGACCCGCGCGCGCCGATCGCATGAGGGAGGCGCCAAGGTGACGCAGGATGCAGGCTATTTGGAAATGCGTGGGATATGCAAAACGTACCGCTCCTTCGGGCGCGAGGTGCGCGCGCTGAAACACGCGGATCTCACCGTAAAACGGGGTACGGTACACGGGCTGCTCGGCGAAAACGGCGCGGGCAAGTCCACGCTGATGAAGATCCTTTCGGGCGTTGAGCGCGCCGACGCGGGAACGATCTGTCTCCGCGGCGAAACGGTGCGCTTCCAAAACGCGATGCAGGCGGCGAAGCTGGGCGTCGGCATGGTGCATCAGCATTTTTCGCTGCTCGACGACTATACCGTGATCGAAAACGTCGTGCTCGGCATGGAGCCGACCCGCGCGTTCGGGCTTGTGGACGAGGCGGCTTCGCGCCGCGCGGCGCAGCAGGCGGCGGAGCAATGCGGGTTTTCGATCGATCTGGATCGGCGCGTTTCCACCCTGTCCATGGGCGAGCGGCAGCGCGTCGAGATCATGCGCGCGCTTTACGGCAAGGCCGAGCTGCTGATTTTTGACGAGCCGACCTCCGTGCTTGCCGAACAGGAGATCAAGGGGCTTTTGGACACGATCCGAAGGCTGAAACAGGCGAACAAAACGATCGTCTACATCAGCCACAAGGTCGAGGAGGTTCTCGGCATTACGGACGAGGTGACCGTCCTGCGCGATGGGGAAAGCGTCAAAACGGGCGTTACGAGCGAGCTGGACGCGCCCGAGACGATCCGCATGATGGTCGGCAAAACGATCATGCTTGGGTTGGAGAAGCCGCCCGCGGCGCGCGGGAAGGCGCTGCTCACGGCAAAAAACCTTTGGGTGCGCAACGGGCTTTTGGACGCGGTGAAGAACGTGAGCTTCGAGGTATGCGCGGGCGAAATCGTGGCGCTTGCGGGAATCAACGGCAACGGTCAGCCCGAGCTGCTCGAAGCGTTGTTCGGGCTGCGCAGGGCGAACAAGGGGCGGGTGCTGCTGGGGGATACGGACGTGACCGGCGATTCGCCGCAGAAGCATCGGGACGCCGGGGTCGGCT
>CAZBVC010000074.1:0-2056 GCA_964495255.1 uncultured Oscillospiraceae bacterium
TTCAGAGATTACCCTAAGCGATCTTGAAAGTTCGCCTAAGGAACGTTTGGTGGAGCATAGGAGATTCGAACTCCTGACCTCAACATTGCGAACGTTGCGCGCTACCAACTGTGCTAATGCCCCTTGACGCTCAAATATAATACAATAAACATTTCGAAAATGCAACCCCATTTTTCGAAAAAGTTTCGGGCGGCTTTCTCCAAGCGCCACTTTACAAATTTCTTTTAAGAAAAGCGTCAAAATCCGTCCAAATGATACAAACAGTTCCCATGTGTGCGCATTCTGTGGTACAATAACAATGAATTCATGCGTCTCTTTCGCTCGACCGCCCAACCATATCATCGTAAGGAGCAATCGCCATGGACGCCGCTTTCGATCCCAAATTATTCTGCATGGGCTGTATGGAGCGCTTGCCGCGCGCGGGCGCGGTTTGTCCGCGTTGTGGTACAAATAACGCAACATTGCAAAACCAGCAGCATCAGCTTCCCGTCGGCACGATTCTTGCGGGCGCGTATTTGGTCGGCAAAGCGCTGGGACAGGGCGGGTTCGGCGTCACCTATGTCGGCTGGGATCTCAATTTCGATCAAAAGGTTGCGGTCAAAGAATACTATCCGAACGGGTTCGTTACCCGCGAAATGAGTATGCAGACCACGGTCGTTCCCATGCTCGGCAGCAACGGTGCGTTTTTCGCGCGCGGCAAGCAAAAGTTTCTCGACGAAGCGAAGATTCTTGCGAAGTTTTCAACCGATCCCTGCATCGTCAACGTTCGCCACTTTTTCCATGAGAACGGGACGGCATATATCGTTATGGACTTTGTCGAGGGCAAAACGCTGAAAGCGCTTGCCAACGAGCGCGGCGGCAGGCTGCCTTCAAGCGAGGTGTTGCCGCTGCTTCATCCGCTGATGGAATCCATTTCGCGCGTACACGACGAGGGGCTTTTGCATCGCGACATCGCGCCCGACAACATCATGCTGCAACCCGACGGCAGCATCAAGCTGCTCGATTTCGGGGCGGCAAGGCAGATTTCCGCCGAGGGCGAGCATAGCAACACGATCAACGTCAAGCACGGGTTCGCGCCCGTGGAGCAATACAGCACGCATGGCGAGCAGGGCCCGTGGACGGACGTTTACGCGCTCTGCGCGACCATCTATCGCCTGACCACGGGGCAAAAACCGCCGCAGGCGACGGATCGCGCGATGTTTGGCGAGCCGCTCGTCCCGCCGAACGATTTGGGCGCGGGCTTTACGCCGACGCAGCAGCAGGCGCTTTTGCGGGGATTGACGGTTCAGCCAAAGGAGCGCACGCGGGACATGGCGGCGCTGGAAAAAGAACTATTCGTTGAGCCGCGCCCCGTCGTTGCAAAGCCAAAGCCACAGGAAGAAGCGGCTGCGCCCAAAGCGGAAAAGCCCGCCGAGCAAAAGAAGGCAAACGAGCGCAAGCGGCAGGAAAAACGCGCCAAGCAAAAGGCGCCCGAACAGGCGCACGCGGACAAGAAAAGCCCAAAGACGTTTTTTTTTCATTGCGGCGGCGCTCGTTTTGATCGCGGCGGCGGTGATCGGCTTGCCCAAGCTGCTCGATTCATCGAATAAAGATTACCAAAGCGGTGAAGCGCTGCTCGAACAGGGCGACTACGAGGGCGCAATCGCGGCGTTTACCGAGGCGGGCGATTATGAGGACGCAAGCGAGCGCGTTCTGTCCGTTTCCTACGCGCAAGGCGAAGCGCTGCTTGAACGGGACGATTACGAGGGCGCAATCGCGGCGTTTACCAAGGCGGGGGCGTATAAGGACGCAGGCGAGCGGATTCTGTCCGTTTATTATGCGCAAGGCGAAGCGCTGCTCAAACAGGGCGACTACGAGGGCGCAATCTCGGCGTTTACCGAGGCGGGAGCGTATAAGGACGCAGGCGAGCGGATTCTGTCCGTTTCCTACGCGCAAGGCGAAGCGCTCTTCAAACAGGGCGATTACGAGGGCGCAATCGCGGCGTTTACCATGGCGGGCGATTATGGATTTGTCAAGAAAACGAGACACCCAAATTTCGTTAATAGTTACTTCGGCC
>CAZBVC010000075.1:0-1529 GCA_964495255.1 uncultured Oscillospiraceae bacterium
GTCTCCCGGGCGCCCCGCGGCTCTTGTTCCCCGCGACAGCTTTTGTAGTATAGCAAACGGGGTTTCGCTTGTCAACGGGTTTTTTCAAATTTTGCAAGTTTTTTTGTCGAATGCGCTTCCGACGCCCGAAGCGTGCGGAAAAAACGCTTATATAAAGGAAGCTGTCCCTTACCTCTTCTCCCATGCGTCGCTGATGTCGTTCAATTTGTCGCAAACGCTCGCCATTTCGCTGTTGGAACGCCCTGCGCCTTTCCCGATGAGCGCGGTCAGCCGCTCCAAAGCGGAAAGGAGCTTGCCGTAAGGCTTATCCGCAGCAGGCTTTTTTCTCTGCGGCTCGGCAGCCTGCGCTTCGGTCTTGCGCTCGATCGGTATCGGCGCGCTTTCGTATAGAAGCGCGTTTTGCAGCAAGTCGAACGCCGTCCCGCTGTATGGCGCATATGCGTCTATGCCGCATTCGTCATGCAGCCGCTTGACAAAAACGTCGCATACGGAGGATTCCCCATGGTTGACGAACACGCGCGCGGGCTTGGGCGAAACATGCGTAATCCAGGAAACGAGCATGTTTGCGTCCGCATGCCCGCTCACGCCGGACAGCTGCCGTATTTCCGCCCCGACGCGAATCGTTTCGCCAAAAATCGTGACCTTGCTCGCGCCGTCGATGAGCGAGCGGCCGAGCGTGCCCTCCGCCTGATACCCGACGAACAGCACGGTGTTTTTCGGATCCCACAGACCGTGTTTCAGGTGATGCTTGATCCTGCCCGCTTCGCACATACCGCTTGCGGCAAGGATGACCTTCGGGCGCTTGTCGATGTTGATCGCCTTGGAATCGTCGCTCGTTTCGGAGACCGTAAGCCCCGGAAACGAGAGCGGGTTTTCGCCCGCGAGGTCGAACGCCTTCGCCTCCGCGTCATAGCAGGAGGACGCGTTTTCGACGAATACGCGCGTTGCGGCGTTGGCAAGCGGGCTGTCGACGAACACGGGGAATCCGTCGTGTCCATGCACAAGCCCTTCCGCCTTGATATGGCGGATGAAATAAAGCATTTCCTGCGTGCGCCCGACCGCGAACGACGGAACGATCACGCTCCCGCCGCGATCGAACGTTTTTTGCAGAACGTCGGCAAGCTCCTTGGCATAATCGGGCGGTACGTCGTGCAGCCGGTCGCCGTAGGTGGACTCCAAAACGACGTAGTCCGCGTTGTCGACGGGCGTCGGGTCGTTCAAAAGCGGTTGGTTTCGGTTGCCGAGGTCGCCCGAGAACACGAGCTTGCGCGTTTCGCCGTTCTCGGTCAGCCAAAGCTCGACGGAGGCGGAGCCGAGCAAATGCCCCGCGTCAACGAAACGTACCATAACGCCGTCGAACAGCGAAAACCGTTCGCCGTAGGCGTGGCGAACAAGCTGCTTGACGAGCGCTTGGGCGTCCTCCATCGTATACAGCGGGACGAACGGCGCCTCGCCGCTGCGCGTATTTTTCCGATTGCGCCATTCGGCTTCAAACTCCTGAATGTGCGCGCTGTCGCGCAGCATGATGT